>DATMKA010000221.1:0-6128 GCA_035553595.1 Thermoplasmatota archaeon | reverse complement strand
GGCGAGGGTCTGGAGGAGGGTGGCGGGGTTGGAGGCGAGGTATTCGGTGACCGCGCGCACCTTGAAGGTGTAGGCGACGCCGGGGGAGAGGCCGTTGAGGGCGATGGACTCCTCCGAGACGCGACCATGGTAGGTGGTGGCGCCGTTGGCGGTGGAGTAGATGGCGTACTCCTGGACGCGGTCCGCGTTCGCTGCGGGAGGGTCCCAGACGAGGTAGGCGGTGGACCCGTCGTAGAAGGCAGCGAGGTTCTGGGGCGCCGAGGCCACCTCACCGTTGGCGGGGTCGCGGTCCACGGAGTTCGTGGGGAAGAGCACGCTCTCGGTGACGGAGCGCACCCCGTCGGAGAGGCGGAGGTTCACGACGACGCCCACGATGACGCTTCCCTGGCGGATCACGCCGTCGTTGGTGCCATCGTAAGGGATGTGGTCGAGGTTGTTCGCGCCATCGAAGCTCCAATCCTCGTAGAAGCCCGTGGTGGGGTTCACGAAGGCGAGCTCGTTCTTGAAGCCGGGGGAGAGGCTCGTGGTGTCGCCGATGCGGAGCACCACATCGTAGCCCTTGGCGGCCTCGAGGATGCGGAGGGTTTCCTCGATGGTGGCAAATTCGGACCGGAACTGGGTGAGGTCCACGTCGGAGGCGACGGTCGTGGAGAGGGAGGAGGCGAGCTTCTCGTGGAGGAAACGGTACTCGTTGAGGAAGCTGTTGTCGCGGTCCTGGAGGGAGCGGGATTCGAGGCTGTTGACCTCGCTGAGGGTGACAGAGGTGACGATGAAGGCAAGCATGAGGGTGATGCCTGCCACGATGAGGAGGTTTCCTCCGTCGTCCCTGAGGGCCCGTCGAGCCCAGCCCGCTCGCTTCGCCATGCTCACGCTCCGATGAGGAACCGGAAGACCACGTAGGCCATGATGACCATGATGAAGGCATGGCGGAGACCCGCCACGGGCTTGCCTTCCTGCATGACGCCGGCCACGAGGCCGCCGCCGAAGCCCTGGATGACGGCGGCGTGGAAGAACAGGGTCTTGAAGGCCTGCTCGTCCACGGTGCTGAAGGTCATGCCGCCCACGTTCACGGGGCCGTTGGCCGCAGCGGAGCTCACGGCCTTCGCGACCTCGGGGATGAACTGCTTGGTGAGGATGGCAACCACGCCCATGAACACGAGGAACGCGACGTAGATGATCATCATGTAGATGTTCATGCTGCCCTTGCGGTCCTTGAGGATCATCTGGATCTCGCGGCTGTCATCCGCGGCCGCGGAGAGCACGTCCACGACGTTGCCGCCGCTGTTGGCGGCCTCGACGATGAGGGTGACGGTGCGCTCGATGAGAGGGGTGCGGACGCGGCGGCTGAAGCGCGTGAGCGCATCCGTGAAGCTGACGCCCCACTCGATCTGGGCCGCCATCTTGCGAATCTCGGGCGTGAGGGCGCCGTAGTTGCCCTTCGCGGCCGTGATGACGGCCTGGGTGAGGGTCATGCCGGAACGCTGAGACTCGGCGAGGTCACGCAGGAATTCGGGGAACTTGTTGTCGATGGCCTTCACGCGCTGGACTTCCTTCGCGTGGTAGTACCCGTAGGGGCCAAGGCCGAGGAGGATGGCGAAGACGAAGAAGTCCGTGGAGTGACGGGTTTCGAGAGGGATGCCGCCGAGGCTCGTGACGATGCCGGCGGTGATGAGGACGCCAATCACGGCCATGATGGTGGCGCTCGTGATGCTCACGCCGAGAACCACGAGACGGTTGATCTCGCTCGCGGTGAGGCGGCGCTTCCACCGCTCCTCGTTCTTGTCCTGGGGGAGGCTGCGGGGGTCGATGTTGACGCCCTGGTAGTACCGGACTCCGATGACGGTGATGAGCGCGAGGCCGCCGAGCAGGTACACGAAGAAGAACAGGTCCGTGGCAATGCCCTCGGGGACCTCCACCACGTTCAGGCTCACGGCCACGTTGAAGCCCACCGTGAGGAGCACGAAGGCGAGCCCACCGAGGTAGGTGATCATCATGTTGCGGCGGATATTCTCCTTGGTGTCCTCGGAGGCGTCCTGGCTCTTCTGGACGGAGTCCTTGATGAGGCTGAGGACGCTCGGGTAGAGGCCGCGGTTGGCCACGCCGACGTAAGCGGCGACCACGCCGAAGCTCATGGTGAGGACCGCGTTCTCGAGGGCGATGCCCTGGCCCTTCGCGAGGCCGCTCCCGATGAAGACGCCGAAGAAGACAAGCACCATGGCGAAGGCGCTCGCGAGCATGGTGACGGTCTTGCGGTTGTCGTCGTAGGGAACGTCCGTCTTCACGTAGAGACGCACGATGCACGCGGCGGCGGGCGGGATGAGGGCGAGGGTGAGGATGATGGGGTAGTTCGCGACGAAGAACCCGAGGAGGAAGCCGAAGAGGGAGAGCCCGGCCACCTGGGCAAGCACGGCGAGGAAGGTGATGAGGCCGAGGGCCGTGCCGAGGAACGCGAGGAGGATGCTCGTCCCGCGGAGGATGAGGTGGCGGCGCTCCTGGAGGGAGTGCACGTTCTCGAAGTCCGCCTCAAGGTCCTCGCGCACATACCGCGTGCTGAGACTGTTGACGGCGCCGAGGAGAAGGAGGGTGGAGATGCCAAGGCCGAAGATGGCTGCCTCGGGGGGCAGCACGCCGAAGGCGGAGAGGGGGCTGAGGAGGATGAGGAGGCCCGCGATGCCCACGAGGCCGAAGACGAGGATCTGGGGGAGGCCGCTGCGGCCGAACCGGTCCTCGGACTCCATCCACGTGCTCACGTCCTTGAAGTCGGGGATGCGGAGCCAGCTCTTCACGAAGAAGAAGAGGCTCACGCTGCTTGCGGTGAGGACGAAGGCGGCGCGTTCGGAGCGGACGCCGTTGAGGCCGGCCCCGTCGAAGAGGCCGCTCGCCGTCATGAGGGTGATGAGGACGAAGAGGCCCGTGGTGGCAAGGCCGAGATAGCCCATGCTTCGGCGGCGCTTCGTGAGCCCGATCTCGCTGGGGTTGCGCCGGACCACGAGGGGGCCCGCCGCAAGCAGGAGGAGGAACAGCGAGAGGAGGGCGGGGTAGTACGAGATGAAGGCCGTGGCGAAGGGGCCGAAGAGGCGGAAGAGGCCCACGGCGGCGAGCACCGCGAGGACCTCGAAGAGGAGGGTGAAGAAGAAGGCGAGGGCCGTGACGACGCCGTACCCGTGGAGCTTGATCTCGCGCTCGAAGCGGCCCGTGGGGGACTCCGCGGTGAAGTCGTAGGTCTGGGGGGCCGCACCCTGCGCGTACCCGGCGGCCATGATGAGAAGCGTCGCGAAGCTCAGGAAGTAGACGCTGAGCCCCTGGATGGGCCCGGGCGGGAAGAGGGAGGAGACGCCGCCCGCGATGGCGGCCACGATGGCGGCCACCGCGAGGGCCACCACGGGGGCGTTGGAGGTGGCGCGTGTGAGGGCGGAAGCGGTGGGTAGGAGCCGCATGGCTTACACCTCCGGAGTCATGCTGCTGAGCAGGAACACGAAGCCGAAGTTCACGACGGGCAGCATCAGGTAGACCACCAGGAAGAGCTGCTGGGGCCCGCCCCCACCGAGCATGCCCATGATGGCGAGCATGATGATGAGGAAGAGGGGGCCCGCGACGGCGGCGGTGACGTAGGTCTCCGCCATGAGGCCCATCATGTCCACGAAGGCCTTTTGCTCCTGCCGGTTTTCCCACATGTACTTTTGGGCCTTGGTGCTGAAGTACGTTTGGAGGTTGCCGCCCGAGGTGACCGTGGTGATGGCGCCCTGGAGGAACTCCTGCATCTTGTCGCTGGGGGTCCGCTGGATGGCGCGGTGCATCGCCGTCACGGAGTCGCGGCCGAAGAAGGCCATGTCGCAGTAGATGCGGCCGGCTTCCTTCGCCACCTCGCCGTAAATCTTCTGCTTGCTGAGGCTGTAGAAGAGGCGGTCGATGTTGACGCCTGCGGAGCTCATGGCGGCGATGTAGTTGAGGGCGTAGGGGAGCTTCGCGTTGATGTCCTTCGCGCGCGCCTTCGCGCGGCTTGCCGGGACCGTGATCATGGCCGCGTAGGTGCCCGCGCCCATGAGGAGGGGAACGGTGAAGGTGGCAATGATGCCAAGGAGCGGAAGGGACTGGCCCATGGCGGGCATGAGGACGTACCCGAGGAACAGGGAGAACACGTAGGCGCCCGCGGTGACGAGGATGGCCGTCAAGAGGGCGGTGGCGTGGTAGGCCTCGGCGCGGACGCCGAGGTTGCTGCGGCGGACGCTCTCCTCGAAGTCGGGGGAGCTAAGGCGGTCCCGGAGGGAGGCGCCGAGGAGCTTGTAGGAGAGGCGCTGGAACTCGTTAAGCGCCAGGGGCCTCATCCTCCTCGTCCCGACCGTCGGTCATGATGGCCTCCCGCATGGCCGCGAAAGGGTCGTCGGGGAGCGCGGGGGGCGTCGCCTCGATGACGGCCCCACCGGGACCCGTCACGAGCAGCCCTTCCGCGGCAGTGCCCGCCGGGGCGCCCTCGGGGGATGCGGCGGCGGCCGCAGCGGCCTCGGCCGCTTCCTTGGCCGCCATCTCGGCAAGCTCCTTGCGGGCTTCCGCCACGGTCTTCGTGGGCTCCTTGTAGTAGGAGGCGATGATGTGGCCCACGGTCTTGTAGTCGCGGTGGCCCTTCTTGATGAGCCAGTGGATGATGTCCTTGCGGCGGAGAAGCTCCTCGCGCATCTCCGCCTCGGTCATGTTCTTCTCCATCTGGATGCGCTCGAGGACGTAGGAGACGCCGCTGAACTCGAAGGTGTCATTGGAGGAGTTCCAGTTGAACACCTCATTCGTGAGGAGTTCCCGGGTGTGGGGGTCGAGGCCCACAATCTCCACGAGCTCCTTCGTGCGGCGGACCCGCTTGTTCCCGATGCGGGTCTGGATCTGGATGCTCACGATGTCGAGGCTCTCGAGGAGGCTGCGGGGGATGCTGATGGGGTCCGATTCGAGGCGGTGGATGACGCTCTCGACGGAGTCCGCGTGCATCGTGCCGTAGGCCGTGTGGCCCGTGGCCATGGCCTGGAAGAGCGCGTAGGCCTCCTGGCCGCGCACCTCACCCACGAGGATGTACTCGGGGCGCTGACGGAGGGCAGCCTTGAGGAGGGTGAACATGTCGATTTCACCGGCCTGGCGCCCGTTGTTGTCGCGGGGCCCGAAGCCGCTGCGCGTGACGCCCGCGATCCAGTTGGGGTGCGGGAGGTTGATTTCGCGCGTGTCCTCGATGCTCACGATCTTCATCTGGGGCGGAATGAAGAGCAGGATGGCGTTGAGGCTCGTCGTCTTACCGGAGGCCGTGCCGCCGGCGTAGATGGCGCTCGCGCCGTGCTGGACCGCGAGCCACCAGTAGGCAAGCATGTCCGCGCTCATGGTGCCAAAGCGCACGAGGTCCGGGGGCGTGAAGGGGTCAGGCCGGAACTTACGGATGGTGAAGGTGCTGCCGTTGCTCGTCACCTCGTCGGAGAGGGTGGCGTTGAGACGGCTGCCGTCAGGCATCGTCGCATCAAGCAGGGGCTCGGCGATGCTGATGTGCTTGCCGGAGCGCTGGGCGAGGCGGATGACGAAGGAGTCCAGTTCTTGGTGGCTGGGGAAGCGCACCGTGGACTTCACGGACTCGTACTTGCGGTGGTACAGGAAGAGGGGAACCTGGGGCCCGTCGCAGCTGATATCTTCAATCTGCTCGTCCCGCATCACGGGTTCCATCTTGCCGTTCCCGAGGAAGTCGCGGATGATGTAGTAGAGGAGCTTCTCGCGCGCCTTCGGGTTGAGGGTGATGGAGTAGTCGTACAGGATTTCGTCCACGTGCTTGCGGAGCGCCTCCTCGGCGCCGCCGGCCTCGAGAGCGCTGAGGCCCACCTCGATGACGTCCACGAGGGTCGTCTCGACGAACTCGAGAACCTTCTGCTCGCGGTCGCTCATCTGGGGCTCGATGACCTCGTAGAGGTGCTCGTGGCTCTTCTCGTTGTAGCTGATGCGGATGTAGGCGTAGGGCTCCTGGACGGGGTAGACCTCGACCTCACGGACGCCCTCCTCGGTGATGGGGGGAACGACGGTGACGGGGGTCTGCTGCTCGGGGGCCGCATCGCCCGAGAGCTTGGAGGTGAACTTGCTCCACCAGCTGCGGCGCTTGGGCGCTTCAGCGG
>DATMKA010000220.1:0-3366 GCA_035553595.1 Thermoplasmatota archaeon | reverse complement strand
CCTGCTGGCCGCCCTCCTCCTCGTCCCCCTGCTTCCGGCGGGGGACGCGCAGCCGGAGCGCCGCCTCCGCGACACGGTCACGGTGCAGGCGGCGGCCGTGGGCCACACCCAGCAGGGCCTCGTGGGAAGCATCGCCACCGTGAGCATCACCGTGGAGGAGAACGGCACGGGCCAGGTGTTCATGGACACGTACCCCCTCACGGAAGTGGACATGCAGGGGAGCGCCCGCCTCGCGGTGCAGGTGGCCTCCGCCG
Source organism: Thermoplasmatota archaeon (assembly GCA_035553595.1). Lineage (GTDB taxonomy): Archaea > Thermoplasmatota > SW-10-69-26 > JACQPN01 > JAJPHT01 > DATMKA01. Next base: position 3,112 of record DATMKA010000220.1, on the reverse strand, counting down.
TCACCGGCCTGCGCCTCACGGACTACAACTTCTACTTCGTGATCCGTTCTGGAAGCGAGGTCATTGGTGGCCCGAGCGCGGGCGCCGTCATGGCCGTCGGCGCCGTTGCGGCCCTCAAGGAGTGGCGCGTGAACGGGAGCGTGATGATGACAGGCACCATCAACCCCGACGGGAGCATCGGTCCCGTGGGCGGCGTGCCCGAGAAGGCGCGGGCCGCGCGCGACACGGGCCACGTCTTCCTGTTCCTGTACCCCGAGGGGCAGGAGGAGGTGCCCGTGCAGACGGAGCGCGGTTTCGGCCGCCTCAACATGACAACCTACTGCCGCGACGACCTCGGCATCACCTGCCTCCCCGTGGGCACCATCGAGGAGGCCGCGCGCTACATGACGGGGTACGACCTGCAGGTGCCCCTCCCGGCGGGCCCCGTGATCACCCCCGAGTTCATGAACCTCATGCGCCCCCTCAGCGAGGAGCTCGTGGCGGAGTCCCGGGCCCTCCTCGAGGAGGCGCAGCGCGCCATCGCGACTATCCCCGCCTCGGGGAACCGGGACCTGGCGGCCGCCGCGTACCAGCAGCTGCGTCTTGCCACGGAGGCCACCGCGAACGCGGAGCGGGCCTTCAACGAGTCCCGGTTTTACGCAAGCTCGAGCCTCAGCTTCCAGGCCAACATCGCGGCCCGCACCGTCATCGGGTACACGGGCCTCTTCCACGCGGAGGACCCCGTCGCCTGGACGGTGGGCCGCATCGAGCGCGCGGAGGAGAACGCCACCGAGGCCATGGAGGCCGCGAAGGGGAAGCCCATCCGGAGCCCCGCCGTGCTCGAGGCCGTGGGCGCCGCCCAGTCGCGCGCCACGGAGGCCGAGCGGCGCATCCAGGATGCCCGCCTCGGGGTGCGTCCCGAAGCCGTGAATCTCGTGGAGGCCGTGAGCAACGCGGCTTGGGCGGACGCGCGCGCCGACACGGTCCGGTGGTGGCTCCGCATCGCCGACACCTTCCCCGACGCGCCCGACTTCCGCATCCAGCTCGCTCAGACGGCGGTGCAGGCGATCGCGGCAGGCGAGCAGAGCATGGCCTACACCTCCGCGCTCCTCGGAGAGTACCAGTTCAACGACGCGAACGGCCTTCTCTCCCTTGCGCGGGAGAAGCTCGAGGACGCTCGCAAGGACCGCGACCGCGGCCTCTACGCCGCCGCCCTGTACGAGGCCATCGAGGCCACCGTGCGCTCCGGCGTCGTCCTCCAAGCCCTCGGCTACAATGCCGGTGGGGTGCCGGAGCGCGCGATGGAGCGCGCGAAAGCGAGCGCCGCGAGCGCCATCCTGCTGGCCCGCAGCGAAGGAAATGAGCCCGTGCTTGCCGTGAGCTATTACGAGCTCGCGCAGGGCTTCGAGGGGCGGCAGCGCGCCGACGCCTTCACGTACTACCAGCTTGCGCGCAATATCGCAAGCGTCGGGGACCTGCTCAAGGAGCGGAAGGCGGAGCGGAGCGCCGTCTTCGTGGGCGACCCGGACGTGCCCATCCCCTCGTGGCTTGCCTCGCCCGTGATGCTGAACGCGAGCTTCGCCTTCGGGCTTGGCATCGGCGTCCTCGCCGCCGTGCTCATCCTGCTGCCGCCAAAGAAGTGGCCGCCCGCGAAGCGCGACGCGGAGCCGCCCGCGCCTGCGATCCCCGGGCCCGCGGAAGTGGAGTTTCCGCGGTCGTGAGGCGGGTTAGCGGAGGAGGCCCTTCTCGCGGTCCGTGATCTCGCGCCACCCGTGCCAGAAGCGCTGCACGGCGGTGAGGTTTCCGACCACGGCGATGTAGAGGAGCGCGATGCCGAGGACGGTGCCCACGTAGGGGACTTCCACGGGGTACCAGGTGAGGCGCGCGAACTCGAGGAGGGGGAAGGTGATGAGGATGAAGATGCGGTCCGCTCGCGCGAGGAGGCCGCGGTAGTTGCGGCCAAGCCCGAGGGCCTGGGCCTGGGTCCCCATGTAGCTCGTGAGGGCGGTCCCGAGGAGCGCGAAGAGGGTGATGCGGAGGTCCACCCAGCCCGCGAGACCGATGGCGGTGAGGACGCCGAGGTCGGCGTAGCGGTCGATCACGTGGTCCAGGTAGTCGCCCTTCACGGAGGCGCTTCCCTGCAGGCGCGCGAGGCGGCCGTCGAAGCCGTCGGCGAGGGCGTTGAGCCCCACGAGGGCGGAGGCCACGAGCAGGAGCCATTCGCGGCCCGGTGCCATCGCGAAGACGAAGGCGAGGGCGGCGAAGGCCGCAAAGAACAGGGAGGCGATGCTGAGGCTGTTGGGCTTCACGCCCCAAGCGTTCAGGCGAGCCGCCCACGGGGTGAACGCTTTCTCGGTCTGCGGCCGGAGCTGATCGAGGACCATGGGGGAAACCCGACAGGCGGCGGTTAAGCGTAGGGGTGTTTAAACCCTTTTGGAAGCTCTGCGGCGCAGACCCCCATCATGTTCAGGTCCGGGTCAGATCCAGGAGGGGGTGTCGGTGGCCATCCAATCCACATGGGGGGCCTCCCGGTCCGAGGGCCCTTCCTTCGCGATGCGGAGGACTTCCGCCACGAGCGCCTCTGCCGGCAGATTGGTGGCGTCCACCTCGTACACGATGGGGTTTGCCTCCAGCGCATCCCCTGTGACGACCCCGAGCCACTCGGCCTCCACGTTCTCGCGCACTTTGTCCTCGTGGTAGCCGCGGGCGCGCAGGCGCTCCTCGAGGCGCGAGGGGCGCACCCGCAGGACCACGACGACGTCCACGGGCACGAGGTGGCTCAGGTGGCCTTCCACGAAGCGCACGTCGTCGCAGGGCGGGAAGGCCTCCTCCCAGGCCTCGCTCAGGGCTTCGGGGTCAATCTCGTCCGCGTCCCGCGCGGTGTCGCGACCGCTCACGAGGCCTTGCTCGCGCGCCCACTGGCTGAGGTCGAGGACGAAGCGCCCCTGGTCCCGCAGGTGGCGCGCGAGGGTGGTCTTCCCCGTGGCGGGGGTTCCGGTGAGGCCGACCCACATGGCTTCAGGTGCGGCGGGGGCTCTCGGCGGCGATGGCGCGCTTGAGGGCGGCGCCCACGAAGCCGTTGAACAGGGGGGACGGCTTGCGGGGGCGGCTCTTGAACTCGGGGTGGAACTGG
>DATMKA010000219.1:0-7228 GCA_035553595.1 Thermoplasmatota archaeon | reverse complement strand
CCGATGTGCCTCTAGGCGCTCGGGGCGCGGCGGGAGGTGTTTTCTCATGCCTTCTTCCAACCTCATGTCCACCCGTCTCGCCCTCTTCACCGTCCTCCCCGCCGTCGACGGCACCCTGTTCAGCCTCGGCGCCGCAGGCGCCTTCGCGAACCCCGTCACGAGCACCACCGTGGGACTCACCGTGATCGCAGGCGCCGGCTCCTGGCTGAGCGCCCGCGAAGAGTTCGGGCCCTGGACACGGGGACACCGGAAGCGCTTCCTGCTGCTGGGGCTCCTCGCCGCCGCCCTTGCCGTCGCAGCGGGAGCAGCGGGGGCCTTCATCGGAGCCCACCTCTCGCTGGTGGCCATTCCCATCGGCGCCGCGGTGGCCCTCGCCCTCCTCGGCGTGGCCGTCGCCGGCGCGAAGCTCCCCCAACCCCTCGGCCTCCCGCTTCCCGCCTGGAGCGTGGTCGCGGCCGTTGTCGTGGAGGTGGCCCTCGCCTGGACCCTGTGATTGGTGTCCTCCTCGCTGCCGCCATCGGTTGGGCGAGCCTCCTCCTCGCGGCGCGCACGCCCCTCGAGCGCTTCGTGGACCTGCGGTTCGTGCGGTGGGGTGGCGCCGCTTCCCTCATCGCGGGGGCGGCGTACCTCGTGGGGGCGCCGGTGCCGGCGTGGCTTGGGGGCTCCCTCCTGATTGCGGGGTTAGCGCTTGGGCTCGCTGCGGGGCAGAGGGATCGGGCCAGTCCTTCACGCTCCGCTCCTTCTCGTCCTGCGTGGCCCGAGGCGGCGTCAGGTCGCAAAGGGACGACCGACACCTCAAAGGACACAAAGCGAGGGTGAGGGTACCGAGGAGCCCGTGCAGCGTGGGAAACGCGAAGCGGCGATGCCGCGAAGGGCCGCGAAGAACTCCGCGTAACTCCTTAGGCCGTCCTCTGCGAACCTCTGACCCACTGGCCCTCTGCGGTTTCGGCCGAGCGGCCGGGGTCGCAAGGAGGCTCAGCGACCACGGCGCTTCGTCTCGGGCTCAGGCTCGTGGGCCTCGTCGATCTCCTCGAAGTCGCTGCCGGCCTCCTCGTCCTCCTCCCAGTCGGGGAGGGCTTCGAGGACTTCCTCGGCGGTGGGCGCGGCGGCCTCGTCGCGGCGCAGGCGGGAGACGCGGGCGCCCTCGCGGGCGTTGTCGAAGACGCGGGCGTCGCGGTCGAGGCGCGTGGGCTTGCCGAAGACGCGCTGGATCTCGCCGGCTTCGGCGGTGCCGCGGTTGAGGAGCTTCTCCTTGACCTTGATGGCGTGGACGGTCATGCGGAGGCGCCCGAAGGTGAACTCCTGGCCTACGTGGACGGTGTCCGCGGGGGTCATGTCCATGCTCTTGGAGATGGTCTTCTTGCCGAGGTTGATCGCGAACTTGACCTTCACGACCTCGTAGTCCTTCACCCAGATGGTGAGGAGCTTGTCGGGCATGGCCTTCTCGGCGCGCTTGCCGTCCTTCGTCTCGAGGCCCGTGACGAGGGTGTTCGCGCCGTCCACGAGAATCTCCTGGCCGACCACGACCTCCTCGTCGCCGGGGATGGTGATGCGAACCTTGCGGCTCTGTCCGCCCTGGGAAACGATGACGGGCACTTCGACGTCGCGGGCTTCGCGGACGACGACGTGGTGGACGCGGGTGCAGGTTTCGCACCGGACGGTGGCGTCCAGCGTGAAGCCCTTCTTCGTCCCCACGCTGCCCTTCAGGACACTGTGCAGGGTCTCCTCCCCGCATTCGGGGCAGACCACGTAAACCGCGCTGGGGACTTCCATGTTAAGGGGCCCACACCGCTTCCCCGCCATATAGGTTACGACCGACCGCGGGAGCGGCCGCTCGAGGGACCGCGTGCAATCCCGAGAAAAAACGGGGGGCGGGCCGGGGGCCCGCCGAGCCTTGCTTAGCGGTTGCGGCTCATGCCGCCGGACTGCTGGCCGCCCATCTGGCTGCCGCTCTTGCCCACGACGTGGCCGTCGCCGACGTTGCCGCCGCTGATGTTGTCGCGGCCCTGGCTCACGCCCTTGGGGGCGATGAGGCCCACGTTCTTCGCGATGGGCGGGGGGTAGAAGTTGTCCGTGTTCTGGAGGCCCTGGAGGACGCGGGGGAGGTTGTCCGCCACGTTCTCGAAGCCGCTGCGGAAGGCGTCGCGCACGCGGTCGTGCGTGGCAAGGCACATGCTCGTGGTGTAGAACTCGGCGAGGAAGACGCCCGCAGTCTTGATCTCGCTGATGGCCTCGCCCTCGGTGAGGATGCCGCGCATGTTGGGGCCCGCGCCCTGGAACTTGCTCTTGATCTCGTTCTCACGGTCCTCGAGGGGCTTGGGGAAGGGAAGCGCGATGCCCATCTCCTTGGCGATGGGCTGCAGCTTGCTGAGGTTCACCTTGGTGACGTTGTCGTGCCACTCGCGGATGACGCCGCGGTCCTGGCCGCTCAGCATCATGAGGAGGTGGTTCTTGATGTAGCACTGGCCCTCCAGGCGGATGGCCTCGAGGACGTGTGTCACCTCGGCGGTGCTGAATTCGCCCTTCACGCTTGTCTCCTGGGTCTCGCGCATTGCCATGTGCAGATCTCCGTGGGGCCGACAAGTGGAACAGACAGGGAAATCGGTTGCGCCTAGCGCCATGGCTCAAGGACGCTTTTTCCTGGTGTAATCCGGGGAATGCTTTATGGGCGCCCGCCCCCTTGCCGGCTCCATGGCCCGCATGCGCCCCTTCGCCTCGCTCGCCTCGAAGGAGGAGGCCCTCGCTCGCCTTCTCGGGGCTGTGGCCCCCTTGGCGGCCACCGAGCAGGTGGTCACGGTGGAGGCTGCCGGTCGCGTGCTCGCGCAGCCCGTGGTGGCGCCCCTCGACGTGCCTGGCTTTACGCGCAGCACCATGGACGGTTACGCCGTCCGCGCCGCCGACACCTTCGGCGCGTCCACGCTCTCCCCCAAGACCCTGCGCCTTCTCGCCGTCACCCACGCGGGGGACCCCGCCGCCCCCTCCGTTCTTCCTGGTACATGCGTGCAGATCGCCACGGGCGGGAAGCTTCCGCCCGGCGCCGATGCCGTCGTGCGCGTCGAGGGCACCCGCGCAGGGCCCGAGGGTCACGTGGTGGTCGTGGAGATGGTGACGCCGGGCACGAGCCTCGCGGAGCAGGGCAGCGACATCGCCCGTGGCACCGAAGTGCTCGCGCCGGGCGTCGTGCTCACGCCCGCCCGCGTCGGGCTCCTCGCAAGCCTCGGCCTCACCGAGGTGGCTTGCTACCGGAGGCCCCGCGTGCTCATCCTCCCGACGGGGAACGAGATTGTTCCCCTCGGTAGCCCCGTGGGGGAGGGCCAGATCTACAATTCCAACACGCACACGCTGGCCGCCGTGGTGCGCGAGAACGGCGGCATCCCCCTCCTGCACCCCGTTGTGGCGGACACCTTGGAGGCGCACGTCGCGGCCCTCCAGAAGGGGATGGCGGAGGCCGATCTCGTGCTCGTGAGCGGCGGAAGCAGCGTGGGCGAGCGCGACGTGCTCCAGGATGCGGTGCGGCCGCTCGGCGAGATTCTCGTGCATGGGGTGCGCGTGAAGCCGGGAAAACCGCTGCTCGTGGCGCGCCTCCGCTCGGGGCAGGCGCTCATCGGCTTCCCGGGGAACCCCACGAGCTGCCTGATGAACGCGTACCTGTTTCTGGTGCCCGCCCTGCGTGCCCTTGCGCGGCTTCCGCCGCGCCCACACCGGACGGTGCGCGCCGTCCTTGGCGAGCGCGTCCTGCACCAGAAGGGGCGCTTCCAGTTCCTGCCCGTCCGCCTGGAGGCCGGGAAAGCCTATGACACGTTCAAGGGGTCGGGAGCGCTCACGAGCCTCTCGGAGGCCGACGGGTACATCGGAATCCCCGAGGACGTGGAGCTGCTCGAGGCAGGCACCGAGGTCGAGGTCACCCTGTTCTGAGCCGCGGAAGCCTTTAAGCCGCCCGTCGCATCAGGGGAATTGGCATGCTCGCCTTCCTCGGCCTCGGGATGACGGAGGTGCTCCTCATCCTCGCGATCTTCCTGATCCTGTTCGGCGCCGACAAGGTGCCCCAGATCGCGCGCTCCCTCGGGAAGCTCCAGGGCGAGTTCAACAAGGCCTACCGCGAGTTCAACCGCGAGCTTGAAACGGCGGAGCAGAAGGCCCTGCGCGAGCAGACGAACTGGGAGCGCTACCGGGACGAGCAGGTCCGCATGGCCTCCCCCGAGTACCAGGAGGAGCAGGCCGTCAAGAGCGCCGCGCAGGCCCTCGACATCCCCACGAAGGGCCGTTCCGTGGCAGACCTCAAGCGGGAGATTGCGCAGCGCATGGGGCCGCCGCCTGGAGAGGGAAGCCCGCCCCCGACGAAACCGTGACCCAGGCGTACCGGTAGGTGGGGAGCGGAAGCGCGGCGATGCGCCACGCCCGCAGGAAGGCCGCCAGGGGCTGCCGCGGCGCGAGGGACCGGGGGAGGTTCACGAGGCTCACTTCCTCGTCGGTGAGCCCGGTCACGATGGCGTAGTGGCCCACGGGCCAGGGGTGCCCCAGTGGGCGGAGGTTCAGGAGGACGATGACGGGGCGGCCTGCCGCGAGCTCCCGCTGCAGGAGCGCCAAGGCCGTTCCGCTGCGGACCGCCCACCCCCACTGGGCTTCGAGTCCTGCCCGCCGCGCGATGGCTGCTGTCCGCCAGGGCGTCGTCCCGAGAAGCCTCCCGGGGGTGTCCGGTGGAAGCGCGGGGTACAGGCGGCTGAGGAGGCCTGGCCCGTCCGTGGCCAGCCCGTGGTGGACGGCAAGGCTTGCGGCGGCGGCGTGGGCGCACCCGTTCCGGGCGGTGGCGCGGGGCGCAAACAGGGTGGGAACCAACGGTCCCTTCTCGGGAGGTTCCGGGGATAGGTCTTTCCCTGGCGGGCCGCAACTCCTTTATCGCGCCCGTCCCTTCCCGGCTTGTTGCCTGTCAAGCGGATCGCCATCGTGGGCGGCGGGATTGCCGGAGTCATCACGGGCCTCGAGCTCCTCAACGGCAAGCACGCCGGGGAGTACGACGTCACCATTTTCGAGCGCGAGGCCGCGGCCCACACCACGCTCTGCGGCGAGGGCCTCTCCCACGAGACGCTGTCACGCTTCACGGCTTTCGACTCCATGCCCTACGTGGCGGAAACCTTCCCGGGCGCGGTGTGGTTTTTCCCCGGCGACGTGCGCGTCCGCATCGACCAGAAGTGCTACACCATGGCCCGCGAGCGGTGGATTCCCGCCATGGCCGAGGCCTTCCAGAAGCTCGGAGGCACCTACAAGACGGGCGTGAAGGTGACGCCGCCCGACGTCGAGCGCCTCGCGAAGGAGTACGACCTCGTGGTGGGCGCGGACGGTCCCGGGTCGCAGGTGCGCAAGCACGTGGGCGGGGAGCACGAAACCCTCCTCGGCATCCAGTACCGCGTGGCGCGGAACGGGTGGAGCGGCGACCGGCTCGAGTTCTACACCGACAAGCGATGGAGTCCCGAGTACGCCTGGGTTTTCCCCCGCGGCGACATCCTCAACGTGGGCCTCCTCGTGGAGGGGGACGGGAAGGATTGGGAGCGCCTTGACGCCTTCATGAAGGACCGCGGTGTCACCGGGAAGATCCTCAAGCGCGAGGCCTACCCCATCGGTTTCTTCGGCACCCGGCTTGCGCGCGACAACGTGGTGCTCATCGGGGACGCGGCGGGCCTCACGAACCCGGTCACAAAGGGCGGGATGGCCGCCATCATCTACGCGGCCGAAATCCTCGCCGAGAAGGTGAAGGCCGACAGGGTGCACGAGTACGAGGCCGCGATCCGGGGTCATCCCATCACGGATGCGAGCTTCGGCGAGGCCGTCCGCATCATCCGCCGCTGGTCCAACCGCGACTTCGAGCGGCTTGCGCGCCTTGCGCCGAGCGAGATGGTGGTGGGCGAGGGGCGGCTCTCCGCCAAGAAGCGGTACGCGCTTCCCCTCCTAGCCACCATGGCCATGAACCCCGGGAAGGTGCGGGATCTCCAGGTGCTTGCGAAGGCCATGGGCGTGTCCCGCAAGTACTCCTGGTAAGGGGCCCGGCCTACTCGATGAGTTTTGTGATCTCCTTCGCGAGCGCGAAGTCCTTGTCCGTGAGGCCTTCCTCGCTGTGGGTCCACACTTCCAGGCTCACCTGGTTGTAGTGGATGTGGATGTCAGGGTGGTGCTCCTGCTCCTCGGCGAGGGCGGCGAGGTCGTTCACGAAGTCCATGGCCTCCAAGAAGTCGTGGAACTGGAGGTCACGCCAGAGGTGGCCGTTCTGCAGCCGCCACCCAGGCAGGTCCTTGAGCTTGGCGGTGGCGTCCCGCTCTGTGAGCGTCTTTGGCATCAGTGGCCGGGGACTCCTCGCAAGGGCAAGGGCTTTTCGCCCTTCAGGCCCAGGGCCGCTTCGAAACTGCTTTACCGGCTCGCACGCATGCTTGAGCGATTCCCGTGGCCACCAGCAACGTCCTTCTTCGCGGCCTCACCACCGCCGACGTCCCCGCCATCCAGCGCATCGACGCGCTCAACACGAAGGACCGCGGCCAGCGCCAGGGCACGGAGCTTTGGAGCCTCATGGCCGAGACCACCACCTCCTTTGGCGCTGAGGTGGATGGGAAGCTTGCCGGGTTCGTGCTTGCTGACGTCCGCCCCTGGGAGTTCGGTGCCCGCGAGTCCGTGGGCTGGATCATCGCTATCGGCGTGGACCCCGCTTACAAGGGCCGCGGCATCGGCCGCCTCCTCGGTGAGCGCGTGGTCCAGCAGTTCCGCAAGCTCGGGGTTCGCCACTTCAGCACCCTCGTGGAGGAGTCGGACACCCAGCTTCTTGGCTACTTCAAGACCCTCGGGTTCAAGGAGTCGCCGCGGGTCGTCCTCGAAATGAGCGTGCCGGGGTCGCCGCCGCCCGCGCACGATGCCTGAGGTTACCGGGGCAGGAAGGGTTCCACGATCTCGCGGGCCCGCGCCTCGTCCATGTCGAGGGCGCGCTCGAGGCGCGTGATCTCCCCCTCGAAGTCGCCGTCAGGCTCCTCGCCGCCGCTGAAGTGGTCGGCCATGCGGGCGCGGATCTCCTCCACCGTCTGGAGGAACGCCTCGGCGGTCCCACGGATGCGCACGAGCTCCACGAGATGGGAGGGCTTTGTGGGGGTGCGGCCGTGCAGCTCGCAGAAGGTGGCGAGCTGCCGCGCCCTCGCGGGCAGGGGGGCAAGGCGCGCCTGGAGCGTGTTCCATCGGGAGATGTCGGCGGAGG
>DATMKA010000218.1:0-5649 GCA_035553595.1 Thermoplasmatota archaeon | reverse complement strand
AAGCTCGCCCTCGCCCACGCGGACTGCATCAAGCCCAAGACGGCCTGAGGCAAGACCGACAACCACCCACTGGAGGCGCGGCGAGCGGGCGCGCTCGCTCCGGGAGAAGGTTGGAGGCCGCAGCGCGGCCATGCAGAAGAGAATTGGCACCATCAGGCGGGGACAGAGTCCCCACCCGAAGGCCGCCCCCGCATCGGAGTGTTGAAGGCTGGCACATGATCCCCTGGGAGGCTGGAAACCCAGAGGGGCACCCCGATGCTTTCCGAGGTTGGCAAGAACAAAACACTACGCGGACCATAATAAAGAGATTCAATCAACGGCTTTTACAGTCCCTCAGCCGGACTTGACGGGTCCCGCTTGAGGGGGAATCTTTCACGGGTGCTCGAACGGTTTGTTAAAACCGCGAATCAAGGGTGGGGCAGGAGGCCGGGGCCCGGCCTCCCCATCACCGCTCACCCCGCTCCCATTGGAACAGCACCACCGTGTAGGCGGGGTCAAGCACCTCCCGACCTTGCTCGTCCACCACGATGAAGGGCGCCACGAGCCGCGCCGCCTGCTTCAGGAGGTCGAGATCCTGCGGCGGGTTGGCCCCCGCAGGGTTTGTCCACGACAGTTCCGCAACGACGAGGTGCGCCCCGAAGAGGCCCCCCAGGGGGACCTGAATGTTGAAGCCGAAGCGGCCCAGCGACTCCCCCACGGGCTCCGACCAAGCCACTTCCCCGGACTCGGGGTCGATGGCGGTGAGCCGGCCATCGGAGCCTGCGGCGAGAATCAAAGACCCCCCGAGAGGGGACTCCTCCAGCAGGAGAAGCTGCCTCGGCCCCGCGGCGTCCGTGGCCTCAAGGAGCTCAAGATCGTACCTTGCCGTGTAGGAGCCTCCGCGGCCATACCGGAAAATGCCGACGCGGCCCTCCGCCTCGTAGGTGTACCCCACGGCAAGGAACCCCGGCGTCGCGAGCAGGGCCGTCACCACCGGCTCCGACCGATCCTTGTCGACGTGGAGCCCATCGGATTCAACCCCGCCGCTCACCTCCAGGCAAACCTGGTACGTCTCCACAACGTCCTGGTGAGGGAGCGAGCGCAGCGAAGCAGGGAGCGCGGGCGGAGACCCCAACACCTGGCACGCCACGTTCCGGACGACGCTCCAGGGGTTCAGGCTCTCCTTCTCAACGAGCAGGTGGACGGACCGCTGCGACCATGCGGTCGCCCCGTCCTCCCAGTGGTAGAGGGCCACGGTGCCCGAAAGGCCGGCAAGCACGAGCGTGGGAGTCGGGGCGGGAGTCCCCAAGCCCTCCGTGAGGGAGGCAAAGGCCAACTTCGGCACAGCCGTGGTGCTGATGACGTTGCCCGCTTGGACCCCATCGGGGTTGTAGGTGGAGATGCATGTGACGTGCGCCGAAGGGCTCTCAAGCAACACCACGAGCCGCGTCCCAGTTGCCCCAGGCGCCTCCCACGCCAGCACGAAGCGCGGCACCGTGCACACCTGCTGAGGGTCGGCGCTGCGCGGATCCACCGACCACAAGAGTGCCCCGTTCGCGTCGAAGGCGGAAAGGCTCGTCATGGACAGGAAGGCCGCGCCAGACGTGAGAACCCCCTCGGGAGAGGCGAACCGCCCAACGGCCAAGTTCCGACCATCGCTCGCAGGAACCAGCTTCCACCTCCTCAAGGCCTCCACGTTCCCCGACCCGTCGAGGATGAGGAAACCCCCCACGCCGGGCGCGTCAGGACGCTCCTGATACTCTGCATACACCCGCGAAACCACCCCGGTAGCGGCCTCCACCACGTGAAGCGCGGTGACAGCATGATCCCCCGCGGACGCCAGCACAGTAGCCGCGCCAGTCACCGCGTCATGGCGCCGGACCTCACCCGAAGCATGGCCCGAGAGCACCACCGGAAGCGAACTCCCCGAGAAGCGGGCCACCGCCACCGCAAGCGGCCGCCCATCGGGACTTCCCCACAGCTCCTCCCGAGTCATCCCCTCGCGCAAATACACGTTGCCGCTGCCGCTCGCCGCCGCAATCTCCGGCACCCCGTCCCCCGTCACGTCGCCCAAGGCAAGCGCGTGAATCGGCTGGAAGGGGAGATCCTCCGCAGCTACAGTGAAATTGAGCGCGGGCCGGCCAGTGACAAGGCTCGGCGGCGAGAACAACTTGAACGTGTACGCAAGCTGCGTCGCGCCCTTGCCCGCAAGCTCCTTGAGGACGGCCTGGAAGTCGGCCGTGACCCGCACCGACTTCCCGATTGGCACCTCGTAGTCGCTCACCGTGAGGTGGCTCTTCGCGAGCGCCGCCTTCAGACCCGCCACCGAGTTGCCCGAACCCGGCAAGACGCGATACTCGCCGCGGCCTGGACGCACCGCAGGCGGGCCGTTCATGGTGGCCGTGAAGCTGTGGAGGCCGGGAGCGGTTGAATAGCCCGTGCGGTTGTTGAGCGGATCCTCCGGGGGAACCTCGGCCGTCACGATCCACGGATGGCCTGAGCCCCAGCGCCATGCGGTGGTCTCGTACCCTGTCTCCTCGAACCGTAGGGTCGCATTGAGGTAGTCGGAGCGAGGCGCTCGGAGCCCAGTGCCAAACGGCGTGGTGTTGTTGGAGGCCACGATGTCCACCCACCAGTCGGCAGCTGTGAGGGAGCGGACCTCGACCCCATCCGGGTCCGTGCTGTTCCACCAGATCGTGCGCTTGTCATGGGAGATCTCCCACGTTCCCGAAGTGGAGCTGGTGGTGAAGGGGACCCCGGAGGCGTCCCTGAACAGCGGTTTCCCCTCCCGCTGCTCGATCTTGATTTGTGTCACGTGCGACGCGTTCTCCGGATCGGCGTTCGCAAACGCGAACCCGAAACGCGACGTGTTGCCAGGCCGCAACAGGTACGGCGCCGTCACCTCGAACTCATTACGGAGCGCCATCGGTGCGCCCGCGAACGTGGCGATCAAAGACGCCTGCGCAAGCGGGTACTTCTGCGACTTCGGGCCATTGAAGAGGCGCGCCTCGATCTTGTGGAAGGCTTCGGTGGTGGAGGAGGGCGGAGAGATAGGTAAGGGGAAGGACAGAGTTCCTGTTGAACGGAGCCTTTCAACTCCTAGAGCAGTCATTTCCGCAGTAACTCGAATTTGCCCTGAACTGTCGGTCGACACTGAGGCCTCGGTCCAGTAGGGGTTCTCCTCGCCCATACTGGAGGGGATCCAGCCCGCCGGAAATGTGGTGTTGACCCTCATGAAGGCCCTACTTGAAACTAACCCCTGTGAAGGATCGGTCACACCGAGGTAGAATCTTGAGGAAACGACCTGCGCAACACTACCCTCAACGGCACCGGTTGGGGGTGATAGGGGCCCGCCGACGTGGAAGGCGAGCCTCAAAGGAGAAGCTTCCTGGGAGTTACCTATAGTTAGGCCACGTTGCCAGGTGCGAAGCTCATGCTGCAGAGTCTTGGCGGAAAGAGTAACCAAGACTTCCTCCCCCGCAATCTTTACTGGATTTCCTTGAGTCACCGCGATCGTGTGGAAATCTGCCTTGACCAACCCATCGTAGACTCTGAGGTCAGACACAGAAACCACCCCCTCCCAAGTCGGCGAGAATGGCCGTTGGGGCCCGGCTACTTCAGTATTGGTAGGTATCGGTCGGGGGACGCCAAGTGGTAGGCGCCCGTGAACAGTCTCAAGAAACATGGCCGATTGGTACGCGGGGTTCCGGTGGCTCTCCATCCATTGGTCGAGATGCGAAGTGTCCCCTACGAGGCTCCAGGTGGCGAACCGCTCCAGTTTGCTCACCGGGAAATTGGGGGCGTCGTCTTCCACCCTCGCCTCGGCTAGGATGTCAAGAAGGTTGTGGCCATCGGCATCGAGCCGCTCCCAAGTCGAGGGTGGAGCACTCTGGGGTCGCTCCAGGCTTAGGACGACAAACATGCCCGCCAAGAGGAAGGTTGCAGCAAGGACGCCACTCAGTGCGTGGGTTGTCGCGTCGTCACGGCTGAACGAGGTTTGTAGAGCCGCCCAGCCAGAAATCGAGGTTTTCACCTCGAGACACAAACTCATGATAGCAATTATGGGCGATAGCGAAATAAACACATGCTATCGGGGTGAAAGGGAATACTTCACGAGTCCCGTCCGGAGCCACCGCGCCCGTCACGCCAATCCTTGTTGTTGCCAGCTGGGATGTTGGGGGACCAGGTGGGGTATGAGTCAACCTGGCTTCCCAGGTCTGTGAAGGTCGCATTACTCGATAGTGGGGGGGTGTAATCCAACGTCCACCCGAAAGCGCCTGTGGTTTCAGTCGAGTAAGCGTCTCGACCCCCCTCATCCTTGTAAATTCCAACCCCTCGGTCGGCGGCTGTCCCAATACTGGCTGAGGATTGGAATGTCGTGTCGTCGCCGGCAACGTCCAAGAGGATCCCTACCCCTCGGCGACCGTGACCGGCGCCGAAGCCGCTCGGCTCCCGGCGGTCATTTCCTGTTCTGTCGTTCAGTACGCCAACCCCTGTGAATCCAGACCCCTGGTAGCCGTACACAAAATCATCCGTGCCCGTCTCATCCCACAATACTCCCGTACTGGCGCCTCCTACTCCTTGGATCGCCAGGGGGCTCGATAGGCTCCGGCGGTGGGTGTCATCGCCACCCAGATCGATAGATGCGGCTGCGAGGATCGGTGTCCAGCGGTAAATGAGCACGTCGCTCTGCGGGTCCGCCCCTCCCGAGTTACAGAGATCCGTATACACGTCGTCCCCGCCCGGATCAAGGTACAGCCATCTCCGGCTCCGGTACTCATCGCCCCCTTCCGTGCCGAGGTGGATGAGCCCCGCCGGATCGATGAACCCTCCTGGAGGCCACGCGCCCGCAGTGGCCGCCGCCTGCAGCTCCGGCACCGCGCCGTCAATGGTCTCGAGAAGCAGGACGGCCCCGACCGCGAGGAGGTCCACGCGCACCTTGTCCGCGGCGGCGCGCCATTCCGCCCCCCACTGGTCGTGGTGGAGCGCGTTCACGAGGGCCCACTGATCGTCAAGGGTGAGGGTGGCGGTGGCCGCCTGCTGCAGGCGGCCCACTTCGGCAAGGGCAAGCACGATCCGTGCCGTGGGGGCCTGCACGCGGGGGTCCACGGTGGCGACCGCAACCTTGAGCTCAGCAGGATCGTAGGACGTGTTACTGACCTGGTAAAGCGTTGCGAGGGCCGCCGCAAGCGGCATCTCGGCCGGGAGTGGAGGTAGAGCAGGCACGTCCAGACGGCGGTACCCCATTTGGGCGGCGGCAGCGCGCACGAGGTCGGCAGCACTTGTCCCAGGCGCGCGGATGAGATGGCCCGCCTCCGCGTCCGAAAGGCCGTCCGAGAAATCCACGACCAAGTCACGTGTGGGAACGGAGACAGGAGGCGCGAGGCTCGGGAGGGCAAGCACGCTAGGCGCAAGCAAGACCGCTGCCACAGCGAGAATGGTCAACCGGCGAAACGCAGGGGGATGCCTCAAGCAGCCTCAGACTCCCACCCGCCAGGGAGCTTATGATATCTTAAAACCTTCTAACCCTGTAGGATGGCCAAGGGCGGGGCTGCGGGGGCGCACGACGCCTCGCTAATCGCCGGCAAGCGTCCAGGTTACGACTCTGACCGCAAGATGCCAAAATCAAGACGCCCCCGGGGGACGCCCCCAAGCCATCCCCCAGCCTGC
>DATMKA010000217.1:0-5480 GCA_035553595.1 Thermoplasmatota archaeon | reverse complement strand
GCCTACGCGCCTCCCGCGTACGCTCCGCCCGCCTACGCGCCCGCGCCCCAGCCGAAGAGCGCCGTGGACCAGGAGCTCGAGGCCATGCTCTCCGGCCTCAGCACGAAGATCAAGGTCGTGGGCTGCGGCGGCGGCGGCTGCAACACCCTCAACCGCATGGTTGAGAACGGCGCCCTCTTCCAGAACATCGATCTCATCGCGGTGAACACGGACGCGCAGGCCCTCCTGCACTCCCCCGCCCCAAAGAAGATCCTCATCGGCAAGCGCCTCACCCGCGGTCTTGGCGCCGGCGCCATCCCCCAGACGGGTGAGAAGGCCGCCGAAGAGCAGGAGGAGGACATCCGCAAGGCCCTCGAGGGCGCGGACCTCGTCTTCATCACCGCCGGCATGGGCGGCGGCACCGGCACCGGCTCCGCCCCCGTCGTGGCGAAGGTCGCCCGCGAGCTGGGCGCCCTCACCATCGCCGTCGTCACCCTCCCCTTCCGCGTGGAAGGCGGCGTCCGCATGCAGAACGCCGAGCAGGGCCTTGCGCGCCTGCGCGACATGGCGGACACCACCATCGTGATCCCCAACGACAAGCTGCTTGAGGTGGCGCCTCGCCTCCCCATCAACGCCGCCTTCAAGGTGGCGGACGGGATCCTCATCCGCTCCATGCAGGGCATCAGCGAGATGGTGACGAAGCCCGGCGTGGTCAACCTCGACTTTGCCGACCTCAAGACCATCATGAAGAAGGGCGGCGTGGCCATGATCGGTCTCGGCGAGTCCGACTCCGACAACCGCGCCAAGGACGCGGTCCTTGAGGCCCTCGCGTCCCCGCTTCTCGACGTGGACATCAGCAACGCCACCGGCGTGCTCGTGAACGTCGTGGGCGGCACGGACATGAACCTCCAAGAGGCCGAGGCCTGCGTGCAGGAAGTCTACCAGCGCGTGAGCCCCGACGCCCGCATCATCTGGGGCATGGGCGTGGACCCCGCCCTCGAGCGCTCCGTGCGCTGCATGCTCGTGATCACGGGCGTCCGCAGCAAGCAGATCCTCGGCCCCACCTCCACGAAGGAGCAGCAGCGCCTCAACAAGGCGGGCCTCGACTTCGTGATCTAGTGGCCGCTCCGCGGCCAAGCACATTCCGTGGCACATGAAACCCCCCGGACCCCCTCGCGGGGGTCCTACGGGTTCACGTGCCACTCCACGCGCCAGGGGCGTGCGACCCCGTGGAACCCCCCGCCAGGGGCTTCGCCCCTGCACCCCACGCTAAACACCTCCGATAGCCTCCCGGCCTCCCCCGTCCCCATGGCGGGGGAGGCTGCCCTTTCTTTTCCTCTCCCACCCCTACCTGCGGCGGAACCTTGCCACCAGCATGCTCACGCCCGCTGTGCCCGTGAAGATCGCAAGACCGAGGCAGAAGACCGCAAGGTGGCTCCACAAGGCCCCCTCGAAGAGGCAGTCCCCCTCGCACGCCGCGCGTTCGGCCACCGCGAGCTGCTCCAGCTGGTACCACCCGAACACGGAGAGCAGGGCGACGGCGACGAGCGCCCACGCGATAAGGGTCCACGGTGGCCTGCGCATCTGCATCACGCCCCCGAAGGTGCCGCCCCGGAGAAAAGGTTCCCGGTCTGCCTCAGACCCCGCGCTGCACCGCCGCGAAGGCGTCCCGGTAGAACCGCGACGGTGTGCCGCCGGAGGTGATCGTGAGCGCCTTCCGCGCCGCGGAGGCCCCGGCCGCGAACCGTCGCGCATCGCGCTCGAAAACGGGGCCCTCCTCGGCCTGTGGGAACTCGCCCTCGGTGAAACCCGCGAAGAACACGTGATCAAACAGGAGGGCCTTCGCGCGGGCGGCCGGGATGACGGCGACGGCCTGGCCATCGCGCCAGCGCCGCAGGTCCTCCACGAGCGTCGCCACGTTCTCGTGGGCCTTTGCCTCGCCTTCCACGGTAGTGACGAGCGCGAAGTCCCACTCGGGTTCCGTGGGCGGGCGCACCCCCTCGCGGGCAAGGTACGTCCGCGCCTCCCGCATCGCCATCGCCGGCGTGAGGGAGGAGAGGCGCGTGCGCATCTCCTGACGGTGCTGCAGCAGGCCTTGGACGGCGCGGTCCACCGCGGGGTCCTTCACCTTGCGGAGCGCGGAGGCGACGGCCTGCGCCGCGGCCGTGCTCGGGCCCTCGGTGCCGAGCGCGCGCACGAAGCGCATCGCCGCCTCTCGGCTCACGCCCGTGTGCATCGCGAGGAGCGAGGCGAGCACCGCCTGGTGCTGCAGGTCGGTGCGCTTGTACTGGAAGGAGGGGTCGGTGACCCACCGCAGGTAGCTCCAGAGCGCCTCAGCGGTATTCCCCTTCGGGTCGCCCTGGCCTGCAAGGCGCGTGAGAGGCGCGCGGGCTCGCGACAACGCATCCACGAGCGCAGGCGGCGGCGCCTCGTGGGGGTGGACCACGGCGATCGTTCCGGGCGGGGTTCGCTGCTGTACGAGGCCTCCCACGCCCGCGGCCACGTAGCGGGCCTCCGCCTCCAGGGTCGGAAAGTTTGCCGTCCGGATCGCGGAGCCCCCACCGGGTGCCGTGTCCTGCAGGTCCGGCACGACGGCGCGCAGGACGCGCACCACCTGCGCCGCCGTCTCCCGGTTGGCGTGGACCTCCTGCACCTTGAGGTCCGGGAACAGCCGCAGCATCTCCGCCGGGGGATCGAAGGGCGGGCCGCGCCGCCCCGTGTGCGCGAAGGCCTCGCCCTGCATCACCAGGTTCGCGGGGGCGAGCGCCTGCAGCATCGTGCGCTCCAGGTGCGTTGTCTCCTCCAGGTCGGACACGAGCACCGTGCCCGCCTCCTCCGCCGTGCGGGCGCGCCAGTCCGCCTCCGCGCGAAGTCGCCGCCGCAGGTCCAGCAGGGCGTCCGCTTCATCCTGCTGCGGCCGCTTCGTGGCGTCGTAGGCGAGGGCCACCACTTCGAGAGCGCCGCGCGCCGGGAGCGCGTCCGGGAAGAGCGCGGGGAAGTGGGGACTGTCCCGCCACTCGTCCCCCTTCTGAAACGCGAGGGCGTCCAGCAGGACGTCCGCGCCCTCGCGCCCGCCCGGGAAGGGCGTGGAGAGGACGGCGCGGGTGCTGAGCCGCAAGCGCTCCGTCGCATCCCGCAGCGCCGAGGGCATGGCGGCATCGAGGGCGCGGCGGCGGGCCTCCTGCGTCATGGGCGCCGTGCCGAGGAGGCGGAAGGCCCACTCGCCGAAGGTGCCCACGAAAGCCGGCCGCTTGCCTGCCGCGGCGGCCGCCGCGCGCGCCCGCCCCGCCGCTTCCCCCGTCGGCACGAGCCAGACGGCGCCCTGGGAGTGGCGGGCCAGCTCGGGGACGGCGGCCGTACGGGGGCCGCCATGCAGCAGGAGGCGCATGAGGCCCGGAGGGAGGCAGGGGAGATGAGGGTTGGCCCACCAGGGTGCAGGTGACTCTCCATCGGACCCCGGGAAGCAGGTCCGATGGAGAGTCACCTGACCGGCGCCCCCGTCCCGGTCCAAAAAGCATTAGTATCAAGACCGCTCTCGGGCGCTCAAGCCCCCTTAGTGGGAACTGGGCCGCTTTGGTTCCAGGAGGGATTCCCCGTGTCCGACGAAACTCAGTCTCAGATTTTCGCCCTCAAGACCACCATCAACCAGGAGAAGACGGTCGGTCAGATGCTGGCCTCCAAGGCCACCAAGCAGAAGGTGGGCGTTCTCTCCATCCTCTCCCCTCCTGAGCTTCGCGGCTACATCCTCGTCGAGGCCGTGGACCGCGAGGCCCTCGAGAAGATCGTGAAGGGCGTTCCCCACGCCCGCGGCCTCGTGTCGGGCAACACGGCCCTCAGCGAGGTCGAGCACTTCCTCACGCCCAAGCCCGCTGTCGCCGGCATTGCCGAGGGCGACATCGTGGAGCTCATCTCCGGTCCCTTCAAGGGCGAGAAGGCTCGCGTGCAGCGCATCGACGAGTCCAAGGAGGAGATCACCGTGGAGCTCTTCGAAGCCATGGTGCCCATCCCTGTGACGGTCCGCGGCGATGCTGTTCGCGTCCTGCAGAAGAAGGCTACGGCGTAAGCCCGCCTTTTCCAGGGCCGCCCGGGGCGGCCCCCGTTTTTCCCTTCCCTCCACCGCTGCGGGGACGCTGCCGCGTCGTGGGAGGTATTTGAACCCTCGGGAAGTGGCGCTCGCGCCCCTGGCCCCCTGAGGCCTGGGGGCCGAGGCGCGCCCGCGCAACCCTTATGGCGGGGGTGCCGGCAAAGCTGCTGCCCGGTGTCAGACGTGAGTGAAGCGGTAGCAGATTTTCTCCGGCGTGCCGGTGCTGGGTCCACAAAGCTTGCTGCCAAATATCTCGCCTCGGGCCTCAAGGAGGACCCGACCGCCATCCCTCTTGCCGCGGCCCTCATCACCCATGAGAAGCCCGCCGTCCGCGAGGGCGCCTGCCGCGCCTTCGCGCTTCTTGCCGAGACGCACCCGAGCCTCGTGACGCCCTACACGGACCACCTCCTCCAGGGCACGCAGGTCGAGGAGAGCGGCACCCGCGAGGCGGCCCTCGAGGCCCTCGCGCTCATCACGCCCTACACGCCCGACGCGGTGGCGAGCCACGTGAACACCCTTGGCGCCGTCCTGAAGGAGGCGCGCCGCCCGCAGCTCCGTGAGCAGGCCGCGAAGGTGCTCGGGTACTGCGGCTCCGGCGACCCCGCGCGCGCCCACGCCGCCTCCGAGCCTCTCGTGCAGGCCCTCCACCACAACCCCCGCGACAAGCAGGCGCGCCAGATCCTTGCCGCCATGCACCAGATTGCGCGCGGCCCCGTCATGCCCGAGGACCGGGAGCGCATGGCCGCCGTCGTGAATCCCCTCCGCGGCCACCCCGACATCCAGGTGCGGGAGCGCGCCGGCCAGCTGTACCGGCTGCTGCAGGGGTAAAGCGTCGTCCTGCCCTCCAGGGACCAAGAAACGTTTATCCGGGCCTCGGCCTCTCGTGAGACGGGAGGCCGACCCTATCCGCTCCTTCGCCGTCCTCGTGGCCGTGCTCGGCATGGCCCTTCTTCCGCCCCTTGCGGGCGCCGTCGTTGTCCCGCAGAACACCCCCGCTGGTTTCGTTGGGGTCGCCTACGCCGGGAGCGACGCGGGAGCCGCCGACCTCGACCGTTTCTACGTCTGCGGGATTGGCTGGAGCTGGGTGCGGTACACGCTGACGCTTGAGGCGTCGGCGCCCTCGGACGCCCTGCGCCTGCACATCCTCGAGGACTACTCGGAGGTGGACAAGAACCAGGGGCCGCAGCCCCGTGAAGCGACGGCGCGCCCCGGGCAGCCTGCCGTCATCGAGGCCTTCGTGGCCGACTGCACCCACGACGACTTCCGCGTCGAGGGCGTCTCCGTGGTCGGGGCGGCCGCTTACCGCGTCACCCTCGAGAACATCCCGCCCCCGTAACGGGTTCCCGCCTCCCGGGTTGGCGACAACCTTTTGCTCGTTCTCCAGCGGTTGTTTCGTCATGGGCGCCCACCCCCTGTC
>DATMKA010000216.1:0-3959 GCA_035553595.1 Thermoplasmatota archaeon | reverse complement strand
CCTAGACCGTGAGAGGGCCGGCGGGCAGCCCCCCAGCCGGGCCCACGGCTGGGGCCCTCATGGGGCGCGCATGGCGAAGGTGACCCGGACATAGCAGAGAGTGTCGCTCCACATACCGTCCACGTCAATGGCCTCGACCCTCCATGTTCCGAGCGCAGGGGCACCTGCACGGCTCCCTCCAAACCAGGAATCGTCGCGCAAGGGGAACGGAGACCCCGCGGGGGGCGCCACGACGAACGACGTGTTTGCAAGCGTTAGGGAGGGTAGGGATGGGTCGAGCCAGGGCCATGAAGCGTCCACGTAGGCGAGAGTGTGCCCCTCCGGCACCTGGTCGCTGAGTGTTAGCCGGCTTGCTTTCACATAGGGGCCCGCCTGGAGACCGGTTCCTTCTGCCTTGAAATCGCTCAGGGCCGAGAACCGCGCACTATCGCCGTCAGGAACCCGCACTTCAAAGGCGGGCCCATCCCAGACGGCCCAGGCGTGCCAGCGGAACCCTGCGCTGTGGGCCACCCCGAAATCGATGTCGAAGGCCGTTCCATCCCCTTCGATCAGGGCAACGGCAGGGTCGCGTGGAAGGAGAAGGGACTGTCCGGTTAACTTCACTTCCGTAGGGATGCCCCCCTGGACCCAAAGCCGAGGCGCGCCAATCCCCCCGGTTGGTCGGAACGCGACCGCACCGGACATGGATTCCGCTGGCTTCCCCTCCCGGGCAACCCGGATCGCGATCCCTGCGAACATCGGGCCCACGGCCTCGCCGTGAAAGTCGTAATGGATCTCGAGCCGCGCGAACCGCCCCTGTGGGAAGGAGGCGTTAAGGGTCCGCGCGAACCCCTCACCGCCGTCAATGCGAAGGACGTGCTCATGCTGTTGGAGGCTCACGGTGAAAGCGTACAGCATCGTTTCAGGCTGAGGGCTCGGGAGCGTCGGCAACTTACCTCTGACCCCACCGCACGCGTTCCGGTCGAAGCGCACCGTCCAAGCCCCGGACGCCTCCGTTACCTGGGAGAACAGATGTTCTCCCGCCTGGTCCTGGCAGGCGCGCAGCACCCCTGCCGTGTCGAGCACGCGCATGCTGAGGCCTGCAGGGATGGCAGCTTGGAGGCGGAACACTTCCCCGAGGACGGCCTTGACGCGGAATGCGTCACCCGGGTCGCCTGGGCCCGAGATCCTTCCGTCGTAACTGCCCGCCTCGATATGCAGGCCGGTTCCATCCAAATGGGGCGCGTCCCCACCGCTCCCCGCATCGTCCTCGCCCACTGCGAGGAGGGCCCCGCCAACGTCGGTGACGAGGAGGATGCCGAGCAGGAGGAATGGCAACACCCGGGGCGCCATAGGAACCGAGGAAGCAGCCCAACGTGGAGATATAGTCCTTTGTCAGGACGTTTGGTTCCCGATGTCGCACCACCTCGAAACCCCTTTAAGGGCCTCCCGGCATCGTCGGGCTGTGCCCCCGGCCTCCCGCACCCCCAAGTACACTGGCGCCTTGGGCTGGGTCGAGCGCCAGATCATCTCCCTCCAGGACGATCCTGAGCGCGCCGGAAAGGCCTTCCGCTACGCCTACTGGGTGAGCGTCGGCTTCGTCCTCTTCGGGTACGCCGTCATCCTCATCACCCTCTTCCGCCTCGAGTCTCCCTCCGGGCCCTACGCCGCCATCGCCCTCGGCACGGCCCTTGCTATCTGGGGAGGGTACGCGCTGTTCCTGAAGCTGCGCCGTGGCCGCGCCTGAGGTCGCCCGCTGCGCTCGGCCACCCTTAGGTTCAAGGCCCGGGCTCCCTTTCCCGCCCCGTGAACCCCCGCCTCCTGGTTGTCGCAGCAGCCCTCCTCGTGCTGCCGGCCCTCCTGCCGGGCGCGGCTGCCCAGGCGCCCGTTCCCCGGTTCGCGGGCCTCGTGCTCACGGAGTCCCTGGACGGGAGCGCGTGGACGCTCGAGGAGACGGTGATTCTGGTGCCGCGGAACGGCACGGCGGTGGAGGCGGCGGCGCCCCTCGTGCTGTGGGTTCCGGTGGGCGCCACGGTGCACCAGGTGACGGTGGACGGGAATGCCACGCCCTGGTTCCGCGAGAACGCCTCCGCCATCCGCCTCGCCCATGAGGGCCCCCTCCACAACTACGGGGCGCTCTTCACGCTTCCCGGCGGCGCGCTTCCGCCGCTTGCGTTCCCGGTGCGTGCCCAGGAGAATGCGGTGGAGGTGCGCGCCGTGCCGGGCCACCTTCCCGAGTCCGGCGGCCTCCAGTTTGCGGACACGGGCACCACCGTGGCGGGCCGCAGCGTGTGGGAGGCCCGGCCCCAAGCCGTGGCGCCCTTCGGGGCCTACGCGCTCTCCGTGGCCGCGCCTGAGGGCCCGCCCGCGCCCGTGTGGCCCTTCGCGCTTGCCGCCCTCGCGGCCCTCGTGCTCCTCTTCGGGCTGTACGTGGCGCGACGCCGCGGGCTTGCCGCGCGGGCGAAGGACCCGATGACGCTCATGGGTCACCTGCGCGAGCTCTCCTCGCGTCTCGTCACCATCATCATCGCCATCGCCTTCTTCCTCATCGCCTTCTTCAGCTTCGGTCTCGTGGCCGGGACGGTGGGCGGCTTCGAGGTGTACTACCCGGTCCCGAGCGTGGAGGCAAGCGTCGGCGCCCAGGCCTTCCGGTACGTGGCGGACCGCTTCATCCCCGAGGGCGTCACCCTCATCGTGACGGGGCCGGGGGATGCTATCATGGCCCAGTTCGAGGTGACGCTCATGCTCGCCTTCATCGCGGCCACGCCTGTCATCGCCTACGAGGTTGGCGCCTTCCTCGCGCCCGCGCTCCTCGAGAACGAGAAGCGGTACGTGGTGCGGATCGTGCCCGCGGTGGCCGGCCTCTTCCTGCTGGGGGCTGCCTTCGCCTTCTTCTTCATGGTGCCCTTCATGATGGGCACGCTCTACGAGTTCGCGCCCACCCTCGGCGCCGTGCCCTTCATCACGGCCGACGGCCTCATCGGGTTCACGGTGTGGACGACGCTCCTGTTCGGGCTCTGCTTCGAGCTGCCCGTGATCATGGCGGCCCTCACGGCCTTCGGCCTCGTGAAGCCGGCCACGTGGGCGCAGAAGTGGCGGCACGCGGTGGTGGCCATCCTCATCCTCTCGGGCATCGTGACGCCGGACCCGACGATCATCAGCCAGCTCGTGGTGTCGGCGCCCCTGCTCATCCTCTACGCTGCGGGCGTGATCGTGTCCTACGCCGTGGCGCGCAACCGGGCCAAGCGCACGGGAACCGTTTCCTAATCAGGAGTGGAAGCGGGTGGGCAGCGCCGGCGGGGGGCGCTGAATCCGGGAGGACAGCCGGCGGTCGTCGAGGCCTTCGTCCAGGGAGGGCGTGCTGAAGGGGTCGCCGATGCCGAAGCGGAGGAAGAACTCCTGGAAGCGGTGGGCTTCCTGGAGGAACAGGTCCCCCTCGGGGGTCACATGGAGCGGGTCGCACTGCAGGAGCCCCCGGGCTTGGAGCTCCGTGGCATAGGCCCAGAAGCGGTCATGGGGGACGTTGGCGGCCGACTGGATGCGGGTGGGCCGGACGCGGCCGCCCGAGTGGACGCGCTCGGTCTGGACGGCGCTCAGGATGTCCAACCAAATCTGAAGCCTCCCCCGTCGCGCGACTACCACTACTCCCCCTGTTGTCCCGTGACAGGACAGCGCACGGGTTTAACCGTTATGATCCAAAAGTTGGTTCGACGTTCACGCGGCGACTGATAGCACCTCTTGCCGTCACTTTGCCGACCCCCTTGGCCTTAGGTAGACTGTGTGCCGTTTCCGAACGTCTCGTTCGGAAATGCCTTGCACCTATGGGGTGCTTGGCCGGTGCTCATTTCTGAGCACCCCACGGACGGTCCGCCTTTTGGGAGGCTGAAGCGAGCAGGTCGCCCTGTCTCGCCTGTGGGAGCCACTTTCCGAGGTTGAATTAGCGTGAGCCACATCAAGAAACTCCTGACTGCCGCCGCGGC
>DATMKA010000215.1:0-2272 GCA_035553595.1 Thermoplasmatota archaeon | reverse complement strand
CCCCGAAGTGGCGGGCTACAAGGTCGTCTCCCGCAGCAGCTGCGAGTACGAGGTGTACTACAACGGCAAGCCCGTGAGCCTCGCGGGGTCCGCCGGCGCCCCCAGCCTTCCCCCGCTCGTGAGCGTGTGCGTGGCCGGCGTCACCGAGAGCGGCTGCTACCGTGGCGGCGACGCCTGCGTCGGCTTCAGCAAGCAGATCCCCGCTTGCGTCGACGTTCCCTGCTACGGCGAGCCCTGCTCCCGCGCCGCCGCCGCGGTAGCAGCCGCTCTCGGTGACGCCGGCCACGCACACGCTCACGAGCGGGGGAAGGTCGGGGGCGCCGGCCTTCACGGTGGGGTTGCGGACGTCGCAGTAGTACTCCGTGCCCCAGATGTAGGTCTGGGTGTGGCTCACGAGGCAGCGGCCCTTGGGGTCGACGCAGTAGGTGAGGCGGGCGTCGTCGGCGGGGATGACGACCACGCAGAGGGGGGTGGGGACGCCCACGGCGGCGGCACCCGTGAGGGTCACGGGCTTGCCGTTGTAGTACACCTCGTACTCGCAGCTGCTGCGGGAGACGACCTTGTAGCCCGCCACTTCGGGGGATTCCCAGTAGCGGTCCATGCAGTCGAAGCTGGCGGCGCCCGCGGGGCGGTCGATGGTGACGTCAACGTACACCTGGTATGTGCAGGAGTTGGGGCTCACCACACGGACGGCGCCGAAGTCGCCCTCCATGTACCGTTCCATGCAGTTCTCCCCGAGGGGGCCCACCTGGACTGTGGGTTCCTCCGCCGCGGCGGCGGGGATGAACACGAGGGTGGCGGCGAGGATGCTCGCCGCGATAAGGCTCACGCTAAGGCGCTTGGACATGGGGTTGCTCAAACCTCCACCCGCGCATCCCCGGGAGTCGCTTTAAGGGTTTTCGTTCAAGGGCTTGACCGGGCAGCAGGGTTGTGGAAACAATCCCCGGGAAACCCATTGGCTTTTAGTTCCCGTCACCTTTCCGGGGCCATGACCGCCCAGCCGTCCGGCCCGGGGATCCACGACCTCCAGGCCGTGCAGGAGCGCCGCCGCGCCGGGCCCCCTGCCGCCCCCGTGGTGACGCTCACCGCCCGCGTGAGCCTCGCGGGCCTTGCGAACGTTCGCGTCACCGCGCGCCCCGTCGTTGGCGCCATCGCCGACGCCTTGGCTCCCCGCCTCGAGATTCATGCCGAGGGGGGCTCCAGCATCGTCATCGAGGGCGCGCCCCTCGCGGAGCTCGTGGGGGACAGCCTCAACTTCCTCAAGGACAAGCGCGCGGGCGCCGAGCGCCAGCACGACTACACCTTCGGCCTCACCGTGAGCTTCGACCTCGCCACGGGGCCCTTCACCACGCTCGAGCCGCCGCCCTTCCTGGTGGCCCAGGCCCGCACGGTGCTCCACGAATCCGGCGCCGCCGCCCTCCGCATCGTGGGCGAGGACCGCGCGCTCGTGCGGAGCGCGGAGCACGCGCCCGTGAAGCCCGACGAGCGCGTCACGAACACGGCCTTCGAGCTGCAGGTGGCCTCCCGCGACGTGCAGGCCCTCCGCAACCTGCTGCAGAGCATCCTGGACGACCTTGCCCCTGACAAGGGCATGGCCTCGCTGCGGTGACCATGGTTCCCGACCCCGGCCCCATCATCCAGGCAACCCTCGCCCCCGTGTTCCTCGTGTCGGGCGCAGGCATCTTCCTGAACTTCCTGCAGTCCCGCCTCTTCCGCATCAACGACCGCATCCGCGCCATCCAGGCGGGGGCCGACGACACCCACAAGGCGGTGCTCAAGCAGCGGGCGCGCCTCCTGCGCGATGCCATCCTGATGCAGGTGCTCGTCATCGCGTTCATCGTGGTGACGGCGCTCCTCCTCATGGCGGGCGTGGCCTTCCCCGGCCACGACGCCCTCACCTACGCGGTGCTCGCGGCCTTCTCCCTCGCGCTCCTCTGCTTCGCAGCCTCCCTCGGCTTCACCGTGAAGGACACGTTCCTGTCGGTGCGGTTCGTGGAACGGGACACGCGGTAGTTTCCATACGCTCATATCCCCCGACGGGCGTCCTTGAGGGCGTGCTTCCCGAAGACGCGCCCGCCACCCTTGCCGCGTGTCCGCGCTGTGGCGAGCCCCATGGGGATGCGCCCTGCCCGGCTCCCGCGAGGACGGAGCCGCCCCCAGCGCCCTTCTTTGCAGCGGCGGCGCCCGTGCCGCGATCAGTGCCGAACGAGACGTTTTTCGCGCCCCCCGCCGTCATGGGCGCGTCGCTGCCTCCCGCGGAGTACTTTCCGCC
>DATMKA010000214.1:0-9385 GCA_035553595.1 Thermoplasmatota archaeon | reverse complement strand
GGGCGCAAGGGTGCAGCCCTTGGGGAGCTCCTTCGCGACCACGGAGAGCTTGCCCGCCGCGTTCATGGTGGCATCAAAGTCCACGGGCACGGCAGCAGCGCCCTGCTTGAGGGAGACGGGAGCGACGGGCGCCTTCACGCGGAGGTTGCCCCCAAAGGCGGGCGTGATCTCCACCTCGCCCTTGCCGGAGCCCTTCGCGACGGCGCTCGTGTTCGCGACCACGTCGAGCACAATCTTCTGGGCCTTGTAGGCCTCGGCGTCGTCAGCCGGGTCCACGGCGAAGTACACGGGAGCGTATACGACCTGCGCCGTGTGGCTCGTGGGGAAGGGAATCTCGAGCGTGGGCGGGTACACGATGGCGCGCCAGCCCTCGGGCGCCGTGGCGTTGAGCACCACCGTGAGCTTCCCCTCAGCGGCGGGGCCAGGAATCTCAATGCTCACGTTCACGGGGAGGGCAGAGCCCCCGCGCACGTTCACGGGGTCCGTGGGACCCGATAGCGTCACCGTCACCTTCGGGGACTGGAAGGAGAAGTTCGGGTCCAAGGAAGGAAGCTGCGCGCTCACGGCCGGCGCAAACAGGGCCGCGGCGAGGAGGGCGAAGCTCACGGCAAACAAACGGAGGCGCATCTGGGTCACGCTCGATGACACGACAACGCTCCTGGAAGCCGTATAGCCGATAGAAAAGGCGACGATGCCCCAGGGACACAACCCGGGGAGTTTAAGAGAAGGAGGACCGCCCCGGAAGAAAGCGAACCGGAACCGGGGCGGGGTGTTGGGGGGATGCATGCAGCCATCGCGGGGCGGTGGAGAAGCGAACCAACCGCCGCCCCTGCGGGCTGATGATGGACGGTTCCCCGTGGGGGATATGAAGAACGGGGTACGCTCCTTGACCAGCCTGTCACGCGCGGAGGGCGCGTAGGGCGTGGTCAATCGGTGTACCACGGGCCTTAAGTGCGGGACCCCCAACCGGTTTTTCAGCGCCTGCGCAGCCGGTTCCGGTTCGCTTTCCCGGCGGTGCAGGCGGACATCCCACTCCGCGCCCTTTCCGGTTCGCTTTCGGGCGCGGATCCCCCTTATCGCCTCCCGCGGGGTAGGAGCCGCGGGAGGCCCTTCCTCCCTTCTGAATTCACGCGGAGAACCGCGCAAGGAGTTTCTTCGTGTCGACGGCCAGGTGCGGGAAGGCGCGGAGGATCTCTTTGTCCTCGGTCCACAGCACGCCCCCCTTCTCCTCGGCGAGCGCGAGGTAGGCCGCATCGTAGAAGGAGAGGCGCCGTTCCGACACCATCCTCATGGCCCGGGCGAGGGCCTCGAGGGAGGGGCGGACAACCTCCACGGTTTCATAGGAGGCAAGCAGAAGCGATACCTGGCGGTCGGGGGGTGCCGCTGCCCGACCAAGGACATTCCCGGCCTCGTACAGGAACAGCTCGGGGACGATGATGCGCGAGCCATGCTCCAGCGCCCGTTGGTAGCAGGAAACCGCCGCGGCGTGGCCCGGCTGGTCCTCCAAGGCGACGCGGAGGCCGGCGCTTGCATCGAGGACCAGCGTCTCAGCCATGGGTGTCCCGATCCTTGCGGATGAACTCGGTGGCATCGAAACCCAGCCGGACGCCCTGCGCCTCGTTCTGGAGACGAGTGAGCGCTGCGAGCTTTCGCGCTCGTTCTGCCTCGCGTTCAATCGCCTGCCGCGCGACCTCCGTCGGGGAGATCCCAGCCGCCTCCAGGACGGCGAGGAGATCCTCCCGGACCCTTAGAGAGATGGGCCGCGTCTTCGCCTCTGTCATCGTGATCGTAATCACAATTGTAAACACGGACCATAACGGTTCCGATTGCCGGGAGACAGAGCCTCCGCTGGGGCAGAAGGATTAGAAAAGGGAGGGGGCGGCCGCAGCCGCCCGAGGGAGGAGGCCTCAGGCCTTCTCGAGGTTGGCCATGATGCGCTGGTAGGTGCGCTCGATGGTCTCGCCGGCCTTGGACGAACCGCCTGCGGCGGACGCGCGCTCCGCGCGCTTTCGTCCGGCCGGCGAAACGCTCTCGCCGACGTATCAGCGCTGCCGGACCTCGAAACGGCTCGGCGCTACGCGCCTACGCCTTCTCGAGGTTCGCCATGATGCGCTGATACGTCCGCTCGATCGTCTCGCCGGGCGCGCCGGTGTTGATGATGACGACGCGGGCGCTGCGCATCTCGTCGCGGAAGAACTTCTCCTGGCGCTCGTGGTCGGGCACGAGGAGGTAGGGGTTGTACCAGGGCTCGTAGCCGTAGGTGCCCCACTTCTCCTTGGGACCGGCACCGGGGCGGATGAGGGTCTTGCCCTCCTTGAGGATGGCGATGGCCTCGTCGATGTTGAGGCTGACCTCGGCGGGGGACTCGTTGTCGCGGCGGAGGAGCACCATGAGCTTCATGGTGGTCTTGTCGCCGACCTTCGCGGGGCCGGCCATCCACTCGCGGGGGAGCATGGCGCGGGAGTTGCCGAAGCCCCAGTAGCACTTGTTCTCGCCGAGGTCCTTGATCTGGCACTTCTCGCCGGGCTTGTGCATGCACTCCTTGGGGTCGGTGGTGACGTTCTCGAGGAGGCAGCGGTCGAACACGGAGCGGAGCCAGGGTTCCTCGTGGGCGTTCTCGGTGCGCACGTAGAGGCTCTTCTCGGGCTGGGTGACCTCGAGGATGGGCTCCTTGATGCCCTCGATGTTCTGGGGGTGCTTGATGTAGATCCAGTCGTCGCCGACGACGCGGCCGCGGCTGTGCTGGAAGAGCTTGTTGACCTGGGTGGTCTTGCCGGTGCCGGTGGGGGCGATGACGACGACGCCCTTGCCGTCCACGTCGGCGCAGGCGCCGTGGATGGAGTGGACGTTGAACTTCTGCTCGAGGATGTGGGCGGCCATGCCGAGGGCCCAGCTCTTGCACTGGCCGTAGTACTCGGTGTTCGCGAACACCGCGGTGTAGAGGGAGGGGCAGTAGTAGGCGTGGACGGGCTCGTTGGGGATGCCCATCACGGAGTAGATGGTGGCGTGGGGGAGCACCGAGTCGTTGTTGGGGCCGGGCCACCAGTTCTGGACCCAGAAGTCGTACTGGTGCCGGGAGTTCGTGATGAGGCGGACGATGATGCCGTTGATGTTGGCGTCCCAGGTGTAGGTCGTGTCCTTGGTGAGGACGGAGTTGGCCTTCGCGATGAGGCCGTTGATCTGCGCCGGGGTGCAGTCCTTTGTGGAGCCAACGCGCCCCTGGCTGGCGGTGATGTAGTTGTTGAGCTGGGCCGTCATGAAGTCACCTTATCGCGAATAGTCGCGGTGCGTTTCCAGGCGCGAGGAAAGGTGCCCGGCTCCAGAGGAAACGGGCTGCACCGGCCTGGGATTTTCGGGAAGGTGTTGGGGCATTTAACCGTTTCGTCCACTGGAAACTGTGGTCGTGCGCTGCCATCACACACCTGGACACCATATCGCATTTCGCGCGAAATGCCCGAGCGGAGGGACCGAATATGCTATAGGCAACCGCCCCCGTGCCAAGCGCCATGCTTGAACGGGCGCGGACCATCGCGAGGGACCCCCGCACCCAGTTTCTCGCCATGACCGTGTTCCTGCTGGCGGCCACGTGGGCGATTGATGGCTTCCTGGACCCTTACCGGGAGCAGCCCGGGTTGTGGATTCCCCCCGAGGGCCTCGGTCAGAACACGACCAAACCCCTTCCCGACGTTTTCGTGGACCTCACGGCGGGCACCCCGGCACCGCATCCCATCTCGTTCACGGCCCCCGTCGAGACAGCCACCTTCGAGGGCTTCCACCTGACCTTCGGTGTCGCCGCCTTGAATGCGACCGAGCTTGTAGTCCACAACGTGTCCGGAAAGTTCCGTTCCGGTTCCGTGGATTCCCCCACCTTCACTGCCGTCCGCGCCGTCCTCAGGCCCTCCCAGGAGGGGGCGTCGCTCGTGGCGCGCGCGAGCACCCTCAACCTCACCACGGACGGCGCCCTCCGCGTCGAGCCGCCGCGCCTTCTCCTCAACGCCACGCCCGGAGGCAACGGCACCTGGCTCACGCACCCGAACCTGGTGTTCCGCAACGCGGCGATGACGCTCTACGACGACTCCGGGACCGCCTTCAATACCGTCCGCGGCATCATCACGCTTGACGCGGGGCGGACCCGCGTCGAGGGCGCTCTCCTGCTTACCCCCGTGAACACGATCCTCGCCTTCAACCATCAGAAGGGCCACATCGAGGCGGATTCCGCGGCAAGCCTCGGGACCCACGCCTCCCTGAGCGTGACCGCCACCCTGCGGGGGAGGACCTTCCCCGTGAACGAGACGGCCCGCTTCGACTTCGTGAACGTCGAAGGCGTCCTCGACCTCGCCACGGGCGACCTCAGCTTCCGCGGCGGCATCGAGCAGTGGCTTGAGCCGGGCCGCGCCCGCATCCCTGCCCTGCTGGTGGGGGAGTTGCGTCCGCGCCTCGATGCCGGCTTCACGTCCGAGGGGGAGTGGGAGGCCCGCGCCTCCGAGAACGGGACGGTCGACCTCGTGGTGAAGGTGCGCGAGGTCAGCGGCACCGGTAGCGCCGTGGCGCCGCAGATCAGCCTCGTGGAACCCTCGGGGACCCTTGTGAGCCTCACGTGGCACGCGACGGGGCAGGAGGCAGCGGCAGGCGCGCGCCCGAGGGCCAGTCTCGACGGGGTTCCTCCCCACGGGGTGGCCTATGCCCGTCTGCGGCTCGAAGTGCCGCCGGGCCCCCTGGTGCTTTCTGTGCAGGCCATGAATGCCCCGCGCACCACCGTGGAGGCAACGGTTGTGCCTCCAGGTTAGGCGAAACCCCCAAGTGCTCTCCCGGGCATGGCGGAGGCTCGGGTGGAGCTTCACGTGACGCGCGCCGGCCCCTTTGTCCTCGCCATCGATCAAGGAACCACGGGCACCGCCGCCTTCGTGTTCGACGCGGAGAGCCGCATCCGGGGCCACGCCGACCAGGAGTTCCCCCAGCTCTTCCCCCAGCCCGGGTGGGTGGAGCACGATGCCGAAACGATCTGGCGCACGACCCAGACCGTCATCGCGGGCGCCCTGAAGCAGGCGCGCCTCACGGCGGGAGAGCTCACCGCCATCGGCATCACGAACCAGCGCGAGACCACGGTCCTGTGGGACCGCCGCACGGGAAAGCCCCTCGCGAACGCCATCGTGTGGCAGGACCGCCGCACAGCGCCCCTCTGCGATGACCTGCGCCGCAAGGGCCACGAGCCCCTCCTGCGGGAGCGCACGGGCCTCGTGGCGGACGCCTATTTCAGCGCCACGAAGATGAAGTGGCTTCTCGAGAACGTGCCTGGCGCGCGGGAGGCCTGCGAGCGCGGCGAGGCCGTCTTCGGCACCATCGACACGTGGCTCATCCACAAGCTCACGGGCGGCGCCGTCCACGCCACGGATGCGACGAACGCGTCGCGCACCCTCCTCTACGACATCAACAAGGGCCAGTGGGACGACGAGCTCCTCGCCCTCTTCGGCGTGCCGCGCGCGGCCCTCCCCGAGGTGAAGGACTCCAGCGGCCCTTTCGGCACGGCCGCGAAAAGCGTCCTCGGCGCCGAGGTGCCCATCCTTGGTGTCGCGGGCGATCAGCAGGCCGCGCTCTTCGGCCAGGCCTGCTTCGAGGAGGGCATGGCGAAGAACACTTACGGCACGGGCGCCTTCTGCCTCATGAACACGGGCGAGCGCCGCGTGAAGACGGACCGCCTCATCACCACCGTTGCGTGGCAGATGGGCGGCCGCCGCACCTACGCGCTCGAGGGCAGCATTTTCGTCTCGGGCGCCGCCGTCCAGTGGCTGCGGGACGGCCTCGGCCTCCTCGAAAACGCCTCCCAGACCGAGGGCCTCTCGGAGTCCGTGCCCGACACGGGCGGTGTGTACTTCGTGCCTGCGCTCACGGGCCTTGGCGCGCCCCACTGGGATTCGTACGCCCGCGGCACCCTCTTCGGGCTCACTCGCGGCACGACGCGCGCCCACCTTGCGCGCGCCACCTTGGAGGCCATCGCGTACCAGGTGCTCGACGTGGTGGAGGCCATGGCGGCCGAGAGCCGCATCCGGGCCCCCGTGCTCCGCGTGGACGGCGGCGGCAGCGCGAACCGGTGGCTCATGCAGTTCCAGGCCGACATGCTGCAGGCGCCCGTGGAGCGCGCCGCCGTGCAGGAGACGACGGCCCTTGGCGCTGCCTACCTCGCGGGCCTTGCGGCGGGCGTGTGGAAGTCCACCGACGACATCGCGACGGCCTGGCGCAGCGACGCCCGCTGGGACCCCCTCATGGCCCAGCGTGAGCGCGACCGCCACCGCGACGGGTGGGAACGCGCCGTGGCCCTCGCGCGCGAGTGGGGGCAGGCGAGCCGCTAGGCCCCATCGACGAGGCCACCAAAACCCCCAAGGGGCCTCCCCGCCGAGCGCAGCCCATGCGTATCAGCGAAGACCCCACGAGGAGCGAAGTCAACCGCGCCGACCCCAACGAGGAGAGCAAGTGGAAGGCCGCGCGGGACGCCTTGAGCGCGCCCCTCACGCCGCTCGGCATCCGCGGGGGCCCCGCCATCGGATACTCGCCGCCGGATGCCGACGTGTACGGTGAAACCGCCATCAGCGTGGCCCTGCAGGACCTGGAGTTCCCCATGACGCGGGAGGACCTGCTGCAGCGGGCCGGGAACTGGCGCCTCCCCCTGGAGCCGGGCACGGCCGTGCCCCTTGAGGTCGTGCTCAAGGAGACGCGGCAGGAGCGCTTCGGGAGCGTGGACGAGGTGATCCACGCGGTGCGCCCCATCCTCGGGAAGCACCACCGGTTCAACCAGGCCGCGGCAGACATCCCCAAGACGGAGTTCTTCCGCCCCCACGGGCTGCCGTAAGGCCCACGCTCTTAGACGCCGGGCCGCGGGGGCGCCTGCGGGCTCGGCACGGAGGGGCGGGAAGCGAGCAGCCCCAGGACGCCTCCGAGGAGCGCTGCGAGGGACCCGAGGAGGAAGCCTCCCATCATGGGGAAGCTCAGGGCGCCCACCACGAGCAGGAGCACGCTCCACGTGGCGGCCTGCGGCGAGCCTGCGCGCAGGCGGAGGGCCGCAAGGACGGCCGCTCCCCCGAGGAGGAGGTTCCACGCCGCGAGGCTGTACATGAAGCTCGGCCACCACCCGTAGGGGGTGCCGCCCATGTGGCTCCAGCCCATCATGCGGACCGGCAGGAGCGCAGGCATGAGGAGAAACGTCAGGCCCGTGGCGAGGATGAGGAGCCCGCCCACGAGGCCGCTTGCCGCCGCTGCCGCCTGCATTCCCGACTGCCTCTGGGGAGCCGCGTTCTGGAGCGTCATGGCGATGCCTGTAATGGGTTGGCGCGGCATCTACCAACAGGCTTCGCCAGAAGCTTTTTGCACCCTTCCGGGGCGCGTTGTCGCAGCGCGAAGAACAAGCAACGGCTTATATAGGAGGGCGGGCATCGGCGGCGTACCCTTCGCAATTGCAGGCAGAAGCGGTGCGCCCGGGACTTGACTCCCACTGTGTGTGTTGTGCGTGGCGCGCTGTGAGGCCGAGCCCCCCGTCCCCGGGGCTTGGACGTGGTCCTGTTTTGTGTTTCGGGACCACGGAGTAACTCAGATGCAATCTTTCAATGAACTCCCTATCGGAGAGACTGTCAAGAAGGCGCTCGCGGACATGGGCTTCACCGCCCCCACACCCGTGCAGGCCGCCGCCATCCCCCTCGTGCTGAACGGCGGGGACCTCATTGTCCAGGCCCAAACCGGCACCGGGAAGACCGCCACCTTCGGCATCCCCCTCGCCGACACCGTCACGGGCCCCGGCGTGCAGGCCCTCGTGCTCTGCCCCACCCGTGAGCTTGCCGTGCAGGCCGCCGAGGAGATCAACCGCCTCGGCGCCGCGAGTGGCATGCAGGCCGTCGCCATCTACGGCGGCGCCGCCTACGGTCCCCAGCTGAAGGCGCTGCGCCAGGGCGCGAACGTCATTGTCGCGACCCCCGGCCGCCTCCTCGACCACATGGACAAGGGCAGCTTCGACCCCAACACCGTGCGGATCCTCGTCCTCGACGAGGCCGACGAGATGCTGAACATGGGCTTCCTCGAGGACATCGAGGCCATCCTTGAGCGCCTCCCCACGGAGCGCCAGACCCTCCTCTTCAGCGCCACCATGCCCGAGCCCATCGCCCGCCTCGCCCAGCGCTTCCTGCGCGACCCCGAGCGCATCCACATCCGCGGCGACGGCCCCGGCGCCGCGGCCGCCCTCATCGAGCAGCACCTCGTGGGCCTCAGCTCCCACCAGAAGCTCGACGCCCTCATCCGCATCCTCGCCGTCGAGGACCCCGCGGGCGCGCTCGTGTTCCGCGAAACCCGCGAAGGCGTGGACGAGCTCGCCCACGAGCTCCAGCGCCGCGGCATCCCCGTGGAGGCCCTCCACGGCGGCCTCGCCCAGCAGGGCCGCGAGGCCGTGGTGGCGAGCCTGCGCAGCGGGCGCGTGCGCGTCGTCGTCGCCACCGACGTGGCCGCGCGCGGTCTCGACGTGGACCGCATCAGCCACGTCATCAACTACGACTGTCCCCCGGACTCCGAGGTGTACGTGCACCGGATCGGCCGCACAGGCCGCGCCGGCCGCGAGGGCAAGAGCTTCCTGTTCGTGACCCACCGCGAGCGCCGCCGCCTCAACGACATCGAGCGCCTCGTGCGCGCCCGCCTCCCCTTCTACGACCTCCCCACCGACGAGGCCGTGTACGAAGCGGTGCAGGTGCGCCGCGGCCAGTGGCTCACCGAGCGCGCGGCCTCCGCCCCCGCGGAAGCCCTCGCCACCATCGACCGCCTGATCGAGGCCGGCGCCGACCCGCGCCTCCTCGCCGCGGCGGCCCTTGAAGCGGCCTCCGATGCCCACGGCCTCCGCATGCCCAAGCTCCAGCCCCTCGAGCAGCCCGTCCGCCAGGACCGCGCCCGCGGGAACCCCCAGGACCGGCGCGACAGCGGCCCCGTGGACCGCAGCCACTTCGGCCCCATGGCCGTCCTCAAGGTAAGCGTCGGCCTCAACGCCCACGTGCGCCCCGCGGACCTCGTGGGCGCCATCGCCAACGAAGCCGACATCCCCGGCAAGAGCATCGGCGGCATCCGCCTCGACCAGTGGCACTCCTTCGTGGAGGTGCCCGCGGACGTGGCCGAGCACGTGCTCCAGGCCATCCAGGGCGTCCGCATCCGCGGCGTGGCCGTGAAGGCCCAGCTCGTGGACAGCATGCCCCCGCGCGAGCCCCGCGGCTTCGCCCCCATGGCGGCCCCTGGCGGCCGCGGCGGGTACGGCGGCGGCCACGGCGGCTACGGCAACCGCCGCCGCTACTGAGGCCCTTAGCGCCGTCGTGACCTGAGCGCGAGCGCGCCCAGCGCGACGGCCACCCCCGCCACCCCGAGCGGG
>DATMKA010000213.1:0-3571 GCA_035553595.1 Thermoplasmatota archaeon | reverse complement strand
CGCCCCCGCCTCCACGGGACCGCTACTACGGCCGCCCGCCGTAACCCCGCAGGCTCGCGGGGCCGCCAACGGAAAGCCCTTTCGGCCGGAACGCCGGCGCAAGTCCGGTAGGTATAAATCGCCCCCAAGCGGGT
Organism: Thermoplasmatota archaeon; assembly: GCA_035553595.1. Classification (GTDB taxonomy): domain Archaea; phylum Thermoplasmatota; class SW-10-69-26; order JACQPN01; family JAJPHT01; genus DATMKA01. The sequence continues at coordinate 3,437 of DATMKA010000213.1, read as the reverse complement.
GTTATCGTGGAGGCCCGCCATGCGCTCCCTCGTCGCCCCGCTCGCCCTGTTGATGGTTCTCGCCCTCGTCCCCGCGACCGGTGCCCAAGCCCCCACGGGCTTCGAGAAGTGCGGCGCCGACATCGTTCTCGTCTTCAAGAACCCGGACCTCCAGCCCAAGCCGGACGGCTTCGTTCACGCCTCCGGGTACTTCTTCATCCAGTTCCAGGCCATCGGTGAGCGCGCCCTCGAGATTGAGAAGTTCACCTTCAGCTTCGGCAAGCCCCTGCCCCCGGAGGCGCGGCGCTGCGACACCGCCGAATGGATCACGGGCGCCTACCTGAAGAACTACCGCGTGGACAACGATCCCCGCGACGGCTTCTTCGTCCCCATCAACACGAGCCTCGTTCCCGACGGCGAGTACGGCGCGGCCGTGCACGCCTACGATGCCTCCGGCAAGGAGCTCGTGCGCTACTACGTGAGCGCCAAGGTGGACAACGGCGGCCGCCAGAGCCCCCGCGACCCCATCGCGAAGGACACGACGATGCCGTGGCCCATGGTGCTTCCCGGCGACGGCGAGCAGACCAACAGCGTGGACGGCCTCACCGTCGAGTTCGCCGAACCCATCACCTTCATCGAGGCCCGCCTCAACGGGCAACTCCTCCCCCTCAGCGAGTGGACGCCGCCCGCCCGCGACGACGATGCCGTCCCCGACAACCCCCTCAACGCGAACACCGTGACGCGCGTGTGGGGTCCTGGCTACAAGTGGGAAGGCCGCCTCGAGACGGACGACGTGCTGCAGGTGCGCGCCATCGACGCCTGGGGCAACGAGGCCGTGAAGGTGCTCCACCTCGGTGACCCCACCATTGGCGGCCGCATCGAGCTCGGTTTCCCCCAGCTCCAGTACGTGGTGGAGGCGCAGGAGAAGGCTGCGGACGCCACCGGCACCGCCACCTTCAACTTCAGCGTGAAGAACACGGGCAACGGCTCCGCCCACGGCAACATCGTCGTGGAACGCACCGAGGGCCTCCGCACGAGCTTCACCCAGGACCACGTCACGATCAAGGTGGGCGAGACCCTGAACACGACGCTCCGCGTTATCGCCGAGAACGGGCTCCAGCCTGGCGTTTACGACGTGAAAGGCTACATGGAGTACAAGCGCGGCGAGCAGGAGGTTCGCGAGCCCTGGGCCGTGAAGTTCCGCCTCAACGCCGCCCAGACGGCGGCCCCCGAGGATGAGGTCGTCTCCGGCACCCGCCCCAAGCCCACCGTGGAGGCCCCCGCGACGGTCGCGCCGAAGGCGGAGGCTCCCGCGGACACGCCCGCACCAGGCGCCATCGTCGTGGCTCTCGGCCTTCTCGGCGCGGCCCTGGTGCTCCGCCGCCGCTAACGGAACCCTCATCCCGCGGCGGCGCCATGGCGCCGCCGTGGCCACGCCCCACCTCTGCGCCTCCTGCCGCCACATGCGGCCCGTCGTGACGCCGCGCAGCGTGTTCCAGCTTTGCGGGCGCAGCCAAACCGAGCCGGCGCGCTACCCCAAGTACCCGCGGATTCCTCTCCTCGCCTGCCGGGGGTACGAGCGCCGCGACGGCGCCTGAGGGCCGCAGCAGTTTCGGTGCAGGCGCGAAACGCACACCCTCCCGGGGCCCCTCCTGGTGTTGCTCCTGGGCCCCGATTACCTCCGTTGCCCGGGAGCGGCGGCCGCCCGGCTCGAGCACGTCACGGGGCGCTCCTCGTGCGCTCGCGCTCCCCAAACGGGCGGCCGCGCCTCCCAACCCGTCAGGCGGGCTGGAGGATCTGGAAGCGCCACCCGCCCACGGGGGTTGTGGCCCACAGGCGCGCGAAGGGGCTTGCGTGCTCGGGGTGCTTCAGCACCCAGTGAAGGGGCCCGCCGCCGATTCCGCCGTTCTCGGGGTGCCACTGGGTGCCCGCGTACTCGACGGGAAGGTAGATGGTCCAGGGGGTGCGCCGCCGCATGAACACCTCCTCGAACCGGGCGGGGGTGACGCCGCTCGTGTTGAGGGAGGCCACGAACTCCTGGAGCGCGCTCTCCAAGCGGCGCGGGTCCGGGGGAGGGCGTGTTTCGACCATGGGCATCACTCGATTGGCGGCTGCCGGGTCCGCAAGGGGGCTCCGAACCCGTTCCGGGCAGTGCGCGGAGCAGGATCTGAACGACCTTCAGAAAGGTCGATCATCAAGCACTGGCGCCTCGCGGCGCCAGGTCGACCGACCTTGTTTGATTGCCGATCAGGCCCGTTCCGGGCAGTGCGCGGAGCAGGATTTGAACCTGCGAACCCCTGCGGGAGGAGATCTTGAGTCTCCCGCCATTGACCAGGCTCGGCCATCCGCGCGCGCTTTTCCCTGGGGCAAGGGAGTGCCCTAATCCGAATACCTGTTATTTGAACGTGGCGGGGGGCGGCCTCTTGAAGGCTCGGGAGGGGTCGCGGGTCACCGGTCGCGGTGGAGGATGTAGTCCGCGAGATTCGCGAGGGCGCCGAGAGCTTCCGTGCCTGCGGTCCGGGGCAGGTCGCGAATGGCAGCCTTCGCCTCCTCCACGTACCGGTCGGCCGTGCGGTGGGCGAGGTCGAGGCTGCCGGCGTCGCGCATGATGCGGAGGGCTTCCTGCACGTCCTCCTCGGTGGTCTTCTCGGGGGGCGTGTTCAGGATGGCGGCGAGGCGCTCGCCGTCGCGGCTTGCGCGCATCGCGTGGACCGCCATGAGGGTGCGTTTGCCGGTCTTCACATCGCCGCCCACGGGCTTCCCGAGGGTGGCGGGGTCGCCGATGAGGCCGAGGAGGTCGTCCCGGATCTGGAAGGCCATGCCGAGGGGGGCGCCGACGCGGCCGAAGGCGCGGACCTCCTCCTCGGTGGCGCCGCCGAGGAGCGCGCCGGCCTGGAGGCTGAACTCGAGGAGGACGCCGGTCTTGAGGCGGATCATCTCGAGGTACTCCTCCACGCGGACGTCGTCGCGGCGGGCCTGCATGAGGTCCATGGTCTGGCCCTGGGCGAGGTGGAGGCTCGTGTCGGCGGCCTCGCGGATGACGCGCACCACACGGTCGGCGCTCACGCCGGGGACGCGCGCGTTGTCGGCGAAGGCCTTCATGGCGAGGGCGAAGAGGCCGTCCCCCGCGGTGATGGCGACGTCGTCGCCCCAGAGGGCGCCCACGGTGGGGCGGTCGCGCCGCGTGAGGTCCTTGTCCATGATGTCGTCGTGGACGAGGGTGAAGGTGTGGAGAAACTCGATGCCGCAAGCGGTGGGAAGGGCCTGCTCCGCGCGTCCCCCGACGGCCTCGCACGCGAGGAGGCAGAGGGTGGGGCGGATGCGCTTGCCGCCGGCCTCCACCACGTGGCGGATGGGCTCGTAGACGCGGAGGGAGGGGCGGACGCGCTTGCTCCCGTAGGCGAGGTAGCTGCGGAGGGAGGTGGTGAGCTCCGTGGGGCCCTCGGGGGGAATGTAGG
>DATMKA010000212.1:0-7863 GCA_035553595.1 Thermoplasmatota archaeon | reverse complement strand
CACACATTCCCCCCAACGCCCCGACTGCGACCGCCGAGTCCTCCAACGCCCCCCTGACGGCCCCCAAGGTGGAGCGGGTCGTCGTGGTGGGTCTCGGGTACGTGGGCCTCCCCGCCGCCCTCTGCTTTGCCCGGGCCGGCTTCGACGTGACCGGCGTGGACATCAACCCCGCCGCCGTCCGGGCCATCGAGCGCGGGCAGTCCCCCCTGCCTGACGCGGCCACGGACGCCGAGGTGGAGGAGGCCGTGAAGAGCGGCCGCTTCCGCGCCACCACGGTGGCCGCCGACGCGGTGCGCGACGCCGACCTCGTGACCGTGTGCGTGCCCACCCCCGTCACCCACGACCACAAGCCCGACCTCGTCCCCCTCCAGAAGGCGAGCGAAGCCATCGGCAAGGGCCTTCGCGCCGGCCGCGGCACCGTCGTCTGCTACGAGTCCACGGTGTTCCCCGGCTGCACCGAGCGCGAGTGCGTCCCCATCCTTGAGCGCGAGAGCGGCCTCAAGGCGGGCCGCGACTTCGGCATCGCCTACTGCCCCGAGCGCGTAAACCCCGGCGACCCCGACCACACCACCTCCAAGATGGCTCGCGTGCTCGGCGCCCAGGACGAGCGCAGCTTCCAGGTGGCCTTCACCGCCTACAGCAAGGCCATCCCGAGCCCCATCCACCGCGTCCGCGACGTGCGCACCGCCGAGGCCGTGAAGGTGTTCGAGAACACCCAGCGCGACGTGAACATCGCCCTCATCAACGAGTTCGCCCGCCTCTGCCCCCTCCTCGGCCTCGACGTGCACGAGGTCATCGCGGGCTGCAAGACGAAGTTCAACTTCGTGCCCGTCTCCCCCGGTCCCGGCGTGGGCGGCCACTGCATCCCCGTGGACCCCTACTACCTCATCGAGGAGGCCCGCGGCCACGGCTTCGAGCCCCGCATGATGGCCACCGCCCGCGAGGTGAACGACGCCACCACGCGCCACGTGGCCACCGCCACCCTCCAGGAGATCGCGCGCGCCATGGACCCCGAGCGCGCGAAGGTCGCCGTCCTCGGCCTTGCCTACAAGGGCGGTGTCGCGGACCTGCGCGAGTCCCCCGCCGAAGAGATCGTGAAGGGCCTTGCTCCCCGCGTGGCCGTCCTCGCGGTCCACGACCCCCGCATCGAGCCCGACCGCGTGCTCAAGGCCACCGGCATCCCCGCCTTCACCCTGGAGGACGCGGTGAGCGGCAGCCACGCCATCACCATCGCCACCGACCACCCCGAGTTCAAGGAGCTCGACTGGCAGCGCGTCGCGGCCCTCGCCGCGCCCGGCGCCGTGGTCGTCGACAGCCGCAACGTGGCGGACCCCGGGGCCGTGAAGGCAGCGGGCCTCCGCTACTGGGGCCTCGGGAGGGGTGCCCTTTGAGCGCTGACCAGACCTGGCAGGGCCGCAAGGCCGTGGTCACGGGAGGCGCCGGCTTCATCGGCAGCCACGTGGTGGACGCCCTCGTCAAGAAGGGCGCCGAGGTGGTCGTCATCGACAACCTCTCCACGGGCCGCATCGACAACCTCGCCCCCGTCATCGACCGCGTGCAGTTCGTCCGCGCCTCCACCCTCGAGACCCACCACCTCCGCCGCGCCTTCCAGGGCGTGGACACGGTGTTCCACCTCGCGGCCGTCCTCGGCGTGAAGCGCACCTGGGAGGAGCCCATCCGCACCATCCACGAGAACGTGATCGGTACCGAGAACGTGCTCGCGGCCGCCGCCAACGCGGGCGTGCGCCGCGTGGTCCACGCCTCGAGCTCCGAGGTGTACGGCGACGGCGTGCCCCCCTACTCGGAGGAGACGTCCCCCGCCGCGCCCCACAACGGGTACGCGACGGCGAAGCTCCTCGAGGAGAAGCTCGCCGAGGCCTACCACGAGGAGACGGGCCTTGAGGTCGTGAGCCTGCGCTACTTCAACTCCTACGGGAACGGCCAGATCGGCAACGACTACGGCTTCGTGGTGAGCATCTTCCTGCAGCGCGCCCTCGCGGGCCTTCCCCTCACCATCTACGGCGACGGCACCCAGACGCGCGACTTCACCAACGTGCTCGACACGGCCGAGGCCACCATCCTCTCCGCCGACCGCGCGGGCGTGAACGACATCCTCAACGTCGGCACGGGCCGCGAGGTGAGCATCAACGACCTTGCCAAAGCGGTGCTGAAGGCCACCGGCCGCACTGACCTCAAGCTCGAGTACGCTCCCCGGCGCCGGGCCGAGGTGCAGCGCCGCCTCTGCGACCCCGCGAAGGTCCGCAAGACCCTCGCCTGGGAACCCTACTGGACGCTCGAACGCGGCCTCGAGGCCCTCGCCTCGGGAGCCCACAAGTAAGGACCTGACTGGAGGGAAAACACGCCTTGTGCGGTATCATTGGTTACGCGGGCCCCCGGGAGGCCAGGAGAATCCTCCTGGACGGCCTGAAACGGTTGGAGTATCGCGGGTACGACTCAGCGGGCATCGCCGTCGCCACCTCCGAGGGCCTTAAAGTCCAGAAGGTGGTGGGCGCCGTCCACGGCCTCGACGCGCTCCCGGAGGTCGGCGGCGTGCTCGGCATCGGGCACACCCGCTGGGCAACCCACGGCAAGCCGAGCGTGGAGAACGCGCACCCCCACCCTGACTGCACGGGGGACTTCGCGGTGGTCCACAACGGCATCATCGAGAACTACGGGCGCCTGCGGGACCAGCTCACGCGGGAAGGCCACACGTTCCAGTCCGAGACGGACACGGAAGTCCTCGCGCACCTCCTGGAGAAGCACTACCAAGGCAACCTCCACGCGGCCCTCCGTGCCGCCATCGCCGAGGTGGAGGGCTCCTACGCCGTGGCCGTCCTCAGCAACCGCGAACCCGGCGTTATCGCCGTCGCCCGCCACAAGTCCCCCCTCATCCTGGGGCTTGCTGAGGGCGCCACCCTCATCGCGAGCGACGCCACACCGCTCCTTGAGCACACGAAGCGCGTCATCTACCTCGAGGATGGACAGACCGCCCTCGTGCGCGCCGAAGGCCCCACCGTCTTCGACGTCCACGGCAAGCCCCTCACCCCCGAGGTGCGGGAGCTCGCCTGGTCCCTCGAGACGGCGGAGAAGGGTGGTTTCGACCACTTCATGCTGAAGGAGATCCACGAGATCCCGAAAGCGCTCCGGGAGGTGCTGTCGGCAAAGCCCGGCACCCTCGCAGGCCAGCTCGACCTCGAGGGCAGCCTCACGGCCGAGGACTTCGCCTCCGTCAACAAGATCCTCATCGTGGCCTGCGGCACCTCCTACCACGCGGGGCTCATCGGGCGCACGCTCATCGAGCGCATCGCCCAGGTCCCGACGGAGGTGCAGCTTGCCTCCGAGTACCGGTACGGCGCCGGCACGGCCCCCGTGGGCACGCTCGTGGTGGGCGTGAGCCAGTCCGGTGAGACGGCGGACACCCTGGAGGCCATCCGCAAGGCCAACGCGGCCGGCCTCAAGACCCTCGCGGTCACGAACGTCATCGGGTCCACCCTCACGCGGGAAGCCCAAGGCACCCTGTACCTGCGGGCAGGCCCCGAGATCGGTGTGGCCGCCACGAAGACCTTCGTGAACACGCTTGCCGTGTTCTACCTCGTGGCCTACCACCTCGCAAGCCTCCGCGGCACCATGAAGCCCGCGGAGCTGCGGGAGCGCCTCGCCGAGCTCAAGGCGGTGCCCGACGTGGCCGAGCGCGTCCTCGCCCTCTCCGGCAGCCTCGAACGCCTCGCCCACAGCTACCTCTCCTACTCGGACCACGCCTTCTTCCTGGGCCGCCAGGAATCCTACGGCGTGGCCCTCGAGGGGGCGCTGAAGCTCAAGGAGATCAGCTACATCCACGCCGAAGGGTACGCCGCCGGCGAGCTCAAGCACGGGCCCCTCGCCCTCCTCACGAAGGGCGTTCCCGTCATCGCGTGCGCGCCCCCCGACGGCACCTACGACGTGATGATGAGCAACATCACCGAGGTGAGGGCCCGCGACGCCTCCGTCATCGCCCTCGTGGACGAGCACAACAAGGACGCGGAGCGACGCGTGGACGCGGTGGTCCACGTGCCCCACGTGCACCCGAGCCTCTTCGCGGTGCCCGCCACCGTGGCCCTGTATCTCCTTTCCTACCACGCGGCCAAGGCGAGGGGCTGTGAGATCGACAAGCCGCGTAACCTTGCAAAATCCGTGACTGTGGAGTAAGCACCTATGTTCGAAAGCGTCGTGGAGCTTGCCTCTTGGCAGGACCTCATCGTTTACGCCCTAATCCTGTGGGCCACCACCGGCCTCACCCTCATCCACCTGGGGGTGCTGTCGGTCCAAGGCACCCGGGCGGCGTTCCGATACCTCTCGGGCCGCTCCCGGCGCGTCGAACCGACGCCCGTGGAGGAAGAGGAGGGGCCCCTTCCGGACCTCTCCTTTGCCTTCCTGGTGGCCGTGTACAATGACGCCCTCACCATCGGGCCGTGCATCGACAGCCTGCTGAGCCAATCGGTGCGCCCCGCCCAGGTGGTGGTGGTGAACGACGGCAGCACGGACGAGACGGCCCAGGTGCTCGAGCAGTACCGCTCGAAGGGCGTCACCATCGTCACGATGCCGCGAAACAGCGGCAAGAGCCACGCCCTCGAGGCGGCCCTTCCCTACGTGACCACGGACCTCGTGGCCATCACGGACGCGGACAGCCTCGTGGACAGGGACTATGTCCGCCAGATGCTCCTCGCCTTCGGCCGCAACCCCGACCTGAAGGCCATCGGCGGCGCCGTGGAAAGCATTCCCCACACCTGGATCACGGCCGCTCGCCAGGTGGACTACATGCTCACGGTGGGCATCAACCGCAACGCCGAGCACCACATGAACACCCTCGTGGTGCTGCCGGGCGTGTCGAGCACCTACCGCACCACCATCCTCAAGCAGATGGGGTACGACCACGACACCATCGCGGAGGACTTCGACCTCACCTTCCGCATGCACAAGGCGGGCCACAAGATTGGGTTCAACCTGAAGGCCAAGGTGTACACGAGCGACCCGCCCACCCTCAAGAGCTACTACCGCCAGATGCGCCGCTGGAACATGGACTTCTGGATGGTGGTGAAGAAGCACCGGGACGTGCTCGGCAAGCGCGCGTTTGGTACCGTGGAGGTGCCGCTCATCCTGCTGAACACGACGCTCTCGAGCGTCCTGTTCCTTGGGCTCCCCGTGTACTTCGCCCTCTACGAGCCCCACCGCCTCTGGACCTTCCTCATAATCGGTACGGTCATCGACACGGCCCTCGTGGTGCTCGCCCACAAGCTGTACAAGCGCACCGACGTGTACTGGAGCCTCCTCTCCCGCTACCCCACGCGTGTGGCCGCGAGGTGGTCCTTCCTGGTGGCCATGACGCGCGTGCTCTCCGGCCGCCCCGGCATGGAGTGGGGCAAGCTCGAGCGCCGCCGCACGGACGCCTTCCTCGCGAAGATGGGCGGCCAGGTGGTGGACCTCAAGACGCCCGAGAGCGAGCCGCCGGCGCCCCCGACGCCTGGCAGCCGATAAGGCGACGGGGGCCTTCCGGCCCCAGTCCTCTTTTCTTTTTCTTCCTCTTTCTCTCCGCTTCTCAGCCCTGCTTGGGGACTTCGCGCAGGCGGATCTTCGACCCGTTCTGGGCGCAGGACCCGTCCGTCAGGGAGAAGGCCCACCCGTGGAGGGGGCACACGACGCACCCGTCCTGGATTTGGCCCACGGAGAGGTCGCCCATGGCGTGGGGGCAGTACTTCTGCACCTCCAGGGTCTTCCCCTCGTGCTCCAGGGTGAAGGTCTCCTGGATGCTGTCCTTGCGCTTCTCGTAGCGCTCGAAGAGCTTGAGGCTCCCGATGTTCGCAAAGCGCAGGAACACCATGAGGTGCTCCGAGTACTCGTCGGGGCGGCGAGCGGCCTTGAAGCGCAGGCTCAGGAACAGCTCCTCCCAGGAGAGCTTCTTCGTGAGGATGCGGTGGAAGAGGCGCTCGTCCATGGTGAAGCGGTAGTACCAGGGCTCCCCATTCCACGCGCTCACCTGGTCCTCCGCCTTCTTGAAGTCCACGAGGATCTTCTCGGGGAAGCGGCCCGTGGTCTCGATGAGGAGCGCGCCCGGGATCTTCTCGCGGAAGAAGGGCGCCATCGTGATGAGGGGCTCGAAGTAGCCCTTCGCGGCCTTCAGCTGGCTCTCAGAGGGCCCCTCGAAGGAGCCGAGCTCCTCCCGGATGGTGTCGAGGCGGCGGGCCTGGTACTCCTCGAGGTAGCGGCGCTTGTCCGTGAAGGCCGGGTGGCTGAGGCGCACCTGGTTCGCGCGGGTGGGATCGGCGCCCGTGAGGTCGAGGGAGTCTCCGGGGAGCAGGATCAGGGTGCGGTCGGCAAAGCCCTCGCGGGCCGCAAAGTCGTAGAAGTCCGCCACCGTGGGGAAGATGCTTGCGTCGCTGAAGTTGAGGTCGAAGTGCTCGGGGTCCAGGAAGCAGGGGGGCCCGGCGCAGGGGACGAGCCAGCGCGCGCCGGAGGACTCGAACACCTTCCGCACGTTGTGGAACTTGTTCTGGATCTTGTGGCGCGCGATCTGCACCTTCTTCTCGTGGGTGTAATCGTAGACGTGGGGGTGCCAGTTCGCGCCCGAGTACTGGATGAACAGGTAGTCGATGTTGAAGTTCGCCTTCACCCAGTCCAGGTCGTCGGGGTTGATCTTCATGTCGTTGACGTCCACCACGGTGCCGGCAGGCGTCTCGAACACGAGCGTGCAGTCATCCCAGATGGGGACCGACTGAACGACGGGCGTGAAAGCGACGTCAGGGCTCACCTGGAACTTCTTCCGGTTGCCCACCACGATGACCTCGTTCTTCGGCACGTGCTCCGCGAGCTCATCCCGCAGGTAGGAGTCCGCGTACTTCGGAATCACGATCTTCGTCTTCGGGCTCAGCGTCTGGAGGAACCGGTAGTCGAAGTGGTCCTGGTGCTCGTGGCTCAGGAACACGTAGTCCACGTCCCGGAGGCGCGTGAGGTCGAGCTGGGTGTTGTCGGGGTACTGGAACCAGGTGGAGAGGAAGGCGCCCGTGGGGCTGAACCAGGGGTCGGCCACCAGGGACACCGTCGGTGTCCGGATGTAGATGCTCGCGTGCCCGTAGTGCGCAATCTCCACCGGCGTGGTCGAGTTACCTGGCGTTGCCTTGACCTTTCCCTGCATTCGGGGTTCACCCTCTGGGCGAACCCGCGCGGTGACGATGAATGAACGTTGCTCCTAGGCAGAAGGGGCCGAAAAAGGGGAAAGGGCGGGGCGGCCGGGGCCGCCCTCACCCCTCATGGATACCTCAGCGACGGCTGCGGCTTACCCGTAGAGGTACGTCACGCTGCCGTCCCCGTTGGCCTTGTAGGCAGGGGACCAGTGCCACTTCCCGTCGGGCATGCCCGCCTGGAACTGCACCTTGTCGCCGGCGTTGAGGGGCTTGCTCACACCGTAGCCGCCCCAGCTCTGCTTCGTCATCTGGATCCAGGCGCCGTCGTTGATGCGCACATCGACCCGGACGGGAGAGCCGCTCACCGTGACCTGCTGCCACCAGTTCTTCGCCATGATGCCCGTAAAGCTCGGAGCGGTGCTCGCGGGGGGCGTCGTGGATCCGGTGGTCCAAGCGCTCACGGAGCCGTCGCCGTTCGCCTTGTAGGCGGCGGAGGCGTAGGTCTTCCCGTCGCTCATGCGGGCCTGGAACTGCACCTTGTCGCCGGCGTTGAGGGGCTTGCTGATGCCCCAGCCGCCCCAGCTCTGCTTGGCCATGCCCATCCAGGCGCCGTCGTTGATGCGCACGTCCACGGCCGCGACGCTGCCGCTCACCGTGACCTGCTGCCACCAGTTCTTCGCCATGATGCCCGTAAAGCTCGGGGCGGTGG
>DATMKA010000211.1:0-4151 GCA_035553595.1 Thermoplasmatota archaeon | reverse complement strand
GGGTTCCCCCGGCCGCCCCATCTGAAGCAGCACGTTTTTGAGGCCGCGGCCGGATGAGGCGGCCATGACCGAGCCGTGGACCGCCCTCACGCTGCGCGATTTCGCGGGCAGCATCGCGGGCCGCGACGTGCGCGCCGCCCTCATGTGGGTGCCCACGGCCCGCGACCTCAACCGCATTCTCGCGGTGGCCCATGCGGTCGGCAACGCGCCGCGCCTCGTGGACGTGGGCGCGGGCTCGGGGCTCCTGAGCGCCCTCCTCGCGCCCCACCTGCAGGTGACCGCCCTCGACCCCGGGGACGCGGGCATCCCCTCGCGGCGCGTGGGCCGCTTCTTCGACCTCGTGCGCGCCCCCGTGGAGAGCTACTCGGGGCAGGCGGAGGTGGCGCTCGTGAGCTGGATGGAGGCGGGACGCGACTACCGGGCGCCCGTGGCCGCCCTCGCGCCCGTGCTCGTGCAGGCCTACGACCCCTCGGGCGGGTGCGGTGTCCTCGGCGACGTGGACTACGCCCGCTTCGGGTTCCAGGTGGTTGCGCGGTGGGAGACGCCCAGTTGGGAGAACGTAGCCCACGCCTTCCGCACCCGCGGCCGCGGCCCCGGGGGCGCGCCCCTCCCGCGCAAGGAAGGGTGGGGCAACGTGGTGGAGGTGGCCACCCGCGACGCCCGCCTCATGGAGGCGCTCCAGGCCGCGCTCAGGAGCCCGCCCGCCCGCGTGGCCGCGCTCCCCTGGGAGGCGGAACTGGCGGCCCTCCATCTCCTTCCGAGCGACGAGAATTAAGCACCCCCGGGCCAGGTATCAGGGCATGCCCGAGTTCACTCCCGCGCCCCTCGCGCCCTTCGAAGGGGGCAACCGGAACGGTGTTCCCCTCCTGCTCCTGCATGCCTTCCCGCTCGACCACACGATGTGGCAGCCCCAGCTCGACGCGGGGTTGCCCGCCCGCGTGATCACGCCCGACCTGCGCGGCTTCGGCGTCTCCTACTTCGACGACCCCGCAAGCATCGAGGAGCACGCAAAGGACGTCCTCGCGTTCATGGACGACCAGGAGATTCCTCGCTTCGTGGTGGGCGGCCTCAGCATGGGCGGCTACATCGCCATGGCCGTCGCCCGCCTCGCGCCCGAGCGCGTCCTCGGCCTCGTCCTCGCGAACACGCGCGCCACGGCAGACACCGAGGAAGCGCGGACCGGCCGCGACCGCACCATCGCGCGCCTCGAAGCGGAAGGCATCAACAGCCTCGTGGAGACGATGCCGCCGCGCCTCCTCTCTCCGCGGACCATGGAGACGAATCCCGCCGTGGTGGCGGAGGTGCGGCGCACCATCGGCAGCGCGTCCCCCAGCGGCGTCATCAACGCGCTGCGCGCCATGCGCGACCGCCCCGACGCGAGCGCGGGCCTGCGGCAGGTGCGGGTGCCCACCCTCGTCATCGCGGGGGAGGAGGACACCTTCACGCCGCCCGAGGAGGCGCGGCGCCTCGCCGACCTCGTCCCCGGCGCGGAGCTCGTGGTCATCCCGGGCGCGGCCCACCTCAGCAACCTGGAGAACCCGGAGGCCTTCAACGCGGCTCTTGAACGCTTCCTCTCCAACCTGCAGTGGCGCCGCGAAGGTCCCGCCCCGCGGCAGCCCGTTTGAGCGCCCGGCGTGCCAAACCCTTTAAATGGCCACAGGGGGCCGGCAGGAGCATGGCTGCTCCCAGCTCCTCCTTCCCCGCGCCCTCCCGCCACGAGATCCTCGGCGAGGCGCTGCGCACGTGGGGAGAGAGCCACCCCTTCTGTCTCACCCTCCTCAGCACGGTCCCCGAGCCCTCCCCCGAGGCCCGGACGGGCCTCACCATCGAGGCCGGTGCGGGCAAGCCCGCCGTGGTGAAGGGAATGATTCGGGTGAGCGTCCTCCGCATCTTCAGCCACACCCCCGAAGGGAGCCAGATCGTGGGCCAGATCCACGGCATCCAGGCGGCCGAGGGCGCCACCGGGCCCGACCTCCGATTCTACGTGCACGACGAGGAAACCATCGTGGTGCGCGAGGTGCACGACTGCGAGCAGTGGTGGCTCGAGGTGCTCGACCGCCACTACGCCCGCGGCGGCGACCCCGTGGAAGTGGACGAAGGCATCCCGCCCTAGCCAGCGAGGAAGCGGCGGGAACCCTTTCTCCCTCTCCCCGCCAAGGGGGTCCCATGCCGGAGCCTGTCCGCTACCCCATCAGTGACCTCACGCGCCGCAGCGTTGTCGATGCCGAAGGCCGCAAGCTCGGCGACGTGAAGAGCCTCGAATGCAACCCCCTCACGTGGCACGTGGACCGCGTCCGGGTGAAGCTCACCCACGACGCCATCAGCCGCCTCCACCTGGAGCGCGACCACGGGCTCTTCGAGGACCGCACCGTGGAGGTGCCCACGGAGTTCGTGCGCGTGCAGGACGACTACCTCGTGGTGTCGGAGCCCGAGCGGCTCATCGCCGAGGAGTACCGCCGCGAGCACGGCGGCCCCGTGGACCACAGCACCCTCGAAACCCTCTGATCAGTAAGTGTAGGGCCAGATGTCGGGCTTTGCGATCATGAGCCACGTGATGACGAGGATGAGCCCGATGACCACGAGGTCAAGGGTGAGCCAGAGGCCCGAGGCGCGCCAGTAGTCGCGGCCCACCTTCTCGTTCCGCTCGACGGCATCCTCGGCAAGGTCAGCCATCTTCGCTTCGAGGGGGCGCATGCCGAAGTACCAGATGAGGCCCGCGACCGTCATGAGGATGAGGCCCCACAGGGCGAAGGGCGTGTTCGCGATGGTGTTGCCGAAGCCGCGGACGCCCACGTAACCGAAGGCGAAGGTGGCGAGGCCCGCGAAGGCCGTGGGCGCGCCGTCCATCCGGTGGAGGAGGTCCGTCACGAAGGCCATGGAGGCCACCTTCCCGGAGCGGTCCGCGAGGAGCTTCCAGAGCGCGAGGCCGATGAAGTTGCCCGCGAGCACGATGACGGCGACGACGTGCACGAACTTGAGGAAGTTGTACGCAAGACCCGCTTCGGCCACGAGGCGGGGAAGCCCGTGGACCTACATGAAGCCCACGGGGGCCCACCACCCGGCTCAGGCAAGGCGCGCCGCGTCGGCCGCCACGGGAGACACGGGGGTTCCGGGCCAGAAAGGGTTCCGCCACAGGAGCAGGGTCGCGTAGTCGAGGCTGCCGGGGTCCCACAGGTAGTCCTCCAGCACGCCCGCCACCTGGAGCCCTGCGCGCAGCTGCGGCGTGAGGGTCGGGTCCGTGAGGCGGCCCGCCACCACCTGCGCCACGTACTCCTCGGCCGTGAAGCGGTCCGCGTGGTCCGCGTACCCGGGGATGCAGCCGCCTGCGGCGAAGGCGCGGAGCCCTCGGGACATGAGGAGCTCCTTGCGGGCGTCGTAGAGGCGGCGGGCGATGCCTTGGCCCCGCGCCTTCGGGTCCACCATCATCTCCGTCCCATAGAGCACGTCCCCCAAGGGGTCGTGGGTCGTGATATGGCCCCCGCCCGTGATGCGCCACCAGGTGTGGGGACGCAGAACCCGCGCGTACGGAAGAAGGAGGCTCGACGCGCTTCCCACGATGCGTCCGTCCTGCTCGGCCACGAGCTGGCCCTCAGGGAAACGCTGGACGTGCGCCTCGGTCATGTCTCGGGAGGAGGGCAGGTGCGCGAAGCAGGCGCGGGCGAGCGCGTGGACGGCCGGAACGTCGCTCGGTCGCATGCGGCGGATGCGGAGGCCGATCGCTCGGGGCTCAGGCGGGAGGGCGGTCATCAGGGGCCAGGCTCAGGAGCCCCTCCCTCGCGCCTGAAGCGCCTTAACCGTGCCGCGGGTGGCGGCGCGGCAGCCCCAGGCCGCGCCGGACGACGGCGTCAGGCCTGGGGGCGGCGGCCGCGCAGGTGGCCCGAGAACAGGCGGCGGCGGTGCCGGTCGGTCTTCAGGGTGCTCCACCGCGTGGAGGGCTTCGAGGCGCGGGTGGCCACCCACGCGAACAGGAAGGCGCTGCCGAAGTAGACTGCCCACAGGAGGAGCTTCTGCTCGTGCGTCATGGGGCCCGAGCTGAAGCGGGAGTAGTACAGCATCAGGGCGAAGTCGATGAGGAAGACCCCAACGAGCGCCACCAGCATGAGGCCCATACGGTCCATGCGGCGTGCGCCAGGAAGGGGCGGCCCCTCGGG
>DATMKA010000210.1:0-11546 GCA_035553595.1 Thermoplasmatota archaeon | reverse complement strand
CCGTGGTCTCGGGCACGACTGTCCTCGTGGGCGGCTTCATCCCCCGCCTTGAGGGGCGGGCGCCCCAGTCGTGGGAGTTGGGGCTCCCACTGCTCGGCCTCCCCGTCACGGCCGTCCTGCTCGCGGCTGCGTGGGGTGCCGCGCCGGTCCGCGGATAAGGGGATCAGTAGTCAACCGTGATGGTGAAGGTGACTTCCTCGTTTACCGCGGCCCCAGGGGTGTCGGCGGGGATCCCGAAGCGGTAGGCCCACTTTCCGGCTTTGTCGGGGAGGTGGGGTGTGGCGTCGAGGTTGAGCGTGAGGGGCGCCGGGCCTTCCACGCGCGCCACTTCGTTCCCTTCGGGGTCGAGGAGCCACAGGGCGTAGGGGCCTGTGGAGAGGCTTGTGGGGGCAAGTTCAAGGAGCACGCTCAGGTTCTTTGCGCCCGGTTCGACAGGGAACTCGAGGTCAAGGAACCGTACAACGACGAACCCTTGGTTCACGGGGGCGCCCATCACCAGGAGCGTGGTCGAGGTTTCCTGTCTAACGTAGTCTTCTCGGGGGGCGGTTCCGGAAGCGGCGTCGACCAGGCCTGGGCCCTCCTCCGCGGTGGGGACCGCAGCCTCTTCCGGGCCACCCATGCACCCTGCCAGGAGGACCATCATTCCAAGGCCGATCAACAGGGCAGCGGCACGACGGACCAGGGTATCACCTTCAGAACGCTCGGGGATGAAGAAATTGCCGTTATCAGGTTTGTGGTGAAGAGGTTGCCCATCCTCGAAGCCTATCTGAGGATGGGCGGCCAGGGCTTACGGAAGGAGTTGCGGCGCGCACTCGCTCCGGGCGCGGGGCCGCGTTGTTCCTCAATCCCGTGCTCTTCGCGGTGGGGGAGAGCCCCCTGATGGCCGAATGTACCCCTGCCATGAGGAGCCGGTGCCTACCACAACCGCGCCGTGCTCTGAACGCAGGGCGCGCCCCGCCCGCTGAGGATGTCGTTGAAGCCCGTGGGGCCCTTCCCCACGGCGTAGGGGCGGAGGACGCCCTCGGCGGGGGTGCAGGGGTTTCCGTCGCTCTGGTAGTGGTAGCAGGCCTTCGCGCTCTGGGGCGCGTGCCACGTTCCCTGCCCGTCACGGTAGAGGGCGGCGGGGAAGAAGCGCGCGGCCCGCAGCTCGTTGTAGATGGTGCCTTGGGAGACCTCAGAGCCAACGAACACGGTGGCCTTGCTTCCCAGGGGCGTGGTGGTCACGTTGAAGAAGGGCGTGCCGTCCACCCTGAAGGTCCATACCCCGGGCGTGTCCATGGTCATGTTGAACCAGTGGAAGGTGCCCGTGGCGAAGACGGGGCCCACGAGATCAAGGTTGGGGTCGCTCGTGGTGTCCAGGGAGGATCCCGGCGGGAAGTAGGTGGCGAAGGGGCTCACGTCCTCGCCCACGGCGCTCGTGGGCCGGATCCGGTACCCCACCTGGATGAACGATCCGTCACGCAGGTGAGTGCCGATCCAGTAGGACATTCCGGAGGCGAGGGTGCCGCGCTGGTTCCGCTGGATCTCGATGCGCGTCGCGAAGCCCGTGCTCCCGAAGAGGCCGGGATCCTGGGAGCAGGCGCCCTGCATGTACCAGACCGGGATAAGCTGGGCGCCCTCCGCCTCCTGGATGTGGGGGCCCGCCCCGAGACCGAGAAGGATCAGGGCCACGATCGGGACTGTCCGGGTAGCGGTCGCGCTCCGAAGCACGTACTTGTAGAGTCGGGGGCCCCCTTAGGGCTTTCTCGGGAGATCCTCTGCGCCGCGAGCCTACCCCGTGCTCGTGGGCAGCGGGTTCCCCGGGGCAAGGCACCCGTCACCCACCACCGCGGGCGCCGTGGACCCCGGCACCACCCTCATGGGCCTCGCCGTCTACGGCTCCCTCGGCCTCATCACCCTCTATCTCCTCTGGCGCTCGAGGGAGCGCGACCGCGAGCACGCCGAAGAACGCCGCCAAGCCTGGCAGGGCGTGGAGATGCTGCGAGAGGAGCAGCAACGCGGGAACGAGACCCTCATCCGCATCGAGACACTGCTGAAGCCGCGATGATCCATGAGGGCTGAGGTTTGGGTTAGACAACCTCCCGACACTTGGCCTCAGGGCCAAAGGAAGGGTTAAGGAGGCGATACGGTTCGGGCGTTGAACCGAAGGGTCCAGTCCTCCTGAGGTGCGGCCTGGGCCCTTGTGAACCAGGTGATCGTTGCACCTCGCGGGGCCCCGATTGGGCTGTCTACCGTAGTCAGAAACTCGCATCCTGTGCTGCGCGTTTCGATTCGGATTGACCCATAGCTCTGGTTGAGGATGCGGGTTTCAGGTCGCTGCGTGTCGCATTCGTGGTAGTTGTCAGGGCCGATCCGGATCTCAAGCTTCATCTGGACATTTGTCTGGAATGCGAGGAGGACCCTGGCACCGGCCGGGACGCCTCCGGTGAAGAGGCCGCTGAGAACTTTTCCACCCCCGGGCGACCGGGTCCATGTGGCGTTCGCATCGAGACCCTCGGTTTCTCCAACTTTGATCGCACCTTCTCCGTCGCCTTCAAAGAACTCCCAGTCGTCGGAGGGAACGATCGCCGTGTACACGACGTAGCCCACAAGGCCGACGGTCAAGGTGGCCAACGCGACTTTCAGGAGGAATGTGAGGGAAGCCATTGGGTTTGCAACCGGGTTATGAATGAAATGGGCGCCGGTTGGCGCCCACGGAACCTTAGCATCCGAAGTTCACGCAGTCAGACCAGCGGGTCCGTTCGCTCCACATTCGGTTTCCGGTCGTGGCGGAGAGCACGAACCGGTATTCCCCCATGGTATTGTCCAAGCACCCCGAGGGCGTGTTGCTGTCGGAGGTGTAGGCTTCGACGCTCTTCTTAAGCCCGCCCCACTCTAACCAGCAGTCCGCGTCCTCATGGCGCATCGTGAACTGGTGGGCAATCTCGTGAGTGGCGAGCATTTGCATGTAGTGGTGGACGTAGTAGGGGTTGTGCTTGATATACACGCTCGGGAGGTGCATAGTCGTCTCCCCCCAGTTTTGGCCGTAGTTGGTCCACCACTTGGTAGAGCCGCTCTTCCACTCGCCGGCGATTTGGGCACTGACCGGTCGGTTGATGGCCCATCCCCAGTGGCCCTCCACATCTCCGTCGCTCCAGATCGTGACGATGTGCCCCCTAACAGTGAACCGCTTCTCATAGTCTGCAGTCTGCATCATCTCACACCGGTTGGAGATGTCGTTCACGGGCATGCCGCTAGTCATCACGTAGAGACGGTAGATGAGGATACCGGTCTCACTGTGGATCGTGCTCGCGGCCTGGTCGAACGCAGAAACCAGGTCAGTGCTCCAGCCGCTGTAGGCGCGGAAGGAGGCGTCGGCATAAGCGACTACGGGGAGTGAGTCAGAGTAGGCGAGTGTGGCCGCTTGCGTAAAGGGCTCGAAGATCCTGGAGGCGAGGCGGTCCACGAAACGGTTTGCGTCCTCGGCGGAGATGGCCTTCTGCGCGAATTCCTCATCGCTTAGGTTGCCAATCTCAGAGACCTCCACGAGGGGGATGCCGTGGGCCTCAAGGTCTGCAAGGTGGATCTTCGAGAGCTCGAGGTCAACCACGAGGTAGGCCGGCACAGGGTTGCCGCCCCCAAGGACCTCACGCCACACGGGGATGACCGCGACGTCCACGACGTTCGCCGTCGGAACTACTGTAATATTGGCTGGCCCAATCACACCGCCCTCCGCATCGAACAGCTGGGGGCCAGGCGCGCCGGCGGGGCGATTGCTGCCGAGGAGGTAAGCGTAAATGTGATTGGGGCCAGAAGTGGTAAGCCAGCAAACAATACCACTAAGGGGCTTGTCCTAAGGTTCATTCTTTCACGTCCAGTGATGGGTAGATAGGGAGCCCCTGGGCGTAATGGATTCCCTAGCCTCCCCACGAGGACGCGGAAGTGATATTATTTGCTTTGTGCATCAGTTTTTTTTTACTGCCATGGTCGGTTTCAGATCCTACCTACAATGATAATCGGGCAGTTTTGACCAGACCTACCCCGCTTCATGTCGAGGCCTCACTGAAGGGGCACCGCAGTCAGTAGCCCCCCGAGTCCTTGAGGCAGCGGCACAGCGTCCACCGGGACAGACACCGGGTCGTCATGCCGCATCCCACGGCCGGCGGCGAGGAGCCAACTTTCCCAGGCCCCCTACGCCGCCATTAGGACAACAGAAGCCCCGAGAAGGCCACGCTCGGCATCGTGGGCGGCGCCTTCAGCCACCTCGAGCTTGGTCGGCGGGGGCGTCTCTCGGGATGCAGCGCCCTGGTAGGCGGAGGACATCAGGGTGCTCATGAACGCGAGGCTGAGGAGACCAAGGCCACGATGGTGACGGCGCGGGCGCCAAGTCCTGTCGGGAGCACACGCTGGGAAGGCCGGGACGCCTTTAGGGTTTTCTCGGGAGATCCTCTGCGCCGTGAGCCTATCCCGTGCTCGTGTGCAGCGGGTTCCCCGTGGCAAGGCACCCGTCGCCCACGACGTGGAGGCCGTCGTCGATGAGGGAGACGTACATGGTTCCGCGGTGGAGCACCACGTCCCAGACGCCTCCGACGCCCCCGCCCGCGAGGTACCCGACGGCGGTCTGGCCGAGGTTGTTGCTGATGCCGTAGTGGCCCACGGGGTCGATCTGGAGCGTCCCCAGCAGGGGGAGGGCGGCGGGCATCTTGGTGAGGTTGAAGACGAAGACGCCGCGCTCGTAGTGGGCGACGTAGAGGCGGTCGCCCACGATCTGCAGGTTGTGCTGCATGGCGAGGGGGTTGGTGAGGTCGTCCACCCAGGTGCCCACGAGGACGGGGGCGAGGAGGTTGGTGGCGTCGTAGATCTTGAGCGCGTCCTGGCCCACCTCGGCGATGGTGGCCACGAGGCGGCGGCCGTCGATGACGGTGGACTGGATGGTGTGGGTGTAGCTCTGGTGGGGGTCCGCGTTCACCATGCCGCCCAGATGCTTCGGGTTGGCGGGATCGCTCACGTCCGCGGCGAGCCACCCGGCGAAGCCGTTCGCGATCCAGAGGACGGGCTTCTGGAGGATCGGGTCCTTGCCGACCCAGATGTCGTGGGGGCCGAGGGGCCCGTTCGCGAGGGGCATGTAGGTCGTGACGTGCTCGAGGGCGCGGGCATCGGGAGCACCCACGAGGTTGAAGATCCAGACCCCGTAGTTCTGCTGGCTCGCCACGAAGACGCGGTCGATGCCCCCGATGGGGTAGAAGTAGAGCATGTGGGCCTGGATGCCGTTGTACATCGCGGGGAACCGGTACTCGCCGATGGTCTTGGGGGCGCTGAGGTTCCGCACGTCCACGATGGTGATCATGCCGAGGTGCCCCAGGAGGGCCGTGGCGCCGTCCGTGCTCACCTTCACGTCAAGCACCTTGGGGGTGGGGTCGCTGAGGTTGCCCACCCAGACGGGGGCGGCGGGGTTGTCGAGGTTGAGGACGTCGAAGCCGCCCTCCTGCCACCGGGCCTGGAGCGCGTGGACGCCGCGGATGTCCTCCACGATGTCCATCTCGCCGTGGGTGGTGCCGCCGTAGTCCTCCTTCAGGAGGTGTTTCGCGAGGAGGAAGTTCTCCGTCGTGCCCGCCGTGTCGGGGCTCTCCACGCAGGGGAGGCCCTCGAGGAGGAGGGCGAGGCTCGGCACCTCGGGGGCGAGGCTCGCGGGGTCCACGGGGGTCTCCGTCTCGGAGACGGCACCGAAGCAGCCCGCAAGGGCGAGGGAGAGGGCCAGGAGAAACGCCAGGCTGGCGCGCATACTCACGGCACGGCCCTGGGGTTTAAAAAGCATTCTTGTGCCCGGGTTGACCGGCGCCTCAGGATTCCTCGCTCTCGCGGAGGGCTTCCTCGAGGTCGCCGCGGGTTTCCCGCACCGCGCTTGAAGCGGCGTGGGCGGCCCTTGTGACTTCGCGCGGCGGGACGCGGTCGGGGGCCACCTCGTGGCGTTCCGCGACGTCCTCCGTGCGGTGAACCTGGGCCTCCATCCAGCGGAAGCGTTCCGTGAGCGCTCTCGGATCCTTGGGGCGCGGCGTGTCCCGGGCGGGGTCGCCACGCAGGGCCTTCATCCGGTCGAGGAGGATGCGGGCGACGAGCTCCCGCTCCTCGGGGGCGCGGGCGGCGCCCGTGGCGAGCATGCCCGTGAGCGCTTCGTCGCTCAGGGCCTCGAGGAAGGCCTCGGGCGGGCGGCCCTCGCGCCGGGCGCGGTCCCAATCCGTCCAGTGGTCGGGCATGGGGGCGAGTGTGTCCCGAGGATGAGAATACCTTACGGCGCAAACGCGTTCACGCCAGGGTGGATCCTCCCCCCTTGGGGCGGCGTGGCTCAGGTGGTGCTCGTCCCCTGGGGGTCGCCAGGGAGGAGGCACCCGAAAGCGGTCACGCGGAGGCCCTTGTCGATGTCGCTCGTGTACACGAGGCCCTTGCTCACGACCACGTCCCAGGTGCCGCTGAAGGCGCTCCCGGGACCCGACCCCTGGGAGCCGTCGTCGGCGGCGGGGAGGTGACCCATGGGACCGTGACGCATCGGCACCGGTCCCTGCGGCAGGTCGGAGAGGTTGAACACGTAGAGGCCCTGCTGGTAGTGGGCCACGTAGGCGTAATCGCCCACGAGCTGGAGGTTGTGCTGCGGGAGCGCCGCCACAGGGTGGCTCCAGAAGGCGAGGAGGCGCGGGTTCGCGAGGTCCGTCGTGTCGTAGAACTTCATGCCGTTCACGCCCACCTCCGCCACGCTCACCGTGAGGCGCTGGTCGCCGCGAATCACCGTCTGCACCGTGTGGGTGTAGCCCTGGTAGGGGTCGAGGCTCGGGATGCGGGAGATCTCCACGGGGTTCGCGGGGTCGCTCACGTCGAGGGCCACGATGCCGTCCCAGACGTTCGCGAGCCACAGCGTGGGCTTCCCGAGGAGCGAGTCGTTGAGGAAGCTCATATCATGGGTCTGCAGGAGCCCCTCCCCCGTGGGGTTCCCGAGAAGCGTGAGCTTGGGGGAGGACACGGCCTCCAGGGTGCGGTTGCCGGGCGTGCCGTCGATGCGGTAGATCACCAGATCCGACCCCTCGGCCTTGGCGGCGGCGACGTACTCGAGGCCGTTCACGGGGAACACGGTCACCATGTGGGCCTGGGCCTTCCCGAAGACGTGCTCGAATTCCAGCACGGGCTCCAGGGGGTTCTGGACGTTCACGAGCTTGATGCTGCGGTCCCCGCCCACGATGGCGGTGAGCCCGTCCGCCGTGGTCTTCACGTCGAGGCCGCGGTCCGTCTGCTCGGGGTCCCAGAAGGAGAGGTGCCGCGGGGCGCGGGGGTCGCTCACGTCCACGATGTCCACGCCGCCGGTGCTGTAGCGTGCAACAAAGGCCAGGTCGCCGTGGATCCACAGCTCGCCGTGGTTTGCCTCGGTCCCAAGGGAGGCGAGCTCGTCGGCGGCGACGCCGCGGAGGTTCTCCGTCATGCCCGCCGTCACCTCCCCGGCCGCGCTCAGGGGCACGTCGCAGGGGAGGCCGTCGATAAGGGCACGCAGCTCCGTCACGAGGCCCTCCGCGTCCCCGTCCCCGGTCCCGGTGGGGGCCGCCTCCTCGGTCGCGGGGGCGAGGCACCCGGCAAGAGCGACGAGGGCGGCAAGGAGAAGGGCGGAACGGGCGCGCATGGCCTGGGGACGCCCGGGCGGGCTCAAAGCCTTTGCCGCACGCCCGGCCCCCGGGCGAGGGCCGCCTGCCCGTCCTCGAAACCCTGACGGATGGCACGGTCCAGCAATCGCGGGTCGCGGGTGAGGCGCGAGAGCCCCGTGGGCCGCGTGGGACGCACCAGGGTGATGCGGACGCCTGGGGGCGGGTTCTCCGCGAGCGCCACGGCCGCGTTGTGCAGGTCATGGTGTCGCGCGGAGAGGTGCGCGATGGCGGGGTACTCGCGGGCGGCGAGGCGGCTCACCCACCATGGCTCGGGCTTCCGCGGCGGTCCCTTGGGCCGGTTGAGGACGACCACCAGGTCCGTGTACCCGTCGGCGATGGCGCGCGCCACCGGGATGGGGTCGGCGACCCCGCCGTCGAGGAGGCGGCGGCCGAGGGCCTCCACGGGCTTCGCGACGGCGAGGGGGAGCGCGGAGGTGGCCATGAGGAGGTCGTGAACGGGTCCCTGGCGCAGGTCCGGGTACAGGGCCTCCCCCGTGTCCGCGTCGGTGACGGAGACCCGGACCGGGAAGCGGGCGGAGGCCAGGGCCTCCACCTTGAGGCGGATGCGCTCCAGGTAGAAGGTCTGGTAGAGGCGCTGCAGGTCCCACAAGGGACCGCGGCCCGTAAGCCACCGCCGGTAGCTCATGAGGGTACGGTCCGCGGCCCAGGCCCAGGTGCGGGGGCTCTCGTGGGCCTGGCCTGCGCCGAACCAGGCGGCGATGGCGCCGCCCGCGCTCGTGCCGTACACGGCATCCACCTGGAGGTCGGCCTCCGCGAGGCCGTGGACGGCTCCGGAGGCGTAGGCGGCGCGCATGCCGCCGCCCTCGATGACGAGCGCGCGCATGGAGCCGCAAGCGGGGGCCCGCGTCTTGAGGCTTTGGTGAGCCGCGGCTCACCGCGGGGGTTTGCGCCCCTTCGGGGGCGGCAGGTCCGTGCTCTCGAGGTGCTCCATGCGGGCGTCGTACTTCCCGCGAAGCTCGTCCGTGACGGTGCGGCCCCACAGCGTCACGCCCGCCACGTACCCCGCGCGCCCAATCATGTGGGCGGCCACGGGCGCCGTGAGGAGGAGGAAGAAGATGCCTGCGAGCGCCCGGGTCTTCACCCCGAGGTCGGGGAAGGCCACGGCCACCGCGAGGAACATGAGGCCCGCGCCAAGGGTGCCGGCCTTGCTCGTGGTGGACATGCGGGTGAAGAGGTCGGGCATGCGGAGGATGCCCACCGAGGCGAGGAGCATGAAGAGCGCGCCGAGGATGGCGAGCGCGGCCGCGACGAGGTCCATCATCCTTCCTTCTTCCCTCCCTTGAGATTGCGCTTTTCGAGGTAGCGCGCGAAGGCCACCGTGGCCATAAAGGAGATGAGGGCGAGCACGAGGGCGGCGTCCATGAACACGGCCTGGTGGGTGGCGAGGGCGTAGAGGGCAGAGAAGCCGGCCGCGATGGCGCTCATGAGCTCGAGCGCCACGACCCGGTCCGCGATGGAGGGGCCGCGGAGGAGGCGCACGAAGGTGAGGAGGAAGGCGAGGCTCAGGACGGCGAGCACCACCTGATACACCAAGGGGAGCTCCACAGGGCTCACGGTCATCGCATCACCTCCAGGATGCGGCGCTCGAAGCCTTCCCGGATCTCCTCCCGGAGGGCCTCGGGGTCGGTCACGTAGACGCTGTGGATGTACAGGGTCTTCCGGTCCGTGGAGACGTCGAGGCTCAGGGTACCGGGGGTGAGGGTGATGAGGTTCGCAAGGAGCGTGATCTCCGCGTCCGTCTCCACGGTGAGCGGGATGGCCACGATGCCCGGCTGCATGCGGATGTGCGGGCGCACCACGTCGGCCGCGATCCGCAGGTTGGACTTCACGAACTCCACGAGGAAGAAGCCCGCGAAGGCGAGCACCTTCCAGACGCGGCGCACGTAGCTCGTGGGGCCGAGGGATTGGCCCGCGAAGAGAAGGACGATGTAGCCGAGGATGAAGCCCACCACGAGGCTCGCGGCGCTGTAATCGCCCGTGACAGCGGTCCAGGCGAGGGCGAGCAGGATGTTCCAGAGGAACTGGTTCAGGGGCTCACCCCCAGGACGGCCTCAACGTAGGCGGTGGGGTCCATGAGCTGGGCCGCGGAGGCGGTGGCGATGTCGAGGAAGGGCCCCGCGAGGAGACCGATGACGACAGTCATGGCCGCGAGGCCCACCACGGGGATGAGCATGAGGGCGTAGCGGCGCGCGCGGGGCGCGGGCTTCGTGCCGTCGAGCGGTGTTCCCGCGGGGGCGGGCTTCCAGAAGGCCTCGGACCAGATCTTCGTCATGCTGAACACCGTGAGGAGGCTCACGACGAGGGCCACGGCCACGATGACCCACTGGCCCGTCTCGAGGCCCGCCTGCAGCAGGATGAGCTTCGCCCAGAAGCCGCTGAGGGGCGGGATGCCCGCGAGGGAGAGGGCCGGGATGAGGAACAGGATCGCAAGCCACGGGTAGGCCCGGTAGAGGCCGCCGAGGCGCCGCAGCTCGAAGGACCCGCCGAGGCGGTCCGCCACACCGGCCACGAAGAACAGGTTCGTCTTCACGATGATGTGGTGGAGCAGGTAGAACACGCTGCCCGCAAGCGCGAGCGGCGTGTAGAGGCCGAGGCCCATGATCATGTACCCGATCTGGCTCACGATGTGGAAGCTGAGGATGCGGCGGAAGTCGTACTGCGCCGCCGCGCCCAGAACGCCCGTGATCATGGTGAGGCCCGCCATCACGAGGATGATCGTGTGGGTGAAGGCCACGTCCTGGGTGAAGATGAGGGTGAAGGCCCGCAGGAGCGCGTACACGCCCACCTTCGTGAGGAGGCCCGCGAAGACGGCGGAGACCGCAATGGGGGGCGTGTGGTAGCTCGCGGGCAGCCAGAAGAACAGGGGGAAGGTGGCCGCCTTGATGCCGAAGGCCACGAGGAACAGGACGGCCACGGTGGTGATGAGGCCGGTCTCGGGAAGGTTCGTGAGCTTCACGGAGAGGTCGGCCATGTTGAGGGTGCCCGTGGCGCCGTACAGGATGCCCACGCCCGCGAGGAAGAGCGCGCTCGACACCAGGTTCAGGGCGACGTACTTGATGGCGCCCTCCACCTGGGGCCGCTCGCCGCCAAGGGCGAGGAGGACGAAGCTCGCGATGAGCAGCACCTCGAACCACACGTACAGGTTGAACAGGTCTCCCGTGAGGAAGGCGCCGCACACGCCCATGAGGAGCACGTTCAGGAGGGGGTAGTACCCGAAGGAGACGCGGCCCGCGTCCACGCTCTTCATGGAGTAGATGGCGGTGCCGAAGCCCATGATGCCCGTGAGCACCACCATGATGGCGGAGAGGAGGTCCGCCACGAGGGTGATGCCGAAGGGCGCGGGCCAGTCGCCCATCTGGGTGGCGAGGATGCCGTCCGTCTGGACGGTGCGGAAGAGCACGAGGGAGGTGACGAGGAGCGCGCCCGTGCCGAGGAGGCCCAAGGCCTTCTGGACGGCGGGGCGGCGGAGGAACAGGAGGCTCACCGCGGCCGTGAGGAGCGGGATGAGGATGGGGAGGACGAGCAGCACCTTCATGGCCGCACCTCCGTGGGGGTGTCCGCCTCGATGTCCGTGGACTTCATGAGGTCGGAGTCATCGGTCCCCACCTCCTGGTAGGTGCGGTACACGAGGACGAGGGCGAAGGCCTGGACGCCGAAGCCGATGACGATGGCCGTGAGGATGAGCGCTTGCGGAAGGGGGTCGGCGAAGACGCCCGCGGGGACGTCGGCGCCCACGGGGATGAGGGGCGGGGCGCCGACGTCCCCGCGGGCGTCTTCGCCGACCCCCT
Organism: Thermoplasmatota archaeon; assembly: GCA_035553595.1. Taxonomy (GTDB): domain Archaea; phylum Thermoplasmatota; class SW-10-69-26; order JACQPN01; family JAJPHT01; genus DATMKA01. The sequence goes on along the minus strand of DATMKA010000210.1, from coordinate 76 downwards.
TCCGCAAGCGCTCATCCTCACGGCCATCGTCATCGGCTTCGGCGTCCAGGCCTTCGCCCTCGTCCTCGTGTACCGC
>DATMKA010000209.1:0-10116 GCA_035553595.1 Thermoplasmatota archaeon | reverse complement strand
GAAGCCCGCGGACCCCAAGGAGTTCTTCGGTGAGGTCGTGATGGCCGGCAGCTACGACAACGCGTGGAAGGCCCTTCAGGAGGGCCAGGTGGACGTCGCCGTCATCGCGGGCGACGTGAAGGAGTCCACCTACCGCACCGTCATGAACAACACCCGCGTCGTGGAGACCCAGGGCCCCGTCCCCTCCCACGCCGTGGTGTACGCCGAGGACTTCAAGGGCACCGAGCTTGCGAACAAGCTCACGGCCGCCCTCCTTGAGCTCAAGGACGACAAGCAGCCCCTCATGCGCCAGCTCATGAGCGGCATCTTCGTCCGCTTCGAAGAGACCACGAGCGCCGAGCACGGGGCGGGCCTCAAGGTGGCCCTCGACCGCGTGGGCGGCGACTACGGAGCCAAGATCTGATGATGTCCCTGTCGCGGCACCCTCTTGAGCGCGAAACCGTCCCCGGGCCCACCCCTGTTCCAGCGGTGGCCCGGACGGTGCCGAGCGAGCCCGCCCTCGTGGCGCGGGACCTCAGCTTCGCCTACGGGAGGGGCCGCGGCCAAGGCATCCACCACGTGAACCTCACGGTCGCCCGCGGCGAAACGGTCGCCGTCATGGGCCCCAACGGGAGCGGCAAGACCACCCTCCTGAAGGTGCTCGCGGGAGTGCGGCCCCGCAGCGGCGGCGCCGTCGATGTCTGCCCCGGCGCGGCGCGCCGCCGTGGCCAGGTCGGCTACATTCCTCAGCAGTTGGGTCTCGTGCGCACGCGCTCCGCCCTCGAGAACGTGCTTCTCGGGAGCCTCTGCCGCACGGGCTTTGCCCGCAGCCTCTTCGGCCTCTACCACCCTGAGGAGATCGCGAAGGCCGAAGCGCTCCTTGCGCGGGTGGGGCTTGCGGACAAGACGGCGCGCCGCGTCGGGGAGCTCTCGGGCGGCGAGCGGCAGCGCGTCGCCATTGCTCGCACTTTCCTGCAGCGGCCCGACGTGCTGCTCGCCGACGAGTTCACGAGCAACCTCGACATCGTGAAGGCGGGCGAGATCCTCGACGTGATGCGCGAGTTCACCCGCGAGGGCATGGGCACCGTCCTCGTGTTCCACAACGTGGAGCTTGCCCGCGAGTACGCCGACCGCATCCTGTTCCTGCGGGAGGGCCGCGTGGCCGAGGTCCACGACGCCCGCACCGTCACCCACGAAATGGCCCGGGGGCTGCTCTCCTGAAGCCCGCGCTGCGCCGCCTCCTGGTGCCCGCAGCGGTCCTCGTGCTGGCCGCGCTCGTCGTCTACTCGTTAGACGACCTCGGCTTCTTCGACCAGGAGCGCCTCGCCCGCGCGGGCGAGAACTTTGTGCGCTACGCGCCCGAGTTCGTGCCCGCGCCCCTTGACGATCACTTCCAGACGCTCCTGTGGGACGCCATCCGCGAAACGCTCCAGATGGCCTTCCTCGGCACCCTTCTTGGCGCCCTCATCGGGCTGCCGCTTGCGGTGCTTGCCGCGCGTCCCCTCACGGGCCCCGTGGTCTCCCGCGGCGTGCGCCTCTTCCTCGCCTTCGTGCGCACGGTGCCCTCCCTGGTGTGGGCGCTGTTCTTCATCATCCTCTTCGGGCTCGGCCCCATCCCGGGCGTGCTCGGCATCACGCTCTACACCGTGGGCTTCGTGGGGAAGCTCTACTACGAGTCCCTGGAAGGCCTCGACCCGGACGTGCTGGAGGCCGTGCGCGCCACGGGCGCCACCCGGTTCCAGCTCGTGCGCCACGCGGCCATCCCCGAGGCCGCGAACGCCGCCGTGAGCCACATCCTCTACGCCTTCGAGTACAACATCCGCGCCTCCTCCGTCCTCGGCTTCGTGGGCGCGGGCGGCATCGGCCTCCTCCTCGACCACTACAAGGGCCTGCTCGACTACCACCGCCTCGTGACCACCATCCTCGTGCTCTTCGCGCTCGTGGTGGCCATCGACGCCGCCTCCCGCTTCATCCGGAAGCGCTACCTGCTCCAGGCGGAGACGGCGGCGGGCGCGAGCTGATCAGCGGCGGCGCAGCAGCCTCGCGGAGGCAGCGCCCACGAGGACGAGGAGGACCGCGCCCACGGCGGGGCTCTCCACGGTCTCGGTCACGGGGGACCCGCCCGTGGGGGTCTGCTGGCGCGTCGTCGTGGTGGTGGTCGTGGTGGTTGTGGTCGGCCCGGGGTCCACGGGCTTGGGCTTGGGGGGTTTCTCGATGCGGAAGCTGTCGGTGAATCCGCTGCCGTCCGTCGCCACCACGCGGCCTTCGATCATCGTCTCGTTCACGAGAAGCTCCACGAAGTGGTAGTGCTTGCCGCGGGCGGCGCTCCAGTTGGGGGCCGGGTGGAGCTTGGGGTCGTACAAGCTCTGGCCTCCGCCGCCCGTCACAAGGTACACGGTGCCGAGACCTTCCCGCACGGTGCTGTTGCGGGTGACGACCGTGTCGTTCCGCAGGGGGTGGGTCCGCTCGTAGGCGTGGTCGTGGGCCGTGACCACGAGGTCCACGCCGCCGGCCTCCAGGATGTCGCGGAAGGCCTCCACCACGTGGGCCTGCCCGCCGTGGCGGAAGGAGGAGTAGAAGGGCGCGTGGAGGTACACGACGGTCCACGCGGCGTCCTTGTTGGCGGCGAGGTCCTGCCGCAGCCACTCGGCCTCCTCGTGCCGGAACTTGGAGAAGTCACCGCCCCACGTGTCGAGGGCGACGAAGTGGATGCCGGCCCAGTCGAAGCTGTACCACCGCTCGTTGCCGGGGAAGGCGTGGCGCTGGTAGTACAGGTTACGGTCATACTCGGTGTCCATCTCGTGGTTGCCAAGCGCGATCATCCAGGGACGGGTGGCGGCCGCGGGCTCGATCATCTCGAACCACTGGCGCCACACGTCGGCGGACCCGTAGGCGTAGGCAAGGTCCCCGGGCACTATCACGAGATCCGGGTCGGCCTCAAGGAGCGCGTTGACGGCGGCCCGGCTCGTGGGCTTGATGCCGACGTCGGCGATGGCGGCGATGCGCACGGGCTCCTCCGAGAGCGCGCGCGGCGCCGTCGTGAACTGGAAGGCGCGGCCCCCCACCTCGTAAGTGTAGGGGGTTCCCGGCTGGAGGCCGGTGAGGCGCGCCTCGTACACCACGCCCGGGCCCGGTCCGGGGACGGCGACGGCGGGGAAGGTCCGGTTGAAGAGCGGGCCCGTCACCCGCACCTCGGGCCGGTCCACGACCTCCGGCTCCACCCAAACGACGGTCGCCTGGGTGGCCGCATCCGAGGAGGAGAGGCCAAGGTGGACCTGGCTGGTGGCCGCCACCGGCAAGGCCGCCGCGAGGAGGGCAAGAAGGGTGAGGGGGACGAGCGCCCGCATGCCCATGGCCAATTTCTTGGAACGCAAAGGCCTTCCGCCTACCCGCGGCCGGGAGATAGCCCCCGCCGCAGGGGACGGGGGTTTACTTGCCGCGCAGGAGCAGGGTCACGGAGTTGCCCACGTGCACTTGCTCCACCTGGACCCCGTGCAGGACGGGGCGGGTTTCCACGGAGTAGTCCTCGGCGTCGAGCTTCAGCTGGTTCCCGTCGGGGAGGGTGATGGTCATTCCACCGGGAGTGGCCTTCGCCGCGTCCATGCCCTTGAGGGCCTCGCCCACGAGGCGGCCCTGGGCCTTGTACTTGGGGCCGATGACCGCGAAGTTGGGCTTCACGGCCACGGGCACCAGGGTGAGGTCCTTGGCGTCCACGAAGTGGAGGCCCGCCGTGCGGAGGGTGGCCGCGATGTCGGCCTCGCTGCGCTTGAGCGCCGCCTGCGCCTCGGGCGTGGCGACCACCTCGATGGTGGGAATCTCGTTGCCGATGCCGACGCCGCTCTGGCTCTTCCAGTTGCGGGCAGCGGCCACCACGTCCTTCGCGAGCTCGCCGCGCGTCCACGCGGCCGTGTCCTCGGCGGGCGCCTCGGGCCAGGGCGCGACGTGGATGCTCTTCTTGCCCTCGAGGGCGCGATAGGTCTCCTGGTACACGTCCTCCATGCTGAAGCAGAGGACGGGCGCGAACAGCTTCGCGATGCCAAGACCCACCGTGTACAGCGTGTAGCGGACGGCGTGGTCGTTGGGGTCGCGGGCGCGGTGCTTCACGAGCTCCAGGTAGTGATCGGCGAGGACGTGCCACACGAAGTTCTCCGTCTCACGGAGCGCCTTCAGGTAGTCATAGTCGTCCCAGGCCTGGGTGGTGCTCTTCACGAGGCGCGCGTACTCCGTGAGGATCCACGCGTCCACGTCCCGCAGCTCCGAGGCCTTCACTGCCTTCGGCTTCTCTCCGCCAAGGCACATGCCGATGAACTTCTCGATGTTGCGGATCTTCGTGGCAAGGCGCATCGCGCGCGTGAGCTCCTTAGGGTTCCAGATGATGTCCTCGCCGAGGCTTGCGCCCGTCGCGGACCAGTAGCGGAGGGCGTCGCCGGAGTAGTCCCGGATGACGTCGAGGGGCTCCACGATGTTGCCCTTGCTCTTGCTCATCTTCTTGCCCTTGCCGAGCTTCACGAAGCCCGAGATCATGATGTCCTTCCAGGGGATGCTGTCCTGGTGGAAGTGGCTCTTCACGATGGTGTTGAAGGCCCAGAAGCTGATGATTTCGTGGGCTTGCGCGCGCAGGCTCATGGGGAAGGCCTTGTCCATGAGGGGCGAGTCCTCGGCCCACTGGAGCGCAATCTGGGGCGTGAGGGAGGAGGTGGCCCACGTGTCCATGACGTCCTTCTCGGGCGTCCAGTCGCGCCCGCCGCACTTTGCGCACGGCTTCTGGGGCGTCTGCTCCATGGGGTCCACGGGCAACTCCTCGGCCTCGGCGACGTGGGTGTGGCCGCAGCCCTTGCAGTACCACACGGGGAAGGCCACGCCGAAGAAGCGCTGGCGGCTGATGCACCAGTCCCACTTGAGGCCCTTCACCCAGTTGTCGTAACGGACCTTCATGTGCTCGGGGTGCCACTTGATCTCGGCCCCCATGCGCAGGAAGTCGTCCTTGAGGTCGAGGTAGCGGATGAACCACTGCTTCGTGACGAGGAACTCGATAGGGGTGCCGCAGCGCTCGTGCACGTTCACGTTGTGCGTGATGGCCTTCTGGTGCAGGAGGAGGCTCCCGGCCTGAAGGTCCTTGAGGATGGCCTCGCGGGCCTCCGTCACGGTCATGCCCTGGTACTTACCGGCGAGGGGCGTCATCTTGCCGTGCTCGTTGATGGCGATGCGGAGGGGGAGGTTGTTGGCCTGCCACCAGTCGATGTCCGTGAGGTCACCGAAGGTGCAGTTCATGACCATGCCCGTGCCCTTCTCCTGGTCCACCTTGTCGGAGGTGAGGATGGGCACCTCGTGGCCGTACAGGGGAACGCGCACCTTGCGCCCGTGCAGGTGCTTCGTGCGCGCATCGTCGGGGTGCGTGAAGATGGCCACGCACGCGCCGATGAGCTCGGGGCGCGTCGTGGAGATCACGATTTTGCCCTCCGCGCCCTGCTGGTAGCTGCGGGTCAGCTCCCCCGTCTCCTCGTTCTTCGTGTCGTGGACGAGCCTGCCGGGAGCGGCCTCGCCCACGAGCTCAAAGGGAATGTCGTTGAAGGTTGAGGGAAGTTCCTTGTCCTCGGCCTCCACCTGCGCGATGGCGGTGGCGCACTCGGGGCACCAGATGGAGGGGCGCTCCGCGCGGTAGGCCCGGTCGGCCTTGTAGAGCTCCACGAAGGAGAGCTGGCTCGTCTTCACGGCGTGCGGCCCAATGGTCTGGTACGTGAGGCCGAAGTCGCAGCTCTGCCCGATGCGGCGCCAGCTCTTCTCCATGCTGGCCTCCGCCTCCCGCGTCTTCTCGAGACAGAGGCGGATGAACTCCTTCCGCCCCACGTCCGTGATCTTGACGCCCGTCTCGCGCTCCGTGTAGCGCTCCGTGGGGAGACCGTTGTCGTCAAAGCCCCAGGGGTAGAACAGGTTGAACCCGCGCATGCGCTTGTAGCGGGCGATGAAGTCCATCTGCGAGTAGGAGTAGGCGTGCCCGATGTGCATCTTGCCCGACACCGTGGGCGGGGGTGTGTCGATGCTGAAGACCGGCGCCTTGGACTTGGGGTCGTAGGCGTACAGGTTCTCCTCGTTCCAGAAGCGGAGCCACTTCTCCTCCATGGCCTGGAGCGCCGGGTCGCTCTGGACGGTTTCCTCTTCCTCGGGCATGGCTCGCCCAAAGGCTGGGGCCTTTATTAAGCGTTATGGGGTCGGGCGAGGGGACGGACTGGGGAGGACGGGAGCGGGCGAGGCCGGGTGCAGGTGCAACTGCACAGGCCCGGAAGCGCCGGGGCCTGTGCAGTTGCAGGTGCACTGAACAGGGACGAGAAGAAGGGGAGGCAAGCCCCGCCGCCCATAAACCCCCCGGGCGACGGGGCTGATTAGCAGAAGAGAGCAGTCGGGAACCAGGAAAGGCGATTGAGGGAGGCTGACTGGAGGGAGGAGGCAAGGCCCCCGACTGCTTCTGCAACTTCCTCGATTTCGTGGAATATAAAGGATCTCCGGCAAACGGCGAAGGATTGGTCGAGGGGTCTTCCCGCAGGGTCGTGAAGCGGAAGGGGAAAAACAGGGAGAGGTCTGGAAAAGACAGGAGAAAAACAGAAAAAAGGGCCCGGGAACCGACCCGGGCCGACACCGGGGTAGACGAGAAGCTTAAGCGAGGGCCTTCGCGGGAGCGGCGGCCTTGGGGGGCGCGAAGAAGCGCTTCTCCATGCGGAGGGCGAGGTACTTGCCCACGGAGGCGCCGAAGCCGTCGATCTTCTCGCCGCGCGCAAGGAGCACGGTGAAGGGGACGAACTCCAGGTGGTTGGCCCAGCGGTAGGTGAGCTTCAGCTCGTCGCCGAGGGGGCCGTCCATCTCCACGACACCGATGGCGACATCGGCGTAGCGGGGGCTCTGGAACACGTTCTCCTTGAGGTCCTCGAGGTAGGCGTCGACGCTCGCGCTCGTGGACTTTGCAAGGATAAGGACGGCGCGGTCCGCCTGGAGGAGGCGGGCAAGGCCCTCCTCGTCAAGGATGGGGATTTCGCGGCTCATGGCCTGCCGGTTCCACAGGAAGAGCATGTCTGTTTCCTTACACCCGCGGTGGTTCTCGGCCTGTGATCCCGCACGCACCTTGCCCTCGCCCTGAGGCGTGGCGGTGGGGAACCCCGGGGCTGCGGAGGCAACCTCCGGGGTGCAGATTGATTCCGAACCCTTTTTGAGGGGATGCTTGCCTTGGATTGTCCGTGCTGCGCCGCTCCCGGGCCCTTGTCCTGTCCCTCCTGGTCGCGCTCCTCGTGCCCCTTGCCGGGTGCGCCGAGAAGCTCACGGAGCGGAATTTCTCCCTGGCGAGCAACGCCGTGGGCTTCGACAAGGGGGGCACGGCCTCCTTCACCCTCACCTACGATCCGCGGGCGCTATCGGAGGAGACTCGGTTCGACATCGAGCCGAAGTACGCGGTGGAACGCGTCAAGTTCGACCGCGTGGGCAGCTTCTTCCAAGAGGTGGAGGTGAACGACGCGCGCGAGCTGAACCTGCGCGTGCTCGTGAACGGCACGGAGGTGTCCTCCTACACGTTCACCGCGCAGAACCGCAGCGTGGAGCTGCGGCTTGACGTGCCCAAGGACCTCGCCACCGACCGGTACGTGCTCCGCCTCACGCTGCTGCAGGTGGGCGAGGTGGCGAGCAACGAGTTCCGCGTCACGGACCCGTGACGCACCCGTCGCTACCCCACCGCGCGGAAGGAACGAAACCGTGAAGCTCAGGCACGGGAAGAGGAGAGAAAAGGGGTTGCGGGTGGGTTGTGCAGGCCCACCCGCCTAGGGGATGCCGCCGGGCTGGCGGACGAAGGACGTCAGCCTCCTCAGGAGCCCGGCACCGTGCAGGCACTAGCTTGCTCACGGGCCGGACCATAACGATATCGCCTAGCAACCGTTTTTCTGCAGGGATGGCCGTGGCCGGCCACCCAAGCAGGGTTAGGCGCCTGAGCCCAGCTCAATGCTGCCAGCCCTTGGGCACTCGGGGATGCTCTCGGGTCCCTCGCGTACGGACTGGATTGGGTGCCGGAGGCACCCATGGGTGATGATCAACCTTTCTGAAGGTTGTTCTCGAACTTCTTGAGGATGGCCTCGTACACCTTGGCTTCCTCGCCCGTGGCGCGCTTCTGGAGGCGCTGCAGGATGAGCTCGGGGGTGGAGCGGGCGCGGTAGTTCATGCGGGGCGTGCGGTCCACGATGAGGTTGAACTCCTCGTCGAGGCCGCGCGCCTCGATACCATCGATGCGCACGCTCGTGTACTTGCTGACCTCCTCGGCCATGTGGGTGACGCAGATGCCGCAGGAGCCGGACTCCTTCAGCATCTCGATGAAGGTGCCCACAATCTTGGAGGCAGCCTCGAGCTCCGTCATGGCCTCAAGCTCGTCGGCGAGGACGAGCTTGCGCGTCTTGCTCGTCACGATGGGGATGAAGCCGCGCAGGAAGCTTTCGAAGGCGCCCGCGTCGAGGCTGCGTTTCTGGGTGAAGAAGTACAGGGCCTCCACGAGCTCCACCGTGGCCTCCTCGGCGTTCACGGGGAGACCGAGGTGCGCCAGGAGCGCCACCTGGCTCACGGTCTCAAGGAGGGTCGTCTTGCCACCGGAGTTGGCACCCGTGAGGAGCACCACGTTGTGGGGCTTCCCGAGCTCGTACTCGATGGGGCTGCCACCCTGGCGGAGGAGGTTGAGGTGGAGGGTGCCCTTCAGCTTGAAGCCCTTGCCGAACTTCGGCGGGTTCAGCTTGTACTCGATGGCGAAGCTGCCAAGCGCGAACTCGTAGTCGAACTCGAGGAGGCGCTGGATTTCCTGCTCCGCCTGGTCGCGCAGCGTGTGGAGCTTGCGCGCGGCATCCACCTTTTCACGGAAGAGGGTGCGCTTGCGGCGCCCCAGGTAGGTGCGCTTGCGCTCCTCGAGCATCTCGTCGTTCACCTTGACGGGGAACCCATCCTCGAACACGGAGAAGTCGTCGCCGGTCTCGCGCATGATGCGCTCGCGCCCGGTGCGGAGCACCTCCACCTGGATCTGCTGGATCTTCTTGGGGGTCTGGCCGCTCATCATGGCGACGACATCGTCGCCCGTGAGCTGCACCGTGGAGGTCTTCTCCTTGATGGCGCGGTTCATCTCATCCGCCACCTCACGCACGAGCTTCTCCACGGGGGCGAAGTCCACCTCGCGCGTTTGGAGGCGGTCGAGGGTCTCGAGAACCTGGGGCAGGATGGATTTCGTGCCGAGGATGCCCGCCACCTCCACGGCCGTCTCCCACAGGGGACGGTTCTCCTGGAAGTACTGCAGCGTCGCTTCGGGCACGAGGGCGCCCTTGTCGGCGGTGAAGGGGATGGACACCACGTTCTCGACGCCCGTGAGGTCGAGGGTCCCGGTGCTGTAGGCGTAGATGATGACTTCGAAGCCGTCGTTGAAGCCGCCGTCCTCGGGGGTGAGGATGCGGCAGTGCTTGTCGAGGCCGATCTTCACGAGGCGCTCGTAGTCGGCCTCGGTGTCCACGAGGACGGCCACGCTCGAATCGTACTTGGGGCGGGGCACGCGGGGCTTTGCCACGCGGCTGAGGAGCTGGGCGAGACGAGCGCGGGGGAGCTTCTCCACCTTGTCGCGCGCCTTGAGGGCGAACTTGAGGTTCGCTTCAATGGCGGCCTTGTCCTGGAGGGGCACGAGGAGGCTCACGCGGTTGCGGGCGTAGCTCGTGTTCGCGAACTCGCGGATGCGGTCGAGGATGTCCTCGTAGAGGGCCTCGGCGCGGGGGGTGCGCAGGAAGTCCGTGGTGGCAAGGCCGTTGACCTTCAGCACAATCTCGACGGCCTTCTTCTCGCTTATGCCGTCCACGGCGGCGAGCCGGTCCACTTCCAGGTTCTTGGCGGCCTGGAAGAACGCCTCTTCGGAGCCGAACTCCTTCACGATGCGGGCGGCAATGGCCTCTCCGATGCCCTCGAGCTCGGTCAGCTTCATGGGGGTGGTCGGGGCCGGGATGCCTCCCTTCGTGTTTGAGGCTTTTGCGGCATTTTCCTGCTTGGGGGGATCGAGCTTCGCGGTGGCCATAGGGATCCCGGAGAACTGCCCTCCAAGGGAAGCGTCCCGTTATGACAGTCCTCCCGAGGTGACCGAAACAACCC
>DATMKA010000208.1:0-4788 GCA_035553595.1 Thermoplasmatota archaeon | reverse complement strand
CTCCCATACCGCCCCCATGGAGCACGTGGACCACCTCCCCCGCACCGGGCCCTTCATGGGCGCAAAGCACGTGGGCCTGCGCGTGGCCGAAGCGTGCACCCGCGGCGGCAACGACGCCCCCCTCAAGGCGCTGCGGGCAGCCCGCGACCCCGTGGCCTTCCGCCTCCTCGTGGAAGCCTACGCGGCCGGCGACCCCGACGTGGCCGCGCTCCTCGCGGACCTCACGGACGCCAACTGGGAGCGCCACAAGAGCGTCGTCGTCATGTTCGCGAAGAACCAGTCCGTGGGAGGCGCGTGACATGGACGAGAAGAAGGTGTTCGGCGTGCAGCAGGCCCTCGGCAAGGGCATCGCAAAGCACGGCAAGGAGGCCCTCGAACGCCTCCGGAAAACCAGGAGCCGCACCGAGTTCCTCGCCTTCCTCCAGGAAACCCCGGGCGTCCTCCCGGAGAAGCTCCTGCAGGAGTACCTCGCCATCCCCACCGACGAGGACTGGGAGCGGCACCGCGCCAAGGTCGTCGTGGCGACAAAGGTGGCGCTCGGCCAGGTGCAGGTCGTGAAGGCCCACGACGACCCCTTCGCCGCGGCGGAGAAGGCGCTGCAGGAAGGCGGCGACAAGCCGGCCTAACGGCGGCGGCCCGGCATGACCGTCTGGAGCGCTGCCACGGTGACCGTGGCGCGGGAGCGCAGGTAACCCCCGAAGCTCGCGGCCTGTTGGTGCGCCGTCCGGTGTTCCCAGTAGAGCAGCATGCCGATGGCGGCGACGAGGCCCGCCGTCACGAGCCACTCCAGGGGGGAGCCCCAGCGAACCCAGTACTTCGCCACAACGAAGTCCTGGAACATGTGGAGGGCCCAGAACAGGAGCGGGATCGGCGAGCGCGTGAGGACAAGCGCCGCCACCACGACAAGGATCGCCCAGGGGGTGTGCATGAATCCCTGCCACTCCGCGCCCCACTGGAGAGCCGCCGAGACGTCGAGCGCGCCCCCCGGGTGCGTCATCAGGTAGCGGGGCACCGCGATGAGGTGGTCGAGGTCGATGACGACGCCGAAGGCGAGGGCGAGAAGCCAGGCCTTCGTGTCCATCGGCATGAAGCGGGCGAGGACGAGGCCCAGCAGGACCGTCGCGGCGAGGTGCGCTGGGAGCATCATTGCTTCTCCGTTGGCGCCAGAAGTGCTTAAGGGCCATGGCAGTGGCGCACCGGGGGTGACCAGATTGTCCATAAGGCGCGTTCGACGCCTCCGGGAATGAACCCAAGTGGGGCCTGGGCGCCTGCCCCACGATGCCCACCGCCATGTTCCCTCCCACAACGACCGGCCCCGTGCCTCGCCGCCCGCTCCCTCTCCCGGGAGGCCTCCGGAGCGCGCGGGACCGTTCGGATTCTCCTTCGGGTGCCGTGAAACCCCTGCCGGCCCATCCCGAGAGCATGGCCAACGCCGTCGGTTCCCTCGCCCACGCCTGCGCCCTCTGCGGAGCCCCCCTTCTCATGGTGGAAACCTGGACGCCCCAGGGGGCCCGCCGACGCGCGGTTCACGAGCGCCCCGAGCAGGAGCGGCGATGCGATAGCTTGCACGCGCGGGCCGACCGGTGACGCGGCTCCGCGGAGGGGGCAAATCCTATAAACCCCCGGCCCGATGCGCGAGCTAGGTCATTTCATGGTCAGCTTCGAGCTCACCGAGGAACAGCGCTCCATCCAGAAGATGGTTCGCGAATTCGCCGAGACGGTGGTCGCCCCCCAGATCAAGACGATCGAGGAGAAGGGCGTCTGGAACACGACAGTCCTCCAGGAGGCCGCGAAGCTCGGCCTTGCCGGCATGACCATCCCCGCCGAGCTCGGCGGCGCCGGCCTCGACACCGTGAGCTACAACCTCGCCATCCAGGAGCTCAGCCGCGTCAACGGCAGCGTCGGCATCACCTTCGCCGCCCACTGCGGCCTCGGCACCGGCCACATCAACATCATGGGCACCCCCGAGCAGCGCCGCCGCTGGCTCCCCAAGCTCGCCTCCGGCGAGAACTGGGGCGCCTGGGGCCTCACGGAGCCCGCCGCCGGCTCCGACGCCGCCGGTATCCAGACCACGGCCCGCCGCGTGGACGGCGGCTGGGTCCTCAACGGCCAGAAGGTGTTCTGCACGAACGGCCACTTCGCCGACGTGTTCACCATCATGGCGAAGACCGGTCCCGAGAAGGGCAACATCACGGCCTTCGTCGTGGAGAAGGGCGCGAAGGGCCTCGTCCTCGGCAAGCTCGAGGAGAAGCTCGGCCTCCACGGCTCCGCCACTTCCCAGCTCTTCCTCGAGGAGTGCTTCGTTCCCGACGACCAGGTGCTCGGCCTCGAGGCCGGGGTCGGCAAGGGCTTCGTGGGCGCCATGAAGACGCTCGACGCGGGCCGCATCGCCATCGGCAGCCTCGCCTGGGGCATGGCTCAGGGCGCTTACGAGACGGCCCTCAACTACGCCAAGGAGCGCGAGCAGTTCGGCAAGCGCATCGGCGCTTTCCAGGCCGTCCAGTGGAAGCTCGCCAACATGGCCATGGAGCTCGAAGCCTCCCAGCTCCTCCTCCTCAAGGCCGCCTGGCTCAAGGATCAGGGCCAGCCCTTCACCCAGGCCGCGAGCTTCGCGAAGCTCTTCGCCTCCGAAGTAGGGATGAAGACCACCACCGAGGCCATCCAGGTGCTCGGCGGCAACGGCTACACCACGGACTACCCCGTGGAGCGCCACTTCCGCGACATGAAGCTCTGCGAGATCGGCGAGGGCTCCAGCGAAGTCCAGCGCATGGTCATTGCGAGGGAACTCGGTCTTCCCCGCAGCAACTGATTCCCTCGCGACCGGGGCTCTGGCCCCGATTCTCCTTTTCATTTTGTTTTGCCTCAGCAACAGGCTCGCCAACGGCTGGCGGGCGCGCAGCGCTCCCGCGCCTTTGCGGTCTCTGAGGTGTCCTCCGTCCCTTTGTGACTCCAAGGGCGCGCCGCCGGACCCCAAGGTGGGACAAGAGGACGAGAAAAAGGCAAAGGCAAGAGGTGAGATGAATTCCGCCGAGCCTCCCCAGACCCGGCGGAAGTGCGCTGCGCTCCCCAAAGGAACACTGCATCCCTGAAGACGGTTCAAGGGACTATCTAAGTATTCGTCCAGTTGTTGATTTGACCGCTACTTCCGGGGCGCCGTTAGGGCGTCGCTCTCGGCCGCCCGCTCGGGGGCCCGGCGGCCGGGCGGGGGGCGGAGGGCGTAGAAGGCGAGGAGGCCGGTCGCGAGGAGGGTGAGTCCCACCGTGACGGCGGCCGTCACCCCGTACCCTTCGCAGGGGATGGTGTAGGGGCGGAGGCCGTCGCAGCCGTAGTTCCCGTAGAAGGGGAAGGCGTAGTCCATGTAGTCGTGGAAGAGGCCCCACGCGAGGATGCCGGCCACGAGCCGGGCGCCCGCGCCGCGGAGGTCGTGCAGGAAGATGAAGGCCTGAGCGACCATGCCGAGGTGGAGCCAGAACAGGGTGAAGTTCAGGCTCGTGGGGTCGAGGGTGTTGAAGCGGTCCTCGTAGAACAGGAGGACGAAGGCCGACCAGAGGCCCACCTGGACGTTCGTGACCACGGCGAGGGCGTCCAGGACGTTGGACCGCCGACCCAGGCTGTACGCGATAAGGGCCACCTCGGCCCAGAGGACGGCCATGGGGCTGTCGGGGACGAAGAACCACAGGTACCACGGGGTCGCGTTCACGTCCGCCCCGGCAAAGGGCGAGTCGTGGCCGAAGAACTGGTACCGGTAGTAGTAGAAGCCGTAGGCGATGCCGCCCACGTTCACGAGCAGGATGAGGGTCCGCCACAACCGGTTCTCCTTGAACTGGTGGAAGAACTCCGTGAAGCCCACGGCCGGGGAAGGGCCCTGCCCGGCTTCAACCTGTCCCCCTCGCGGGCATGCTTGCGCTCCCGTTCACGCTCCCGTTCACGCTCCCGTTCACGCTCCCGTTCACGCTCCCGTTCACGCTCCCGTTCACGCTCCCGTTCACGTGAAGACGTTGAACGATCGTCGTTGGCGTTAGCGTTAGCGTGAGCGTTAGCGTGAGCGTTAGCGTTGGTCGACCCTTCCCTTGCGGCCCCCGGCGGACGCCTTTCCTGGGCCATTCATACCCGTTCGGGTCGTGGGGCCAAGGCGCCGTTTTTCTCCTCGTGGGGTCGGGCGCCCCCGGCTGCCCGCCCGATAGTAATAAATTGGGCCGGGGCCTTGCGGCCGTGTCATGGCTTCCCTCGTGGAGACCGTCCTGCAGGCCCTCTGGCTCATGCTGCCGGCCTATTTGGCCAACATGGCCCCCGTGCTCGTGGGCGGCGGCACCCCCATCGACGGGGGCCGCAACTGGAAGGACGGCCGCCGCATCCTTGGCGACGGCAAGACCTGGCGCGGGCTCCTGCTGCCCCCCTTCCTGGTGGCGGCCGCCATCGTGGGCCTCCACTATGCCGCCCAGACGGAGGCCTTGCGCAACCTCGGCTGGAGCAGCTTCGGCCCCACGGCCGTGGTGGCGGGAGTCCTCGGCTTCGCCATCGCCCTCGGGGCCCTCGTGGGCGACGCGGTGGAATCCTTCTTCAAGCGCCGCCTCAACAAGAAGCGCGGCGAGGCCTGGTTCCCCTTCGACCAGCTCGACTTCGTGGTGGGCGGCCTCCTGTTCGGCCTCCTCGCGGCCACGATCCTGCAGGTCGTCGGTGCGACGGCGGGAAACGTCTTCCTGGAGATCTATCAGGTTCCGCACCTCATCGTGATCTTCATCCTGACGCCGCTCCTCCACTTCCTCGTGAACGTCATCGGGTACTTCC
>DATMKA010000207.1:0-14109 GCA_035553595.1 Thermoplasmatota archaeon | reverse complement strand
GGCGCGCCTGTGGAGCGTTGCTCAAGGGTATTCGCGAGTGCCACCCAATGGGTGTAGAGGGGAGCCCACCCGCGTGCAGAGGCCTCGGCCTTCATGGCAGTCCAGTCGACGCCTTGCGTACGCACGATGTGGCGGATGATGAGGTAATCAAAGGTCGTGACGTACCCCGTTTCGTGGGCTGCGTGCTGGATAAGGGTGAGGGCGTGGGCCGAGGGGCCGGGCGTATAGACATGGCTCTCGCCCTGCACGGGCTTGGCCTCCCGCCACAGGAACGCCTCCCCTACTACAGGAAGGCCGTGGTCGTGGATGCCGCCCACGTAAAGGTCGACGAGGAACGGTGCGTCGCTCGCCCAGGTGTTCTTGCCGGGTTCCGTGGCCTTTACCGGGCCCTTCTTTTCCAGAGCGGCCTTTAGACGGGGCCAGTCGGCAGCGCGGACGCCCACGTCGAGGTCGGAGGGGGGCTTGAGGTGAAGGTCCGGCAGGAAATCCTTGAGGAGGAGAATGGGAACGTCAGCCTCTCGACAGACCTCCCGGAGGGTGTCGAGGGTCTTTCCCCAGGCCGCCTTGCGGTTGGCGTATTCCGGCGTCCACTCGCCGTTGGGGAGCGGGGGCCAAGCATGGGCGAGGCGGTTGAGGCCCGTGGCCCGCGCGATGCGGGCAGGGTCCGGCATTACCGTCGCGGCGAGGTGCGGGTAGGCAGCCCTGAAGCCGGAACTGAATTTGGCAAGGACGGCGACGTCCGAGGGGTTCCATCGGGCTCCCTGGTAGAGCGCGACGGCCTCCTTCATCGACGCGAGCACGTCGGGGACGCTCGCCGTGCCGTCGATGCGGAGGACCGGGAGGCGGAGCGCCCGCAGAACCTCGTCACGGGAGGCGTACTCGCGCTCAAGGAAGTCGAGGGGCCATCCCTCGGGCTTGCGGGCGAGGGAGACTGCAGGGGGAACGTGGAGGTAAATGAGGAGGTCAGGCCGAGGGATGCGGCGCACTAGGCCACGGACGATGGGGCGGGCCCACCTAGGCGCGATCTGGTTCCAGTAGACGAAGAGGTCGTAGGCGTAGCGATCGCTCACTGCGATGGTGCCCGTTCCCTTGAACTTGCGGAAGAACCGGTAGTAGGCAATCCAGGCATCGAGCCAGGCAAGGAGGGCCTTCGCGATGACGGCGAAGCCATTCTGAGGCTTCGGTACGGAGAAACCGCCCGTGCTTGGGCCTGGGGGCGTGTCCCGGCCCTTCACGGCGCCGCGGAGACGCGGCAGGAGGAGTTGCATCTGCGAGTAGTGGATTCGCGTGCCGTTGACGTGCTTCACGAGTTCCTCGGTAGCGGTGGTCTTGCCGCTGCCGCCAAGGCCCGTGACGGCCACCCAACCGAGGCGTTTTCCGGGTCTAGAGTCGGTGGTTGTCGTCACGCGCTCGCACCTCCTGGCTTCGTCCGGAAAAAGAGCGGGACGAATAAGAGCATTGTGTAGGGGATGAGGAGCGCGAGGATGTAGATGCTCCACTCGAGGGATCCTGCGAGTGTGAGAACGATGAGGAGGAGGAAGTATTTCGCTCGAGTGAACGTGATTAGGTTCTTCAGGTTCCTCGCGAGGCTGCGCTCGGTGGGGAAGAACGACTTCTCCCCTTTCGCTGAGTAATGCCAATACATGTAAAGGTGGGACCAGTAGAGGATGGGCCCGATGGCAGCGGCAGCCACCCAATAGGGATTGCTGAACCCGGTCGCCACGAGGATGCCTGCGAACAGGACGACCTCGGAGAGACGGTCGAGGAAGCTGTCCAGGTAGGCGCCCCGGGGGGACGAGGTTCCCTTGGCGCGGGCAAGGTCGCCGTCCAGCTTGTCGAAGAAGAAGGAGACGTAGAGGGCGAGGGCGACGGCGACACGCGCGGGCACGGTCCCCCGAGGGTAGACGAAGGCCACAACGCACGCGGCTGCGGCAGCCACCAGGAACCCGATGGCAGTCACCTGGTTCGGGGTGAGCGGAGTCCGGGCCAGGGCGCGCGCCAGGGGGCGCGTGAAAGGCTTGAAGAGGATTTCCTCCTCCATGGGAGAGTACCGCTTCCGCGGAGGTTGGGGCACGGCGTCGGCGCTCATGAGGCGCGGCCCTCCAGGGAGGGGGCAGCCGCTCGGAGCGCGGGCGCGTGCTCCCGAAGCCACTCCTGGAGGCTCACGAAGCGGACCTCGTAGCGCTCGCGCAAGCGGTCGAGAAGCTGGCGGAGGTTGCGAAGGGTGTGGGGTGCGACGCCGTTATCCAACGTCTCCCACCCATATCGGTACGTGAGGTGGCCCTTTGCGAAGAGGACCCCGGTTTCCTCAGCGATCTTCACGCCGACCTCGGGAGCCTCGGCGATGCTCCAGTTTTGAGGAGGAATGATCATGCCCTCAAGGACGCCGCCGCGGGAGATGCGCATATGGGACGGGTAGGGCGCAAGGCACTCGAATCCATGCCGCGACAGGGCCTTGACGAGGCCGCCCGAGATCCCCCACCCTGGCGGGCGGAAGGCGCGGGTGTAGGGGATTCCCGCCTGCTTGAGGAGCGCTTCGCTTGCCTCGATGCGGCGGTAGGACTCCTCCTCATCCATCCCCTCGAACTCCTGACCGTGGGAGAAAATGCGGGGGTTGCAGTGCTCATACCCGTGGACCGCAATTTCCCAGCGCTTCTCGTTCACGAGCTGCCGGACGGCTTGGCACCATTCGGGGTGCTTATCAAGGCGGAACGGCTCCCCTTTGTGGGGCGAGACGGTGTACCACCCGAGGCGCTCCTTCAGGAAGTAGTACGCCTGGGGACCCATGCGGGGGCGGTCGATCCAGTTAGGGGTAGTGAAGTGGGTGACGATGAGCCCCGGGTACTCCTCCGTGAGGTTAGCGAGGATCCGGAAAAGCCCACCCTTCGGATCGCCCGCGAAATCCGGGTTCGCCTGGGGATGGAGGTCATCGAAGTTGAGATTGAAAAGGACGGTCTTTCTCATACTTTGACCTCGCACAGGCGGCGCTTGCGCGAGGGCTCAAGCTCGCTTCTCCTTCATCTTACCTTCTGTTCGGCCATGGAGAGCTCGCTTATAGCACGCATGGGTTTCCGCAGCGATGGCGGCCCATCGGTGGCGTTTTGCCACCGCGAGCGCCCCCCCGCGCAGCCGGCGGGTGCGAACGGGGTCGGCGCGAAGCGCGAGCAGCGCGGCGGCCAAGGCTCCTGGGTTGCCCTCCGTCAGCCAGGCCGTCTCCCCATGGACGAGGGCAGGTGGGACGCGAGGGCCTGTTGTCGTAACTAACGCGGTCCCTGCGGCAAGGGCCTCCAACACCGTGCTCCGGCGGAAGGTGGCCCCGTCGGTGAAGGGAAGGCAGGTGTAGGTGCAAGCCTGGACGGCCCGCTGGATGTCGGCAGCCTCGAGTTTGTGACGCACCTCCACGTGGCCCTCTAATCCGAGAGCGGCTATCCGCTCAAGGACTCCCCTGTGGTAGCTGTCGGCTGGGTCAATGGAGGTGAGGATGTCAAGCCGCACTTCGGGCCAAGCAACTTTCACCTGCTGAAGGGCCTGGAGAAGGTCGAGCATTCCCTTCTGGGCGTTCAGGAACCCGAGGAAGCCCAGCCGGTTCGGATCCGCCTCAGGGGGCGCCTCCAACTCCGGGAGGGGGAGCGTGGGTCCCAGGGGAACGTGGTGGAAGCGGCCCCACGCCCAGGGGAGGAGCCGGCGCGCAGCCCTCAGGTCGTAGGGGTTGGGGAAGATCGTGAGGTGGGCCGCGGGTGCAAGGAGGAGGCCGCGCGCGTAGCTTGCAGGCTTCCCCTCTGTCATCTCGTGGAGCGTGAGGACCACCCGGTAGCCCTTCCGCCGGAGGCGACGGATGGTCGTGGGCAACCCCAGGCGGACCTTGTGAGGCGCCTCATTGGGAAGCTGGACATGGACGATGTCAGGGCGAAGGGAGGAAAGCGTTTCCGCAAGGGAGTCGAAGCCGCCGGGGGTCCACCAAGAGGGGATCGGGTGCACGGCTACCCCAGCGTTCGGGGTTGGAGCGCGGTCGGACGCCTCCGTGACGACGTGGACCTCATGGCCGAGGCTCGTTAGGCCTTTCGCGAGGAAGAACGTGTGGGCGCCGACGCCGCAGCGCTTGGGAGGGTAGGCAGCGCTCAGGAGCGCGACTACGGTCACGCTAATGCCGCCTCCTCTTCCCAGGAAACGCGGCGATCCGCGCCACCCTTGAGGAACGCGGCCGTCCGGCCCATCAGGGAGGCGCGCACACGGAGGAAGACGAGCACGGGGTAGGAGAGGGCGAGGGCGATCTTGGCTTCGCCGAGGGCCAATCCGAAGCCGACGCGGCTATCCTTGTGGAGCAGAACAGCACCTACGCCTTCGATGAGGAAGAACCCCACCGGGACAAGGGCCACGAGCGGCCACCAGAACGCAAGGAGGAGACAGAGGGGGGAAAGGAGAACGATGGCGTTCCAGACGAGGAAGGCCAACTGCTTGGGCAGGGACGGCCACTCGCCCCACTTCTTCTGGTAGACGCGGCTAAACAGGTTGCCACGGTAGGTGCGCCGCAGGAACACGCGCAACGTGCCAGGATCCGCGTGCTCGAAGTACATGTCCTTCCCCCACACGGTCTTGAGGCCTGCCTGGGCGATGCGGCGTGCGAGGTCCGCGTCGCACCCGACGACGCAGTTAGAATCGTAGTACCCGACGCGCTCGAAGACGACGCGCCGAACCATGTGGCAACCCCACGCGGGTTTCGCGCCGCGGTTGCGGAGAAGGAAGGAGGCACGGCGACGGGTGCGGTAGTAGTCACCCACAAGGCCAGCGACCTCGGGGAGAACACGAATCTCGCCGCAGGTGACGGCCATGACTTCGGGATCCTCGAAGTAGCGGAGGCCGCGTTCAATGTAGTCAGTCTGGTAGCGCGCATCGGCCTCGCCGTGGAGGACGATGTCCCCCTTTGCCGCGCGGGAGCCCGTCGTGCGTGCCGCAGCCTCACCCTTGCACCTTTCGTGGCGGATGATCCGTACGGGGTACTGTGCGGCAATCTCGACCGTGCGGTCGCTCGATCCGTCGTCCACGACAATAATCTCGATGTGCTTGTAGGACTGCTGGAGGAAGCCCTGGATGCAGGATTCGATCCAACGCGCCTCATTGTGCGCTGGGAGGACAACGCTAACAAGGGGTTCGGCCTTAGGTGTCATGATTCACCGCGCCTGATCTGAGGGACCCTTGGCACTGACCCAGAGACCGGACCCGACACCACGCTACTGAGGCATCGCAGGGATGCTGCTGGAACTTCCAGACTCAATGTTCAATCCACCGCCCCGTCACTTTCCTGTGCCCATCTTTGAGCCCCGCCCACCGGGCTTTCGCGACTTGTACCTTTCCCCGGAGGAGCTGCCTGGCCGCGGATATGAGAGTGCTCCCGCCATGGACCGCGTAGAAAGGCCAACGGAGATACCAGGGCATGATTTGGTGCGCAAGCAGGAGAGCATTCCGGGTGGAGTAGTAGTACACCCTCGGTGGCTTTGGCACCCCCAGGGGGTGATGGAAGACTGCGTGGTCCGTGGCTGCCACTTGCCAGCCTACCTCCCGGCACGCCCACGAGATGTCAGATTCGTCACCATACATGAAGAAGCCGTCGTTCAGATAGGTTCCGCGCCGAGCTCTTACTCCCTCGAGCATCTCACGGCACGCTAGGAGGACCGCCCCCCAGGCCCGGCCGCTCCTTCGGACACCCTGCGGGAGGGAAGCGTCCCGACGAGAGCGGCGCGCATAGAGGCGGCTCACCAATCCACGGACGCCAGGCAGGTACCCGATGAAGTACGCCAAGGCCACTGGGTATGGGGGCTCGCAAATCCGTTCTACTCGACCGGACTCAGGGTCAAGGTCCGTCCCACCCACAAGGCCCGCACCCGAGGCGCGAGCAGCGTCCACAAGACTACTGAGCGTGGTCGGAAGAAAACGTACATCTGCGCCAGCCCAGCAGATGAACTCCACAGGCACATCCCGTTCCAAACCCCACTTGATACCGAGATTCACCCCTCCGGTGTAACCCGTGTTCTCCTTAGAGAACAGGAGAGCCACCGTCTCGAGTCCTGGGAGGTCAGTGGCCCCCCTGGGGGGCCGCTTCCAAACAAGGAAGCGCGCTCCCGCGAATTCGCCTTCGTCCTGCTCCCACATCACAAAACGGTGTGCTGCCCAGGCCTTGAGGCGGTCGGGTGATTCATCCGTGGAACCGTTGTCGACCAAGATGAGCTGGCGGGAGGGATAGGTCGACGCCAGCACAGACTCAGCGCATGTGAGAACCTCCGACCATGCGTTCCAGTTGAGAACGGTGACTGCGACTGAAGGACTTGAGCTTGTTGCTGAAGTGGAGAGGCCTCCCGGACCGGATTCATTCTTAGCCGTCTCGGACATCGTTACTCACCCCCTCTAACGCCTTCACCCTCCGTCTCCAGCAACGCGCTCGTGCGACGGCAACGACCGGAGCCCGGTCCGTGGCATCGAGCAGCTTGACCCAGGCATAGGCCCCGAAGGCTGAATTAACAACACCCACGACAATGACCTGAAGGTACCATTCCTGGGGACCAAGCACCCCGGATATTCCAGCAAGAACCCCGGCCAGGACTGCCAACGCGACGGCAGTCTGCGGGATCGCTGTGGAGGTCAGAAATTCCACTCCTATTTTCTTCAGAGAGACCGAAGCGGTGTACAATAGGACACAATCCACCAACGCCCGCAGCGCCCAGACGGCCGCGGCCCCCTCAATACCCCACTGTTTGACAAAAAACCATGCAAGGAATACGTACACAACGAACTCAGCGAAGTGGATCTTCCCTGTGAGGTCAGGCCGGCCGGAGCCTTGCAGATACGAGTAGGACATGTAGGCCAAGGCATTGGCAAGCACCCCCATTACAAGGATAGACATCACACCCGCACTTCCCTTCGCCACTTCTGACCCGACCCAGAACGAAAGGACTTCGCGGCTAAAGAGAGCAAGGACCACCACAGCGGGCCCGAGGGCGAGCAGGATAAATTTGAAAGAACGGCTGAAGATGGCCGGCAGGTGATCCCCCTCCCCCTCTGGGCCGAGGGAACTGAAAGCGGGAAACAGGGCCACAAGGAGTGCGCTTGGAACAATGAGAAGGCGGGTTGCCACCTCGAACGGAATAATGTAGTAGGGCACCGCTGAGATCGCAAGAAGGGACGCGATAAGGAACCGGTCTAGGTACACGAGGATCGGACCGATGACACTTGTAACGGTTACCCAACCCCCGAAGGCCGCCATATCCCTGAGGGCCTGGAGTTGGAAGGGGCCTCCCGCGCCGATCCATGGGACGATGTTGTTGCTCAGGTAGATGAAAGCGAGAAGGGCTCCGAGGCGAGCGAGAAGGATGGATATGATTTCGACGAGGCCGAGACTTAGGGATACACCCGCAGCGGGAAAGAGGAAAGCGGCTGAGTTCGTGGGAATATTGATGGCCGCGACCAGGCCGAAACGATCTGCACCTTCCAAGACTCCGTGGGCGACGTTCATCACAAGGACGATGGGGAGCGAAAGAGCAAGCCATGAAAACGCCGTTTCTGTCTCGTGGACGTAGCCTTCAGGCACGCCGAGGACTTCCGTCGCGAGGAATGGGGTGGAGAAAAAGACCGCTACCGCCACGCCAAACAAGCATTGCGCCATCACCGCCGTCCTGACGATCGCTCGCTCGCTGCCACTACTCCCTTGCGAGCTTTCCCGAGCGACATACGGGATGATGGCCTTCCCTCTGCCGAAGTCAAGGATGACGAGGTAGCCAAGAATGACCCAAACTAAGGTGAGAATCCCGAAGGGGTCCGGACCGAGGCCCGCAATGGAAATCGCGATCGCAAAAATTGCCATCAGGAGAGGGATAGCCTGCCCAGCAAGGTTGAGGGCCGTATTATGGGCGAGCTTTGACTTCCTTTCCGGGGCATTAGGGACGATAGCAAACCCCCATAGCAGTGCGGAGAGTTCGAGCGCGACTGGCCGGGAGCGCGCCCGGCATGCAGGGGCTGAGGGTTAGCCCGCGGGACCGCTCACAGCCCAAAGAGAGCAATGGTCAACATCATATACGTTTCCGAAATCGACCGGCACCGGTGGCCGTAAAGCCGTGGGACCCCAGGCTGCTGGCAGGTCATGGCCCCTGGGAGCTGTGCTCCCCGTCAAGACCAGGGCTCCGCGTTAGGGGGTTTTGACGCCCCGCCAAGTTGCCTGCCAAGTGCGCAACCCCGCCTTACCGAAGGACATTTTTCAGGGGGGGCTGTTCCCGCCATATGAAAGTCTACCTCGCCGCCCCCATCCGTGCCCCGCGTCTCGGGGTCGAAGTGTATGAGGCCATGGCCGCCGCCATCCGTGAGGCCGGCCATGAACTCCTGTCGGAGCACCCTGTGGGCAGGGGAGGAGACTTCCAGGAGGACGGCCTCTCAGAGGGGGCAATTTTCTACCGGGACGTGGAGTGGCTGAACGCGGCCCAGCTTCTCGTGGCGGAGGTCTCCACGCCAAGCACGGGCGTCGGGTGGGAGATTGCGTACATGCTCGCCCGCGGCCGTCCAGTGATTTGCGTCTGCCAGGAGGCGGCCCGCCGCTCGTTGAGCGCGATGGTGGCCGGGAACCCGAATCCTTTCCAGCGCCTCATCTTCTATCGGGACGCGGCCGACCTCCGGGCGCGCCTCGTGAAGGAACTTACGCTCTAAGTCACCGCGAGTAACCAACCCGCGCTTGCCTTCCAAGGGTTTAAGATATCATAAGGCGCCTCGCGGGTGGGAGTGAGGCTGCTTGAGGCACCCCCACGCGTACCGCCGGCTCACGATTCTCGCGATGGCCCTTGCGCTGCTTGCGCCGAGCGTGCTAGCCTTGCCCAGCGTGCCCTCGACCGTGCCCCCCACCCTTCGCCCGCTCGTGGTCGACCTCTCGGACGGCGTCTCGGACGCGGAGGCTGACCACCTCATCCGCATGCCCGGAACGAGCGCGGCCGATCTCGTGCGCGCCGCCGCCGCCCAGATGGGGTACCGCCGTCTGGAGGCGCCCGCGCTTCCGGCCCTGCCCGCTGAGGCGCCCCTTGCGGCCGCCCTCGCTGCGCTCTACGAGGTGGGCGGGACCCCTTACGATCCCGCGGAACTCCACAAGGCCGTCACCACCGTGGACCCCCGCGTGCAGGCCCCCACCGCGCGCCTCGTGCTTGCCCTTGCCGAGGCCGGGCGCCTGCAGCAGGCCGCCACCGCCACCCTCACCCTGGAGGACCAGTGGGCCCTCGTGAATGGTCTCCACCACGACCAGTGGGGGCCTGAATGGCGCGCCGCCGCGGACAAGGTCCGGGTAGACCTCCTTGCGGCCGGGGCCGTCCTGCTGCTGGAGACCATTGAGGACGCGGTGCCCGAGTTGCAGGCAGCCACGGCGGCGGGGGTATGGCCCCCGGGCGGGTTCGTTGACCCGGCGGGCCTCATCCACCTCGGCACGGAAGGGGACGATGAGTATCGGAGCCGGAGATGGCTGTACCTTGATCCGGGCGGGAACGACCTGTACACTGACCTCTGCAATTCGGGAGGGGCGGACCCGCTCTCGGACATCTTGCTCGACAGTCGGGCCCCGATCCCGATCGGTACTGTGGTCGATATAGGTGGGAACGATTCCCACTTAATCAGTCCCCTCAGCCCGCGCGTCTTTCAAGGGGCTGGCGCTGGAGGAGTAGGAGTCCTCTGGGATCACCAGGGATCAGACATTACCAGTGGAGGATACGCCGGCTCAGGCTTCACCGGCGTGGGTGTTGTCCACGATAAGGAGGGCACCGATCGCCGCGAGTCTGCGAGCAATGGCGGAGGCCACGGTCGTCGAGGAATCGGGATCCTGGTTGATGTAAGTGGCAACGACTCGTACCTCGCCGGGGCGACAAGCCTCGCGTCAGCAGCAGACCGGGGGCGAGGGATTCTCCGAGATGAGGAAGGAGACGACTTCTACGAACCCAGGACGACCGGCTCCTTCGGGTTTACGGCCGACTTCTCACCGCCTGCGACAAGCAACGCAACCTTCGCGGATCTGGGGGGAGGTCTTGACCGATACCCAACTTGGTCGCCTGCGATCAAAGCATCAAATAATAACCGATGGTCGGACGGCCGTGGAGGAACCGGGTGGGACGAGTGAAGTATTCACCTTTGGCCGGCCCACACAGGTTTACGTCGATAGCATAATGATTTGCTATCATGAATGGCTGGAAGCCATTATCCTGCCGACTCACCACCAGGCGGCTGAATTCCTGGATCACTAACGACGCAGCGGGCACCCACGCCCTCAGTGGAGTCATTGCTGCAGCGTTCTTGCTCGCAGGATTGTTCTTCATGCTTACGCTGGAGCAACCCCAGCAGGCCCCGCCAACGCGGTGGCAACGGCTGGATGGTGAGGGGGAAAACCTTCTCTCGTTAATGCGAGACACCGTGGTCATAAACGCCTCAACAGGCCGAACGGCAACGCGAATGGATCAACTCCTCGCGAGCAGCCTTACGGGTGATCCAGCCGAGATTGACGGCTGGATTGAAGATCGCCGCAACCCGGCTTTTCGATCAACCACTTTCCTTGAGAATGGGAGAGGCCGAATTCCTCTTGGCACTCCCCACCCGATCCCCTCAGACACTGAGGTTGCAGGACCCACAATGTCGTTCAGTCCAGCATGGGACGGAACCTACATAGTCGCCGATCTCAGGGTCTATGACGGGGCTGTACCGGCTGCCGCGCATAGCATGGGTCTAGGCCAAGGCAACGTCATCCGGCTCACGGGTGAAGAGGTCACGATTACGCTGACAAGTCGGACCGCATGGAATGAACTAAGATACCAAGCCAGGGGTATAACGTTGGCCTCGCATGAGCACTCCTCTCCTCTCGGCCTCAACTTCCGCCTTGGCACAAGGCAGGCGCCTTCCCACGCGGCATTCGGTTCACTGACAACCCCGCTCGAGACTCCGCCTCTCCAAGTCGTCGTCACTCAACCTCCTGGAACCTTTCTTCCCCCTATATCCAGCCTAAGACTGAACGTAACCCTGCCCCAAGGGTGGGGGCCGAGCGTTGTTCTCCAGGAAAGCCCAGGATGGGAGGTGGCTGCACCGAGCACGGACGCCTCAGGTCGTGTTTACGTCGGCGCGATCGTCTCATCAACGGGCATTGCAGAGCTCCAATCCACGGGGCGTCTCACTCTTGACCTTCCTATCTCCCCACCCAACTTCACCACCGAAGCCTTCCACAAGCTCGAGGCCCGCCTCTACAACGGCCCGAAGGCTCAGAAGTACCCGCTTGCGCAGGCGTCGCTCATCGCCACCTTCGCGGGCGCGCCGATGGCCCTGCGGAATGAGTTCGAGGTGACGGCGCCGTACCTGTTGCGGCCGGGCAGCGTGTCGCGCTTCGGGTTCGCCTTTGCGAACGCGGATCCGGAGAACGCGTCGCACGTGACACAAATCAAGATCGAGCAACCCGAGGGGAAACCCCTGTTCGCCAACGCCAAGGCCGTCGAGCTCGCTGGCGGCTCCACCACGGGCAGGTGGAACATCTCCGCAGACAACCGTACGATCTGGTGGAACAGCACGGACCCGAGGGGTGTGGAGGTGCGGGCCCTTCACGCCGCCGACTGGTGGGTGGACATCGTGGCCTCCAACAACACGACCAGGTTCGGTACGGGGATCCGCGCGCCGCGCCCCGATTACTGGAACGCCACGCTCCGCTTCGAGGAGACAGGGTACGAGACCACCGCATGGCGCTGGGGCTCAGGCCATCCATGGATCGTGACGGCGGAGGTTCCCCCGGAGGACCCGCTCAACAACCGCACGGGGTACGCGACCGCGCCCGGGCTCCACACCTTCACGGCCACCATGAACGGCGCGCCGGCGGTGCGTCCAGGCCGCGGCGAGTACCGCGTTCTGCCGGGCTCGGGTAACTCCGTCGCGGGCCTAAAGGCGGCCCTCGCCAAGAGCCACCTCACGGTGAGCGACTACGACGTTCCCCTCGGTGAAAGGCTCCAGGTGACGGCCGACTTCCAGGCCGTTCTGAAGGAGCTCGCGGGGAAGGGGGTCACGCAGCTCGCTTACACCTTCAAGTTGTTTTCGCCGCCTGGACTTGTGACGGGTCGTCCCTCGTTGAACTTCACGGTGCCCGCCGAGAGCCTGCCGCTGCAACCCCTTCGCGCGCTTTCCGCCGGCGACGTCACGGGCGATGGAGTTCCAGAGTTGGCGGCCGCAAGCGGAAACGGCAACGTGTACTTGCGGGAGGGTGCTACGCGGAGGGAGTTGTGGGGGAGCCCCGACGGGGCGCCGGGGGCAGTGGTCTTTGCTCGCCTGAGTGGAGAACCGGCTGCCGTCCTCTTGTCAGGTCACGCGTCGGGGGAGGTTCAGCGGCATGACCCCGTGACGGGGGCGAACTCGGTGGTTGCTTCCGCGGGGACGGGACGGAGGGTCACGGCTTTGCGCGTGGTGGAAACGGCCTCCGGGGAGGCTTCCCGGATCTATGTCGAGTTCCAGCGCGAGCAGGACGCTCCAGGGGAGGGAGGGTTCCTTATCCTCGACGGGGCTGGCAACCAGGAGGCAGCGCTCACGTGGAGCCTCGTTCCAGCGAGCGGCGGCCGCAATCTCGCCGTGGGAAACTTCAGCCCTCCCGGGGGTGCGCCGCGCCCAGGCGGTGCGTTCCTTTCCCTCGGGAGCCTTGAGGCCTTTGGTGCGGACGGGAGCCGCTTGTGGTCCCTGGACCCTTCCGCTGCGGACCCGCTGCAACTCTGCACGGTTCCGCGCTTCGTGCTTCCTTGGGAGGCTTCAGGGAGCAGCGGGACACGCCTACTGGTTTTCCTTGAGAACCCGGCATCCCGGGAAACGTGCATCGCCGCTTGGGACCACGAGGGCGCTCCTGTTGGGGGCTTCAGGGGGACGACGCTGCCTTCCCCTTTGGCCTTTGCCGCCATCACGCATGGCTTGGGCGCTCCCACCACCACTTCCGCTCTCGTGCTTGCGGGGGCTTCAGGAGAACTGGAGATCTACCACTGGAGCGATGCGGGACTTGCATGGCGGCGGACCGCTTCATGGAGGGTGGTGGAGGAGGTGGCCGTGGACTCCTGGAACCCGACCCGTAGCCTCGTGTGCCAGACGCTCGGGCAGAAGCCCGTCCCGCTGCCCGCGCTTCCGCGGGGGACGCTTGAGGTGGATCCCTTCGAGACCTACCGCGTCTGCATGCAGGTGACGGGAGAACGCACCACGGGCATCGAGGGAGTCTATTCCGATCGGTCGGCGCCGGTGGTGACGGCACTCCTCGTGACGCCTGATTTCATGGCGGTGGGGTACACCTATGAGGCTGCGGGCCACGTCGCGCTCTACACCTACCCCGTCGGTGGGTCGTCTCGGGGCACGCACTACGACGTGGAGCTGCCTGGCGCCACGGATGCCGCGGGCCCCACCAGCCTCCTGCTATATTCTGACACTGCCCTTGGGGGCCCCTTGCTCCTCGCGGCAGGCTCGGACGGCCACCTCGTCGCCATGGACCCAGCCACCGGGGACGTGGTGTGGACCGAAGAGGTAGGGGACTCTCTGGGCCGCTTCAGCTTTAACGTACACGTACCGCTCGGGGGTCTCTTCGGGGCCCACCTCGTGGTGGCGGAGCTGTCGTGGACGAACCCGGCGGGGGCCAACCCGCCGCAGGATCTCGACCTCCTCAAGCAGGCGGCGCGGCTCGTGGCTCCCTTCATCGTGGTGGACCAGGATGGCCGGGAGGTGCTCGACCCCGTCTACACGGTGGTGCTTCTCCAGTGGGAACGGGGTGAGCGGTAGCTAGCGGCCTGCAACCTCGCGGGCGACCTCGGCCACCCATCGGGTGGCCCGCTCCACCGCCGCCGCCACGTCCTCGCCTTTCGCGGGGGTCCAGGCTTCGCCGAGGCGGTCGGTGATGATGTGGGTGCCTGCTGCGGGGATGCCGCGGTAGTGGGCGACGGTGAGGAGGGCGCTTGTTTCCATGTCGACGGCGATGGCGCCGCGGTCGCGGAAGTGGCGGATGCGCTCGGGCGTTTCGCGGTAGATGGCATCCGTGGTCCACACGGGGCCTTGGAAGGGGATGCCGGGGGCGTGGGTGAGGAGACGGCGCGTGAGGTCGGGGGCCACGGG
>DATMKA010000206.1:0-4254 GCA_035553595.1 Thermoplasmatota archaeon | reverse complement strand
GCATCGCCACCGCCTGGACGGCCCTTGCCGACGGCCTCGCCGCTGCAGGCACCGCGCTGGCCGGAGCCCTCGCGGCCGTCGGAAGCGCGCTTGCCTCCGCCGCCAAGGCCGCCTGGAGCGGCCTCACCTCCCTCGTCACCGCCGTCGGGCGCGGCCTTGCCGCCGCCTGGAGCGCGCTCGGCTCGGCCCTTGCCGCCGTGGGCGCCTTCGTCAGCGGCCTGTGGGGCCGCCTCATGACCCAGGTGCCGGTCGAAGCCCGGCCCTACGCCCTCGCGGGGGCCGGCGCCACCGGCGCGGGCCTCACGGGGCTTGCCCTGTGGCGGCTCCTCAAGGCCTTCGGCGGCGCCGCCGCCCTGTACAGCCGCATCGCGCGCAGCGACATCCTCGAGAACGATGCCCGCAACCGTCTCTTCGAGCAGGTGCGCTCAAGCCCCGGCATGAACGTGAGCGAGCTCGCGGAGGCCACGGGCCTTGGCTGGGGCACCACCGTGTACCACCTGCAGCGCCTCAAGGCCACCGGCCTCGTCTCGGAGAAGCGCGGCGGCAACAGCAAGTGCTTCTTCGTGAACGGCGGCGCCGTCTCCCCTGCCGCCCAGCGCGCCCAGGCGGCGCTCCGGCACGAGAAGGCCCAGCAGATCGTGACCTTCCTCCAGGCCAACCCCGCGGCGTCCCAGAAGGAGATGGCGGCGGCCCTCGGCCTCAGCCCCGCCCTTGTGAGCTTCCACGTGAAGCGCCTCGTGGAGGCGGGCGTCCTCAGCAAGGCCCGCGCGGGGAAGGCGAACACCCTCACCCTCGCGGCAGATATCGCGGCGGCGCCGATTCCCGCCTGAGCGTTCACCTGTCCACCTGGCGGAACGCAACCATGGGGAATTAAATAGGCGACCTAGGATTTTGCGGCTTTGTGAGGAAGTACGCGGCGATCCAGGTGATGAGCCAGGCGGGCGTCTCGGCCGCCGGGTTCTTCATCCCCGTGCTCATCCACGAGCTCGGCGGGAGCGCCCTCGACGTCGGCCTCGTCGCTGCCGGCTACGGCCTCGCCCAGTTCCTCGCGAGCTACCACTTCGGGCGCGTCGCGGACGTGGGCAACGGCGGCCGGCGCCGGCTCCTCAAGTGGGGCCTCGGGCTCACGGCGGTGGCCGCGCTCCTGCAGGCGCTTGCGACGAGTGACGTGCTCCTCGGCGCGGGCCGCATCCTTTTCGGTGTGTGCGCCGGCATGTACCCCGCCGCCCTCACGAGCCTCGCCTACGACGAGAACCGCAAGCTCGGCCGCTTCTCGAGCTGGGGCAGCCTCGGCATGGGGCTTGGCGTCCTCACGGCGGGAAGCATCGCCGTCTCCGGCCTCGTGGGCAACTACGCGACGCCGATCTTCCTGTTCTCGGCCGCGCTGCTCGGCGTCTGTTTCCTCATCGCCCTCACCATCAAGTACCCGCCAGACCACACGATCATGGTCCCCACCTTCCCGAAGGAGGTCATCGACCGCAACCTCCCGGCGTACATGGCGATGGTGTTCCGCCACACGGGCGTCGTCGCCGTCTGGTGCCTCCTGCCCCTGTACGTGGTGCACACTCTCGGCGGGAACCTCCTGTGGCTCGGCCTCATCACGGCCACGAACGCGGCGGGCCAGTTCGTGTTCATGCCGCTCACGGACCGCTGGTCCAGCCGCACCCTCATCCTCGCGGGTGTTGGCCTCAGCGCCGCCTCCATCGCGGCCCTCCTCCTCGTGCCGAGCCTGTGGTGGGTCCTCGCGCTCCAACCCGTGTTCGCGGCAAGCTGGGCCGCGAGCTACATGGGCAGCCTCAAGTTCGTCCTCGAGCGCAACGTGGAGCGCGCCACGAGCACGGGCCTCCTCCAGTCCACCATCCACCTCAGCAACGTGAGCGGCCCCATCCTCGGCGGCGCCATCGCGCACCTCCTCGGGTTCCCCGTGACCGTCATCGCCGCAGTCGTCGTCACCGTCGCGGCCGTGCCCGTGTTCCTGTGGGAGCTGAAACGGCACCCCTCGAAGATCCTCACGCCCGAGGCGGGGGCGCCTGCGCCTGTGGCGGCGCCCGTTCCCGCGCCGGCCCCCATGCCCGTCGCGCCCCCCGCGGCGGCGCCCGCGCCCGCAGCGCTCCCGCTCGCGGCTCCCACCGCGGCCCTGCCTGCCGAGCCCGCGCCAGGCACGCCGCCCCGGTGATCAGGCGCGGCGTGTCGTCGCCTCGATGCCCTTCACGAGGGCCACGAGGGACGCGTTCACGGGCGTGTCCACGCCATGCTTGAGGCCGAGGCGCACGATGGCGCCGCTCAGGGCATCGATCTCGGTGCGGCGACCCCGCTCGATGTCCTGGAGCATGCTTGACTTGTTCCCCGCCGTGAGGCTGGCCACCTGGAGGGTGCGGTAGAGGGGGTCGTCACCCGGGAGGCGGACGCCCGCGGCCGCCGCCACTTGCACGGCCTCCTCGCAGGCGTGCTGCATGAGCTCCTTGAGCTCCCGCACTTCGAGCAGGCCGCCATTGCGGAGGCCCGTGATGGCCGTGATGGGGTTGATGCCGACGTTCACGATGACCTTCGCCCAGATTTCGGCCATCACGTCCGCCACGGGCTCGGCGGGGAGACCGCATTCGGTGAAGGCATGGGCCACCTGCTCCGCGGCCTTCACGTCCCCCGTGGGGGAGCCCACACGGAGGTACCCGACGCCCGCGTGGTGGACGTGACCGGGCTCGAGGTAAGTGACGCCGTGGCTCGTGGCGCCCGCGAGAATCTGCTCCCGCGGCACCACCGCTTCGAGGGCCTCCACGTTGCCGAGGCCGTTTTGGAGCGTGAGCACTCGGGTTCGCTGCCCCACGAGGGCCTCGGCCTCGCGGATGGCCCGCTCCGTCTGGTAGGCCTTGACGGTGACGACGATGAGGTCGGGCGTGGGAACGTCGCGCGGGCTCGTGGTGGCGGCAAGCCGCACCGCAAGCTCGGTCTTCCCCGTGACGAGGAGCCCCCCTTCGCGGATGGCCGCGATATGGGGGTCGCGCCCGATGAGCGTGACCTCATGCTGCCGGGAGAGCGCAGCCCCGAGGAGCGACCCGAGGGAGCCCGCCCCGAGGACCGCGACCTTCAGAGCCGGGCCTCCTCGAGGGGCCCGCGGGTCGCGCGCGGCGTCACCTGGAAGCTCCCCATGTCGAAGAGCGCCTCCTTCGCGAGGTCGCCCACGTTCTCGGGGATTGGGGCCTCCGCATCCCCGCCCGAGAGGGCCCCACCGAGGAGGGGGCCGATGCCCACGGCGCGAACGAGCCGGTCGCGCCGCGCACCCACGTACCCTACGAGGGGGCGGAACACAGGGAAACCGCCCGTGTGCTCGTCGAAGCCGGCGTAGCGCGCGGCACCGCGGAAGTCATCCTCCACGACGACAGCGTAGGCGCGGCGGCCGCGCGTGTAGCGGCGCATGACCTCCATGGCGAAGCGGCGGCGCGCGAGCGGGCCACGGACGGCCTCAGGAACGCGGACGGTCGCCACCTTGAGGCCGGGCGCCCAGTCCGCGAGCGCCGTAAGGGCCTCCCGCAGCTCCTCCGACACGGGCTCGAAGGCGAGGGGGGAGACGGTGCAGCCGCGGCGCATCACGAGCCAGAGGGCGAGCGCGCTCTCGGGGTGCTCGATGAAGGCGGTGACGCGGCCCTGCGTCCCGAGGGGGAGCCCGCCGGGGCCGGGGTACACGTCGCGGTAGAAGAAGGCCTTGTCCGGCCGCACCTCGAGGAAGAACTCGACGTCGGGCTCCGTGAGGTCCACGCGGGGGTTCTTCTCCGCGTTCGCGTTGAAAATGGCGGACCCCACCTGCTTCTGCACGTCCATGCTGGTGTAGGCCTGGTCGCCCGTGCGGCGCGCGCGCACCGCGAAGGACTGGTTAGGGCCCATGATCTCGCGGGAGCGGGCCGCCACCTCGCTGCACATGGCCTCCATGGTGGCGGGGATTTCCTCGGCGGGGGACGCGCTCACGATGCCGAAGGTGCGCGTGAGAACCCCGAGCACCTCGGGGGTCTCGCGGGCCTTCACGTAGATGCGGCCCCACTCGCGCTCCACGGCGCCCTCGATGCCGCGGGCGAGGAAGGCCTCCTCGAGGTTCATGATGAGGCGCTTCTCGAAACGATTGCGGATGGCGGGGCTCTTGATCCCGATCTCGCCGTACCGGACGAGATAGGTGCGCCAGGGCGCCGTGGTCATTAACGTGCCGAAAGCGTGTCAGGAACAAATAGGTAACCCGGCGCCGAGGCGGTGCGCCCCGTGTGAGCG
>DATMKA010000205.1:0-7150 GCA_035553595.1 Thermoplasmatota archaeon | reverse complement strand
CCTGCGGCGCATCCGGGAGGAGGACCTGCAGGCCCTCGCCCTCGACGAGCGGCACCTCGACTCCCTCCGCCGCCTTGCCCCCACCTCCGCCATGATTGTGCCCCTCACCGCGGGGGGCCGCGTGATTGGCACCTTCACCCTCGTCACTCTCCAGGAGGGGGTCCAGTACGACGAGGCGGACCTCGACCTTGCCGCGAACCTCGCCTCCCGCCTCGCCCTCGCCATCGAGAACGCGCGCCTCCTCGCCGCCCTCCAGCAGAACGAATCGCGCTACCGCACGCTCTATGAGGACAGCCCCAGTGTGTTCCTCACCATCGGCATCGACGGGACCATCCGCAGCGCCAACCGGTACGGCGCCTACTACCTGGGATTCCTTCCAGAGGAGCTCGTGGGGCGCCCCGCGTGGGAGCTTTACCACCCCGAGGACCGTGACTACGCCCGGGACCGGCACCTCCGCGCCCTGACGGAGCTTCCCCTCGGCGGGGTCACCGAGTGGGAGGCCCGCAAGGTACGGAAGGACGGCGCCGTCCTGTGGGTCCGCGAGATTGTCTCCATCACGAGCCGCGGCCCCGAGGGCCCCGTAGCCCTCGTGAACTGCGTCGACATCACGGAACGCCACACGGCCGTGAACGCCCTCAAGGCCTCGGAGGAGCGGTACCGCAGCCTCGTGGAGACGGCCCCCGACATCGTCTACAGCGTGGACCTCGAGGGCCGGTACACGGCGCTCAACCCGGCCTGGGAGAAAATCCTCGGGTGGCCCGTGGAGGACTGGCTCGGCCGCTCCTTCGTGGAGGTGGTCCACCCCCATGACCTTCCCCCCACCATGGACCTGTTCCAGAGCGTCCTGCGGGGAGAGGAGCCGGACCTCCTCGTGATCCGCCTCCGCACCCCCGACGGGTCCTACAAGCCCCTCGAGGTGCTCGCCCGCCCCCGCGTGCAAGGGGGCCGCGTGGTCGCCGTCTTCGGCGTCGGGCGGGACATCACGCGTCGAAGCGCGACCCCCCAAGGCCAAGCCTGAGCGCCCGCGCGGCAGACCGCCTCGCACTCCCCGCGACACCTCACAAAAGGTATATGAACCACTTGGGGCGTTCCGGCCCTTCGTCACTCGGAGGCCAGGCCTTCGGCCCGCCCCCGGTTCCTCCCTTCACGCTTAAAGGCCGAGATTCGGCCGTTGAGGTGTTAAACATGACCGAGCAGGAAACACAGTTCGAGAGCGGCTACACCCCTCTCATCCCCGAAGACCAGTACCTCAGCTGCGGTATCCACATCGGTACCCAGCAGAAGAACGCCGACATGAAGCGCTACATCTACCGCGTGCGCAACGACGGCCTCTTCGTCCTCGACGTCCGCAAGACTGACGAGCGCATCCGCGCCGCGGCCAAGATGATCGCCCGGTACCCCCCGGAGCGCGTCCTGTTCGTGTCCGCCCGCCAGTACGGCCAGAAGCCCATCCGCGTCCTCCAGAAGTACACGGGTGTCCTCGCCATGCCCGGCCGCTTCATGCCCGGCACCCTCACGAACCCCAACACGAGCCAGTTCATCGAGCCCCAGCTCGTCATCCTCACCGACCCCGCCGGTGACGCCCAGGCGATGCGCGAGGCCATGAACATCGGCATCCCCATCGTCGCCCTCTGCGACACCAACAACGAGACGAAGAACGTCGACCTCGTGATCCCCACGAACAACAAGGGTCGCCGCTCCCTCGCCCTCATCTACTGGCTCCTCACCCGCGAGATCCTCAAGGCCCGCGGCCAGATCGCCGAGGACGCCCAGTTCACCGCCACGGTGGACGAGTTCGAAGCGACCCTCTAAGGCGCGCTTCCATCGGGGCCCCAGGCCCCCTCTTTTTCTATTCCTGTCTTGGCCCTAGGGGCGCCTCCGTCCAGCCTCACGGTCCTGCGTCCCCTGCAGGATGCCCCTCGTGACCCCGATAGACAATCCCCAAAAGGGCTATCTTCCCTGGTGGGGATTGCCTGTGACATGTCCCGTCTGCTCCTGGCCCTTCTGGTGGCCCTAACCCTCGTCCTCCCGAGCGTGGCCGCCGCAGGCCGGACCCAGTCGGATCCCCGGGGCGACCAGACGACCTATACGGCGATCTTTCTCGGCAGCGGTGCGTGCAAGGACCCTGCCACGGACCTGACGCACCTGGAGATCGTGGGCGCGGGTGGAAACCTGTACGTGAACCTCACGGTGGCAGACATCTCGGGGCGCCTCTCCTGCACCGTCGTCCCGGTGGGCCCCGAGGCCATCACGACCCGCGTGTTCTTCCAGAACCAGTTCGGGTGGGGCCCAAGCCTCGTCGTCTACCGCGAGGTCACCTACGATTTCGGGGGCGGAAAAACCACCAAGCAGTGCTTCATCGTCCAGGTGGTCCAGGCGACGGAGCGGTGCGGCGGAACCGTTGCCGGGAACACCATCCAGTGGGTGGTTCCCATTGGCGAATTCAAGATCCAGGGCGCTTGCTACGAAACGGTGTTCGCCCAAGGCCTCGCTCAACCGAGGGTTGAGTTCGGCCACCTCGCGCTCGCGGTGACGGACTTCATCGACACGGCACGGTGGCTCTGCCCCTGACCGGCCCCGCTTCAAAGCGTATTTAACCGGCCGTCTCCTTCCTGCGAGCCATGATTAGCGCCACCGCCCCCGGGAAGGTCATCCTTTTCGGGGAGCATGCCGTGGTGTATGGCGAGCCCGCCCTCGCCGTGGCCGTGAGTCTCCGTACCACCGTCATGGCCCGGGAGGGAGGCGCCCACCATACCGTGAACGGTTACCCCCTGAGCGAGCAGTTCCACGCCCACATCAAGCAGGCCGTGGACCTCGTGTGGGGCAACGGTCCGCCCCTCATCCTGGAGACGGAGAGCAACGTGCCCTCCGCTGCGGGCCTCGGCTCCTCCGCCGCCCTCACCACCGCCACCGTGAG
This sequence comes from Thermoplasmatota archaeon, assembly GCA_035553595.1. Classification (GTDB taxonomy): domain Archaea; phylum Thermoplasmatota; class SW-10-69-26; order JACQPN01; family JAJPHT01; genus DATMKA01. The sequence goes on along the minus strand of DATMKA010000205.1, from coordinate 4,233 downwards.
CGCCCTCCTCGCCCTCCAGGACAAGTTCACGCCCGAGGAGGCCGCCCGCCGCGCCTACGACGTCGAGTGGACGGCCCAGGGCGGCCGCGGCAGCCCCACGGACACGAGCACCGTCGCCCACGGCGAGGCCGTGCTCGTGGACGGCCTCAAGCGCGAGAACCTCCTCTGGACGATCAGCCGCGGCGACCGCACGTGGCACCTCCACCACCACGACGTGCCCCGCGGCTTCACCCTCGTGGTGGGCAACACGGGGCAGCGCGGCCGCACCGCGGAGCAGGTGGCGAAGGTGGCGAAGCTCACGAAGCGCTCCGCCTTCGCGCGCGACGTCGTCCGCGACATCGGCAAGCTCACCCGCCAAGGCGTGGCCGCCCTCGAGCGCGGCGACAAGGCCGAGGTGGGCCGCCTCATGACGCGCAACCACCACCTCCTCCACATCCTCGGCGTGAGCACCCCCAAGCTCGACGAACTGGTGGAAGCCGTGACGCCGCTCTCCCACGGCGCGAAGCTCACGGGGTCCGGTGGCGGCGGCAGCATGATCGCCCTCACCGACCGCCCCAAGGAGGTGGCCGAGATGATCCGCAAGCGCGGCGCCACCCCCTACACCGTCTCCCTCGGGGGGCTGGGGGTCGAGATCCTGTGATGCTCGTCAAGCTCGGCGGCTCCGTCCTCACCGACAAGACGCGCTACCGCACTTCCCGCCCCGACGTCATCGCCCGCCTCGCCAAGGAGTGCGCGACCGCTCCCACGCCCCTCGTGGTGGTGCACGGCGGCGGCTCCTACGGCCACGTGAAAGCCAAGGAGTACGGCCTCAAGGCAGGCCTCACGGACGCGCGCTCCCGCGAGGGTTTCGCCCTCGTCCACGCCGACATGCGCGACCTCCACCAGCAGGTGCTCCGCGCCCTCCAGGCCGCCGGCATCCCCGCCGTCGGCGTCCCGCCCTTCGCGGCAGGCCGCGCCGAAGGCGGCCACCTCACGGGCCTCCACGCGGAGCCCTTCCGCGACGCCCTCCGCGCCGGCCTCACCCCCGTCACCTTCGGGGACGCCGTCCTCGACCCCGTGCAGGGCTGCGCCATCGTGAGCGGGGACACCCTCATGCTCCACCTCGCGCGCCTCCTCCGGCCCACCTGCGTCCTTTTCGTCACGAACGTCGACGGCCTCCACGACCGGGACCCCGCCACCCCCGGCGCGCGGCTCCTCGACCGCGTCACGCCCGACGCGCTTCTCGGGGTTGCGGCGACGGAAGGCGCCGCCCCCGACGTCACAGGCGGCATGGCGGGGAAGGCGCGGCACATGGGCGAGATCGCGCGCCTTGGTGTTCCCGTGCAAGTCGTGAACGGGCTTGTCGCGGGCCGCCTCCAGGACGCGCTTGCGGGAAAGCCCGTCACGGGCACGGAGGTGCGCGCATGACCAACCCGAAAGACGCAGCCCTGCGGGCTGAGGGAGAACAGACCCAGAGCCGCAAGAAGGACCACGTGGACATCGTGCTCAAGGAGGACGTGCGCGCCCGCCGCAACGCGTGGGACGACGTCCAGCTCATGCACGAGGCCGTCCCCGAAGTGGACTTCCACGACATCGACCTCACCACCCTCTTCCTGAAGAAGCCCCTGAAGGCCCCCGTAATGGTGGCCTCCATGACGGGCGGCTACCCTGACGCCGAGCGCATCAACGGCAACCTCGCGGCGGCCGCGGCCGAGCTCGGCCTCGCCCTCGGCGTGGGCAGCCAGCGCGCGGCCCTCACCCGGCCCAACACGCGGCGCAGCTACACCGTCGTGCGCGACCACGAGGTCCCCTTCGTCGCCGCCAACATCGGCGCGCCCCAGATCATCGCCCAAGGCGACCGCAAGCCCCTCACGCGGGCCGAGATCGACGAGCTCATCAAGATGATCCGGGCGGACGCCCTCATCGTCCACCTCAACTACCTCCAGGAGGCCGTGATGCCCGAAGGCGACCTCGCCGCCGAAGGCGTCCTCGGGGCCCTCCGGGACCTCGCGAACGACCTCGCCACCCCCATCATCGTGAAGGAGACGGGCGCAGGGATGCGGCGGCGCACCGCCCACCGCCTCAAGGGCGCGGGCGCCCGTGCGCTCGACGTGGGCGGCGTCGGCGGCACCACCTTCGCCGCCGTCGAGCAGGTCCGCGCCCGCACCGAGGGCGTCGCGCCCCAGGCACGGCTCGGGGACGTCTTCCGCGACTGGGGCAACCCGACCCCTGTGAGCCTTCTCGAAACGCAGGGCGTGCTCCCCCTCATCGGCACGGGGGGCCTGCGGCACGGCCTCGACGTGGCCCGCGCCCTCGCCCTCGGCGCCTCCCTCGGCGGCATCGCGAGCGCGGGGCTCCGCCACGCGGATGCGGGAGCCGAGCACGCGACGGCGTACTTCCGCCAGGTCCTGCTAGAGCTGCGGACGGCGTGCTTCCTCACGGGCAGCCGCCGGGCGGCCGACCTCGGGCGCGCGCAAGCGATCCTGCTCGGCGAGACCCGGGAGCGCGCCATCGCCCTCGGCCACAGCCCCGAGGCCTACGCCCTCCACCGGTCGACGAGCGGGTAACCCGGCCGTGTGCCGGGTTCCCACGGCACGCCCCATCGTCCCGGCCCGAAAGGCATTTAAATGCGGGGCGGTATTATCGGCTGACCCCGGACCGACTAGTCCTTATAAGGACTCGATTCTGGTCCGGCGGGCGCCTGCAGTGCTGTGGGCGATACACTGAGACGTGATATCTATGGTTGACTTCAAGGTTGATCTTGCCAACCCCACGGAGGGCAAGACGTACAAGATCACGGTCTCCGGTCAGCACGCTAACGTTCTGGTCCGGAAGAAGATTGGCGACGAAGTGGACGGCATGTTCTTCGGCCTTCCCGGCTACAAGGTGAAGATCACCGGTGGCTCCGACAAGGAAGGCTTCCCCATGCGCCGGGAAGTCCACGGCTCCGTCCGCAAGCAGCTCCTCGTGAGCGACTCCGTCGGGTTCCACCCGAAGAGCTACCCCGGCGAGCGCCGCAAGCGCTCCCTCCGCGGCAACGAGATCAGCCAGGACATCGTCCAGATCAACGCCAAGGTCACCCAGGTCGGCCCCAAGGCCATCCCTGACCTCATCGGCGCCAAGAAGGAATAAGCCCGAAGGTCCCGCCATGAAGGTCCCCAAGCAGCCTGTTGTCAACATCGGCATGATCGGTCACGTCGACCACGGCAAAACCACGTTGACCCAGGCCCTCTCCGGAGAGTGGACGGACAAGCACTCCGAGGAAATCAAGCGCGGCATCTCCATCAAGCTCGGCTACGCCGACTCGTCGTTCTACAAGTGCGACCAGTGTGAAGGATCCGCCGCCTACAAGACCTCGGACAAGTGCAAGGAGCACGGCGTCGAAGCCAAGCTCCTCCGCACCGTGAGCTTCGTCGACTCCCCCGGCCACGAGACCCTCATGGCCATCATGCTTTCCGGCGCCGCCATCATGGACGGCGCCATGCTCCTCGTCGCGGCCAACGAGCCCTGCCCGCAGCCCCAGACGAAGGAGCACCTCATGGCGCTCGACGTCGTGGGCATCAAGAACATCGTCATCGTGCAGAACAAGATCGACCTCGTCACAGAGGAGCGCGCCCTCGCCAACTACGAGGAGATCAAGCGCTTCGTGAAGGGCACGGTGGCGGAGAACGCCCCCATCATCCCCATCTCGGCCCAGCAGGGCGTCAACATCGACGCCCTCATCGAGGCCCTCGAGCGCGTCATCCCAACCCCCGAGCGCGACCCCAAGAAGCCGCCCATCATGTACGTGGCGCGCAGCTTCGACATCAACAAGCCCGGCATTCCCCCCAAGGACATCAAGGGCGGCGTCGTCGGCGGCTCCCTCGTCCAGGGCCAGTTCAAGGTCGGCGAGGAAATCGAGATCAGCCCCGGTCGCAAGATCGAGGAGCACGGCCGCACCCGGTGGGAACCCATCCTCACAAGCATCACCGGTCTCGTCGCGGGCGGCAAGTCCTACAAGACCGTGAACCCCGGCGGCCTCGTCGGCATCGGCACGAAGCTCGACCCCGCCCTCACGAAGGCCGACGGCCTCGTCGGCAAGCTCGCCGGCCGCCCCGGCACCCTCCCCGAGGTTCGCCACAAGTTCACGATGGCGATCACCCTCCTCGACCGCGTCGTCGGCACCACGGAGGACCTCAAGGTGGAGGCCATCAAGACCCGCGAGCCCCTCATGCTCAACGTCGGCACCGCCACCACCGTGGGTGTGGTCACAAG
>DATMKA010000204.1:0-3389 GCA_035553595.1 Thermoplasmatota archaeon | reverse complement strand
ACTTCGGCGTGTGCGCCGACCTCCTCACGGGCCTCAGCCGCACCACTCCCACCCTCGGCATCTGCCTCGGGCTGCAGGGCTTTGCCCACGTGTACGGCGGCCGCGTCGTCCGCGCGCCCCGCGTGATGCACGGGAAGAGCTGCCCCGTCACCCATGACGGAAAGGGCGTCCTGAAGGGCATCCCGTCTCCTTTCACGGTGGCCCGCTACCACAGCCTCGTCGTGGAGGAGGCCACCGTTCCCGCGGACCTCGAAGTCTCCGCCCGCACGGCGGAGGGCGAGATCATGGGTGCCCGGCACCGCCGCTACCCCATCGAGGGCCTCCAGTTCCACCCCGAGAGCATCCTCACCGAGCACGGCAAGACCATCATCGCGAACTTCCTGGAGGCCTGCAAGTGACGAGTCCCCTCTCCCCGACCCCTCCGCCCGCGCACCCCGAGGGCCTCAAGCCCTACATCGCGAAGCTCGTGGACGGCTTCTCCCTCACCCGGGAAGAGGCCGCCCTCGCGATGCAGATCATTCTCGACGGCGAAGCCACGGGCGCGCAGTACGCGGGCTTCCTCACGGCCCTCCGCATGAAGGGCGAGACCGTGGAGGAGATCACGGGCTTCGCCGCCATCATGCGCGACCGCTGCAGCCTCATCCAGCCGCGCGTGCAGGGCCGCCTCATCGACACCTGCGGCACGGGCGGCGCCGCGCTCAAGACCTTCAACATCAGCACCGCGAGCGCCTTCGTGGCGGCAGGCGGCGGCGTGCCCGTCGCAAAGCACGGCAACCGCGCCGTCACGAGCCCCTGCGGCAGCGCCGACGTCCTCGAAGCCCTCGGCGCGAACCTGTCCCTGCCGCCCGAGGAGGTGCAGACGGTGGTGGAGCGCGTCGGCGTCGGGTTCCTGTTCGCGCCCCAGTTCCACCCCGCCATGCGCCACGCCGCGGGTCCCCGCCGTGAGCTTGGCATCCGCACCGTGTTCAACGTCCTCGGCCCCCTCACGAACCCGGCGGGTGCCAAGGGCCAGGTGCTCGGCGTGTTCCACCCGAGCCTCGTGTCGAAGCTTGCGCCCGTCCTCGCAAACCTCGGCGTGGAGCGCGCCCTCGTCGTGCACGGCGAAGGCGGCCTCGACGAGATGAGCCCCATCGGGCCCACGCGCGTTGGCGAAGTGAAGGACGGCGAGGTGCACTACTACACCGTGACGCCAGAGGAGTTCGGGATCGCGCGCTGCACGGGCGCCGACGTCGGCGCGCTCCCCCGCGACGCCTCCGCGAAGGTGCTCGGCGCCATCTTCCTCGGAGAGTCGGGGCCGCGCACGGACGCCGTGGTCCTGAACGCGGGCGCCGCGCTCTACGTGGGCGGCCGCGCGAAAACCCTCAAAGAGGGCGTGCAGCAGGCCCGCGAGGTGCTCGCCTCGGGCCGCGCCCGCGAGAAGCTCACCCATTACGTCGAAGCCACCGGAGGCAAGCTCCAGGTATGACGGACGAGCTCGACCGCCTCGCCCTCGCCGCCCGCGCCACCGTCCAGTCCGGATACTACCGGGTGGGCCCCGAGGGAACGCCGTCGCGCACCCGCCTCACGCACCACCTCAAGGACCCCGAGGGGTCCCGCATCGTCGCCGAGATCAAGCCCGCAAGCCCCACCGCCGGAACCCTCCGCGCAGGAGCGGACGCCGGAAGCCTCGCCCAAGCCTTCGCGAAGGCGGGCGCGGCGGGAATCAGCGTCCTCACGGAGCCCCACCGCTTCGGCGGAAGCCTCCGCAACCTCGCCGCCGCCACTGCCGCGGGCGCCCCCGTCCTGTTCAAGGACTTCGTGGTCTCCCGCGACCAGCTTGACGCCGCCGCCCGCGGAGGCGCCGCCGCCGTCCTCCTGATTCTCGACCTGTTCGAGCGCGGCCACGCCGACCTCTGCGTGGAGTCCGCCATCGCCGCCGCCCACGACCGCGGCCTCGAAACCATCCTGGAAGTCTACGACGAGGACGGGTACCTGGCGGCGCGGGAGACGGCCACGGACATCGTCGGCGTCAACAACCGCGACCTCCGCACCCTCCACGTGGACCCCTACCGCGCCGAGCTGCTCCTTGCGGAACACGGCAAGGACCGCCCCGTCATGGCCCTCTCAGGCGTCGAGACCGCCGAGGACGTGCGCCGCCAGATGACGGCGGGCGCCGACGGTGTTCTCGTAGGAAGCGCGCTTATGAAGGCGCCCGATCCCGCTCTCAAGCTCACGGAGTTGACGCGATGGCGCTCCACGTGAAAATCTGCGGCCTCACCCGCCCCATCGACGTGGCGGCCGCCCTCGAGGCCGACTACCTGGGCTTCGTCATCGAAAGCCCCCAGAGCCGCCGCAACCTCGCCACACCCATGGCCGCCGAACTGGTGAGCCTCGCCGCCCCCGGGCAGCACACGGTGGCCGTGACGGCGTCCACGGACGCGGCGGCCCTCGACCGGGCCGTGGAACGTATCGCCCCGGACGCGCTGCAGCTTCCCGCCCGCATCCCCCCGGCGGCGCTGCGCCTCCTCCGCGCAAGCCACGCCGACCTCAAGCTCTTCCTCGCCTGCCGCCCCGACAGCCTGCCCCAGGACCTCTCCCTCGCCGATGCGCTCGTGCTCGACGCCCTCTCCCCCGACGGGTACGGTGGCACGGGCCACACGCTCCCTTGGGCGGAGGTACGGGAGGCAGTCCTGAAGGCCCCAGTCCCCGTCTTCCTCGCGGGGGGCCTCACGCCCGGCAATGTCGCCGAGGCCGTGCGGGCTGCCCGCCCCTTCGCCGTGGACGTGAGCAGCGGCGTCGAAAGCGGTGGGCTCAAGGACCCTGAGAAGATTCAGTCTTTCATCCGGAACGCCCGCCTCGCGGGAGGGGTTGCCTCGCCATGACCACACCTGACTTTGATCACGTCCCCAAGGAGGGCAAGTTCGGTCCCTACGGGGGCCGCTTCGTGCCCGAGACCCTGATGCCCGCCCTCGAGGAGCTCGAGGAGGCCTACGCCACCATCGGGGGCTCCACCGAGTTCCGCCGCGAGCTCGCCTGGTACCTCGCCGAGTACGGCGGCCGCCCCACCCCACTCTACCTTGCGCGGCGCCTCTCCGAGTACGCGGGGGGCGCCCTCATCTACCTCAAGCGCGAGGACCTCGTGCACGGCGGCGCCCACAAGTTCAACAACGTCATGGGCCAGGCCCTCCTCGCGAAGGCCATGGGCAAGCCCCGCGTCATCGCGGAGACGGGCGCCGGGCAGCATGGTGTGGCGAGCGCCATGGCGTGCGCGGTGCTCGGCCTCAAGTGCGAGGTGTACATGGGCGCGAAGGACGTGGAGCGCCAGGCGCTGAACGTCTTCCGCATGGAGCTCATGGGCGCGAAGGTGCACCCCGTGCAGAGCGGCTCGAAGACCCTGAAGGACGCCGTGA
>DATMKA010000203.1:0-3023 GCA_035553595.1 Thermoplasmatota archaeon | reverse complement strand
GGGCTGGGTGCGGGGGGTGCCCGCGGGCCGGTCGGCAGCAAGGTCCACGATGAAGTGGGCCACCCCGGTGGCGCCCACGCGGTCCGTGACGGTGAGGGTGCCGCGGGTGCGGGCCGCCGTGAACTCGCGGGAGACCAAGGGGCCCTGGAGGACCACGTCGTCCTCGAAGGTCCACAGGAAGTCCGCGATGGGGCCCTCCCGGTCCGTGGACAGGGTGCCGTCGAGAAGGAGGGCCTCGCCGGGCGCGGCGTCCTCGAAGGGCGCGACCACGGCCGTGGGGGCCTCGTTGAGGATGGTGACCTCGAGGGTCTCGTTCACCACGAGGTTCGGGGTGACGTACAGGGCGAGCTTCACGGTGTAGGTGCCGGGGCGCGTCCAGGTGTGCGTGACGGGGGGAATGGCCTCGCCGGGGCGGAGCGCCTCGTTGCCGCGGAGCGTGGCGGCGAAGGTGTTGTTCGCGCCCGCGGAGGGGTCGCCGAAGCTCCACCCATAGCCCTGGATGCGGCGGCCGGGGTCCGTGCCGTACCCGAGGAGGGTGACGGGCTCGTTCACGTGGGCCACCGCGGGGACGGCGGCGGGGCGCACCTGGGGCAGGTCGCCCATCACCCAGTTCACGAGGCGGAGCGTGTTGAGCACCGTGATGGTGCCGTCGCTCTCGAGGCGATAGCGCACGATGCGGACGGGCACAGGGATTTCGGGGTGCCAGTTGTAGCGGTCGGTGCGGTTGCTGCCGCCCGAGTCTAGCAGGGTGGCCTGGAGGGTGCTGACGTTGCGGCCCGCCACGGTCAGGTTCACGACCCTGCTCACGACGCCCTCGTTGCGGATGAGGTACGTGTCGGTGGGGAGCGTCGTGTTCACGATCCCCTGCTGGGGGTGGGGGTAGCTGAAGGACTCGTCCTTCGTGACGACCACGTCGTTCCGCCAAGCGCGGCCCACCTCGATGGGGAAGGGCGCTTCCCGGTAGGGGGGCGACCAGGTGGTGACGCTGCGGCGGCTCACCTCGCCGTCCTTGGTCTTCGAGTGGCCAAACTTCTCGAGCTTGATGAGGTCGAAGGTGGCGGCATCGCGGTACTCGATGTAGGCGTCGCGGAGCCCTTTCGCGGGGTCCTGGTGGTCCCACCCGTACAGGATGACCTCGCGCTCGCGCCCCTGCACCTCCATCGTGCGGACGTCGAGCACGGTGTAGGTTTCGGGTGTGACCGAGTCCTCGCCGAAGATGTTGTGGTAGACGAAGTAGTCGCCCTTCTGGAACTTCAGGCGGGGGATGCTCGTCGCGTTCCCGGAGGTGTCGATTCCGGCCCAGGGGTCACGGCCCGTCGGGGCGGGCGCCTCCTCGTGCTCGTGGTCATGGTCGTCGTGCTCCTGGCCGAGGGCCCCGGGGGCGCTCACGGGCAGGAGCAGAAGCGCCAGGAGGAGCGCGCGGAGGCCCCGCCTCACGCGGACCGCCTCCCGAGAAGCAGCGCGAAAGCGCCCACGACGGCGAGGGCTGCGAGCGGCGCAACGGCGGGCACGCGGCTCGCGCTCGAGGCCGTGGCGCTCTGCGCCGTGAGGCCGCCGAGGTGGCCCGGCAAGGCATCGAGCATGGCGGCGCCCGCGTAGGCGCGCTGCAGGCTCTCGGTGTCCGTGCGGTTGAGGTAGTGGCCCACCTCGAAGTGGGTCTCCCGCGCAAGGTAGCCGGGGAAGCCCGCATCGCGGAACCCACCGGGAATGTTGGCCTGGAGGATGCTCGCGGCCTTCGCGGCGGCCTGGAGCTTCCCGGGGGCATCCTGGGGCTGGTCGATGCGGACGCTGAACTGGACCGCCGTGAGGTTGGTGGCGCGAATCTGGAGAAGGCGCGCCGCGATGGGGTAGACGAGGTGGTCCTCCTCGGCCTGCTCCTTCGCAAGGCCCACGAGCCACTCCTCGACGCGGCCGTTCTTCACGTCGGCGAGGGTGAGCATGGCCTTGTCCGTGGCCCCCTGGAGGGCACCGGGGCGCGGCGAGGGGCCTGTGGCGGGAGTGCGCGCGAGCTCGTCGAGGAGCAGGTTCACGTAATCGTAACAGACGGAAGCGAGGGCCAGCTCGCCGTACATGCCGGGAAGGTACCGCGCGTCCACCTTCGTCTTCGTGGTGGCCTCGTGGCGGTAGGTGCGCTCGTACACGAGGACGCTGAGGTCGCCCTGCACGGCGTAGGTGCCCGCGTACACCAGGAGATCGAGGCCGGCCACCGTGGCGTGGCTGCGCTCGAGGGCGAAGAGGCGGTCCCGCGTCGCGTTGCCCTTCGCGCGCACGGCCTGGGCCTCGAGGTCGATGTGGCTCACGTTGAGGAACCCGAAGCGCTTCTCCTGGTACTCCAGGTAACCGCGGGCGGCCTCCATCTTCGCAAGCCCGTTCAGGGCGAAGCCCGCAAGGGGCGTGCCGTTGTAGGTCCCCACGGCGCGGTGGCCCGCGCGGAAGGAGGCGAGCGCGTCAGCCTCCTTCGTGTTGTTGCCGTGCTCCGCCTCCACCTCGGCGCGCAGGGTGTCGGCGCGCTCGGAGAGGGTGCGGAGGGCGGCGGGGAAGAGCGGGCGCTCCGGGGCCTCCGCGGCAAGGGCTCCAGGCTGGAGGAGCAGGAGGGCGACGAGGGCGAAGGCGGCGAGGGAGCGCGTGAGCTCAGGCATGGAGCATCAACAAAGAAAGGGAAAAGGGGGACGGGTCTTAAACCCGTCCCTGGTGCGGTAGTCGACGGTTCGCCTCAGAGGCTGAGGAGGCCCAGGAGGGTGACCTGGACGTTCGCGCCACCAGCGGCAGCGCCCTCACCGGCGGCGTTGAAGTAGTCAACGTCGCGGACGGAGGCGGTGCGCCAGCCGTTGGGGCCTTCGACGATGCCGACAACGTTGCCCTTGGCGTCGATGTTCTGAGCGGGGCCGACCCAGACCACGATGTGCATACCGTTCAGGATGCTGCCACCGGGGCTCGTGATGAGGCCGCTCTGGTAGGCGTCAGCGGTCCAGTCGCCGCGGCGGGTGTCGAGGTACTCGAACTGGACGTCGGGGCCGACGACG
>DATMKA010000202.1:0-4601 GCA_035553595.1 Thermoplasmatota archaeon | reverse complement strand
ACATCGAGGGGCGCCCCCGCCCCATCCTCGTGGTGGCCCGGGTCACGACCCTGCTGGGCCTCGCGGCCGTGGGGATCGGCACCCTCGCGGGCTTTGCGGGCGGGGAGATCCGGCTCGGTTTCCTCGTGATGGCGGCCGGCGCCCTCACCATGATCGTGGGGTACTCTGCCGCCTTCCTGTGGGTCTCCTTCGACCCGACGGCCGCCCTCGGCGAAGGGGCTCCCGTCCCCGAAGCGGCGCCCGCTTAACGCTGCCGCTCCGCCTGGGGCCGGCGGGTTTGCCCCAGGGCGCGCCACTCCACGCGCCGCGCCCAGTCGGCGAAGCGGTGCCAGGCCACCTGGGGGTAGTCGCGGCGCAGGCCCTCGATGTCGGCGGAGTAGCCCACGCGGTCGAACCACTCGAACATGGCGGCCCAGTCCGGGTTCTCCGACCGCAGGGCCTCCAGGGAGGTTTCCTCGTAGTCCACCGCGCGGCCCGTGAGCGTTGAGAGCACCTGCACCAGCTCGCGGGGGCTCAGGACGTCCCCGGCGATGTCGAGGCGCTTCCCGAGGAAGGTGTCGCGGCTCTCCACCACGATGGTGGCGAAGCTCCCGATGTCCTCCACCGCGATCATCTGGAGGGGGCGGCCCGCCGGAAGCGGCATGGCGAGGCGGCCTTGAGCGATGCCGGGCCCGTACAGGGGGGTGGCGAAGTTGTCCATGAACCAGACGGGCGCCACCACGGTGTGGGGCAGGCTCCGCTGCCGGATGCGCTCCTCGATGCGGGCCTTCGTCTCGAAATGGGGGATGCCCGTGCGGCGGTCCGCGCTCGCCACGGAGGAGTACACGAGGTGAGGGATGGCCTCCGCTTCGAAGGCTTCCAGGAAGTTCATGGCCTGCCTGACCTCCGCCTCCGGTCCCGCCTCGTAGGGGGTCGCCATCAGGAACGCGCTGTCCACGCCGCGAAGGGCCCGTCGCAGCGACTCCGGGTCCTCGAGGTCGCCCTGCACGAGGTCGGCGCCCATCTGCAGGAGGGCAGCCCCCGCTTCCGAGGCAGGGTGGCGGGTGAGGGCGCGGACGCGGTGACCCCGGGCGAGCAGGTGCTTCGCGACCGCCCCGCCCTGCTTGCCGGTGGCGCCGACCACGAGCACGGTAAGCGGGGTGTCAGCCGGGACGGGGTAGGGGAACAGCATGGGCTATCGGAGGGGCTGGCGGCTTCGGGGTGCAAAAGGGCCCCGCCTCTGGGGGTTGGCAGGCTGCTCGTTCTCCGGGGGCCGGCGCTCGGCCGAAACCGCGGAGTGGCGGGGATGCGGAGATTCGCGGAGTCTCCATTAGGAACATCTCCGTGAGCCTCCGCTTCATCGTTCCACCGCGGTTTCGGCCGGGTCCCGTTCCTGGGGCCTACTCAGGAACCTTTCCAATCGCCACGGCCTGGGGCCCCTTGGGCACCGCCGTCGTTCCCCTGAATTCGTCGAACACGTACTGCTCCCAGGTACGGCGCCCCAGCACGATCTCGAGCTCGGGCGGCGTGAGCATGGGCATGGGGTAGCGCGAGTAGTCGTCGGTGGTGATGCGGGGGCAGCTCGTGTTCACGAGGCAGTCGAGGTGGCGGAAATACTGGAGGTTGTCCCACGAGAAGAAGTCGAGGGCGATGAGCGTCGCCTTCTTCCCCTTCGCCTCCAGCATGTGCTTGAGGCCCTTCGCGAGCTTCATGCGCTCCTGGCCCACCCGGAGGCCCACGAGAATGCCGAAGTGCTGCGCGCCTTCGGCGCGGGTGATGGCCGCGAAGCGCTGGCGCATGAGGCGGTCCATCTTCTCTTCGAGGCGGCGCACCTCGTTCGTGTAGGGGTCGGCGAGGATCACCGGCTTCTTGGTGCCCCACCGGATGGCGATGGGGTGGAAGTCGCCGGAGCCGATGTAGACGAAGGCGTCCACGAGGGCGTCGATGCTCGCGCCCGCCGTGTAGTTGCAGCCGAGAAGCTGGCCCGGCGTGGAGAGGCGGTTGTCGCCGCGGCCCACGATGGGGATGAATCCGGCCGCTTCGAGGGCGGCGCAGGCGTCGGTGAGCTTGTGCGCGTGCTGGGCCGTGGTCACGAGCCCGATGCGCTTCGCGCCGTAGGCCCGCTCGGCTTCCCGGGCGCCAAGGAGCACGGCTTCGTTCACGTCGCTGCGGTGGCGTGCGGGCACGAAGATGACGTCCATCTTGTAGAGGCCCGTGATGGAGGGCATCTCGGTGTGGCCGAAGTGGACGAGCACGTCCACCCACTTCTCGAGGTTGAGGGCGAGGTCGCACGCGCCGTAGCTCGGGTCGGCGCTCACGATGCACTCGACGCCCACGGCCTTCTCGAGGCGGTCGGCGACGTCGGTGCCGTAGTCGCGCATCCCGTCGGGGAGCTGGATGCCGATGAGCTTCATGGGCTTCGCGGCGTGGCGGGCCTTCAGCTCGGCAACCACCCGGTCGAGGTCCATGTCGTACGAGTCGAAGATGGTGCCGACCAGTTGCCCGCGCTCGTCGCGGGCCGCTTCGGGCATCTGTTCGCCCTCGTAAGTGGCCATGGTTCTCGGGGAGACCGCCCCTTCTTTTATAGGTTTCGTGGGGCCGCTCCGGCTCGGGGCGTGGGACCGGTAACCCAAAATGCATGGGTTTCCCTCCGGTAGATGGGGCCATGGCAGCCGAAATCCGCCAGGAGCACGAGTTGCCCTTCCCGATCGAACGGGTCTGGAGGGCGCTCACGAACGCGAGCGAAATGAGCCAGTGGATGAGCATGTCGGATATCAAGCCCGTGGTGGGTCACCGGTTCCGCCTCATCGACCGCTCCAACCCCCACTGGGACGGCGTCATCACCTGCGAGGTGGTCGCCGTGGAGGCGCCCCGCCGCCTCGTGTACACCTGGTCCACGGCCGGGTTCGGTCCCCACGAGGTGGAGTGGACGCTGCAGCCCACGGCGACCGGGACGCGGGTGCGCCTGCGCCACAGTGGCTTCGCGCCCGACTGGGTGATGCACGCGATGGTGGCGCGCGGCTACGAGACGCTCTTCCAGCTTCTCCGCGCCTTCCTGGAGTCGGGGAAGCCCCAGCGTGAGGCGTACACGCCCACGCCCGCCCAGCTTGGAGGGGCCTGATGCGGGGCCTCGTCCGGCGCGCCGGGCGTCCAAGCAACAAGGCCCGCGAGGAGGCAGAGGGCGCGAACGGCGCCGTCCTCCGGGCTCTCGTGGACCCCGCGCGCCGGAAGCTGCTTCTCCTCCTTTCGAAGACACCGATGCCGGTGCATGCCCTCGCCGCCCACTTCCCCGTCTCGCGTCCCATGGTGTCCAAGCACCTCCGCACCCTGGCGCGGGCGGGCCTCGTGGAGGCCGCCACCGTCGGCCGCGAACGCCACTACCGGCTCACCGAGGGCGAGGCGGCCCGCACGGCCCTCGCCATCGCCGCCCTCGATGAGCGGTACGACGAGGCCTTCCGGAACCTGAGGGACCACCTGGAAGGCGAGAATTGACGGGGGGTATCGCGGCGCTTGCGGACCTCCCGGTGGCGGGTCGGAAAAACGAAAAAGCGTGTGGGGGCGCGGAGCCCCCGGATTGGTCGCAAGCGTCCGCTTAGAAGCGGCGGCCGCCGCCACCGCCGCCGCCGAAGCCGCGGTCGCGGGGAGGGGAGCGCTTGGCGAAGCAGTCACGGCAGTACACGGGGCGGCCCGCCGTGGGCTGGAACGGAACGGTCGTTGTCTTTCCGCAGTCGCTGCAAACGGCCTCGTGCATTTCGCGGGGGCCGGAAGGGCCGCGGTCTCTGAAACCCATTATGATCAACTCTGTCCCGCCAACCGGCCGAAACCGCTCGGACAGGACACCCGTGGTGACTCCGTCCCGCTGTATATAGTATCGTATCGGGGCCTTCTCACACCGGTTCGACGCGCCCGTTGCGCACGTCGATGCGGAGGAGCGTCTTGATCTGGCGGCCGAAGCGCTTCTCAAGGGCCTCCTTGCCGGGGCCCTTCTCGAAGATCACGACGATGTCGCATACCTCGACGCCGGCCTTCTCGAGGGCCTCTGCGATGGCGAGGAGCGTGCCGCCGGTGCTCACCACATCGTCCACGAGGAGGACGCGGTCGCCGCGCTTGAGCCCGTTGATGTAGAGCATGCCCTTGCTGTACCCGGTCTCCTGCTCGACCGCGATCTCGCCTGGCAGCCCGTAGGGACGCTTGCGGATGATGCTGAGGGGGAGGCCGGAGGCGAGGCTGAGGGCCGTCCCGAGGGGGATGCCCATGGCCTCGGCCGTGAGGATCTTGTCGGCGTCGCAGTCCGCGAGCTCGATGATCTCGTGGCAGACTTCCCGCAGGAGGTCGGGGTCGATGGCGGGCACGCCGTCGGTAAGGGGGTGCACGAAGTAGTCGTAGTCGCCCTTCTTCACCACGGGGGCGTCGCGCAGGCTCTGGAGCAGCTTCTCTCCCATGTCAGGTCCCTCGAGGGGGGTTGGAGGTGGAGGGGGTGAGGTCGCCCGTGTCCCGGAGCACGCTCTCGACGACGGGCAGGAAGGCCTCCGCGGCCTTCTCGGTCACGTGGGGCATGACCACGATCTTGAGCCCGCCGAGGAGGGGGGCGAGGCTCAGGAGGTAGCCGCGCTCGCGCAGGA
>DATMKA010000201.1:0-12880 GCA_035553595.1 Thermoplasmatota archaeon | reverse complement strand
GGCCGAGGCCGCCCTCCCCTTCCCCACGCACCCGAAGAGCCGGGAGCAACGCTTCCTGTTCGGCCTCACGCTCGTGCTCCTCGTGGCCGCCCTGCTCGTGGCGTGGCCCTACCGCTCCGCCGTCCTCCTCGCGGTGGTGCTCGGGTTCCTCCTGCAGCGGCCCTACCAGTTCCTCCTGAGGCACCTGCGATGGAAACCGGTGGCCGCGGGCGCCATGCTGCTCCTTGTGGCCGTGGCCATCGTCCTCCCCTTCGCCTTCATCGGCGCCTCCCTCGCGGAGGAGGTGCAGCAGGTCGCTTCGAACCTGCAGCGGAACGGCTTCCAAGCGGAGGCCGAGAGTTTCGCATCCCGGCTGGGCGTCCCCGACCACGTGGTGGGGCCCGCCTTCGCCCAGGCCCAACAGGTGGCCGGCGGCTTCCTCCAGGGGATGGGGCTTCAGCTCGTGTGGCGCACCGTGGACTTCCTCCTCGGCACCCTCGTGTTCTTCTTCCTCCTGTACTTCCTCCTGAAGGACGGGCCCGCCCTCCTAGGGTGGCTTCGCCGCGTCTCGCCCCTCGACAACGTGCGCACGAACCGCCTCCTCAAGCGCTCCGGCGAGAACACGCGGGCCATCGTCCTCGGCACCCTCGTGGTGGGCCTCGTCCAGGGCGTCGCGGCAGGGGTCGGATGGTGGATCTTCGGGTTTCCCCAACCCGTGTTCTGGGGCTTCGTGATGACCCTCATCGCCATCCTCCCCTTCGCGGGTCCCTTCTTCGTGTTCATGCCCGCGGGCATCTGGGCGATCGCCCAGGGCGACCTCTTCAGCGGGGTCGGCCTCATCGTGTGGGGCGTCGTCCTCGTGGGCCTCATCGACGACGTGGTGCGCCCCGTCGTCATCGGGAAGCGCAGCGGCGTCCACCCCGCCATCATCCTGCTCGGCATCGTGGGCGGCGTCCCCTTCTTCGGGTTCACGGGCTTCATCCTCGGCCCGCTCATCCTGAGCCTGTTCCCCCTCGTGCTCGAGGCGTGGTCGCGGCCGGAGAACGAGCCGCTCCGGAAGCCGGGCGCAGGCGGCGCCTGACGGTGGGCCTTAGGCGAGAACGTCGAGGAGCCCCAGGCTCAGGTGGACATACTCCATCGTGGCCTGAGAGGTGTCCCCCGCGGCATCGGTGGCCACGGCCACGAGGCGCTGCACGGTGACACGGGCCGTGGCCGGGCCCTGATCGACCGGCTGCTCGTAGCTGCACCGGGCCACCAGTTCCCCGCGCACGTCACACGAGGCCAAGAGGTCAAGGAGGGGGGTCCCAGGAATCGTCGCGTAGAGGTCGATGCGCGCAAGGGGCGCCTCCACGCTTCCCGCGCGGCCCTCCAGCACCACCGTTGTCCGGCCGAGGTTCAAGGAAGGCCCCACGGGCCCAGGGGTGCGGTCGTTATCGATCATCACGTCACCGGGGGTCGGGCTCACGAAACGGACCGTGGGCGGGTGCGGCCCCTCATGGGAGGCCGCAAGCGGTGTGAAGGCCAAGCTGAGGAGGAGAACGGGGACGATGATGCGGAGCAAGGGGCAGCCTCCAAGCCCCCGGGAGCCTGGGAGGGCATAACGGTTTCGTAGCCCGGCCTCAGGGTGAATAGGGTTTCAGGAAGCGGCTCGGCTCGAAGGAGCGCCGCCCCTCCTTCCCTGGGTACGTGATCACGAGGTGCTTCCGGGCGCGGGTGACGGCCACGTAGAAGAGGCGCTTCTCCTCCTCGATGAGCCCGTCGCGGTACTGGTCCGGCGCCTTCAGCGTGGGGTCGCTCGGGAGGCCCCCCTCGCGGGCGCCGAGAAGGAACACGTGGTCCCACTCGAGGCCCTTCGCGCCGTGGATGGTGTGGCGCACAATCTCGGGCAGCCGCGTCTCCGGGTGGTCGGGCTTGAGGGCCGCAAGCGTCGCCGCCTGCAGCTCCGCGAGATCCTTCACCGCAGGAAGGGCCGCGAGGCGGCGGGAGAGGACGCGGACGGCCCGGATGCGGGCGGGCATCCCCTTCCAGTTGAGCGAACCGAAGGCCTGGGCCACCTCCCGGACGGGGAAGTCGGCACGCGCGTGGAAGGCCTTGCCGAGGGCGGCGCGGCGGTCCCGCAGCATCACGAAGGCGTCGCGCACCACCTTGGGTTCGGGGGCCTTCTTGGCGCCGCCCGCCTTCACGGCGAGGGCCTCGTCCATGAAACGCACCACGTCCCGCGCGCTTGCGTCCGTGAGGGCGCTCAGGAGCATCCCGAGCACCTTCTTGGAGTCGGGGCCGAGCGCGTAGTCGGGGTGAACCAGCTGCGCGAAGGCGAGGAACAGGTCCGCTGTTTCCGCGGCTTCCCCGCGGTTCGCCTGCAGGAACACGCCGTCGCCCACGCGGGCCGCGACCTCGAGGTCGAAGGCCTCCCGCAGGTGGCGGGCGCGGGCGAGCACCACAATCTCGGCCGGGTCTTCGCCGGCCGCAAGCAGTTCGGTGATGCGGTCGCACAGGAAGCGCGCCTCGGCCTCCGGGTCGGCGCAGGGCACGATCTCGGGCGGCGTGCCTTCGGGCGTCCCCTGGGGCGCGTCCAGCGCGTCCTCCTCGGGGAAGAGGCGGTTCGCGGCCGCGAGAAGCGCGCGCTGGCTGCGGAAGTTCAGGGTGAGGGCGAGGCGCTCGCGGCGGCCAAGGCCCTGCGCCTCCGCGAAGCCCTTCAGGTGGAGCGGGGAGCCGCCGCGGAAGCCGTAGATGGCCTGCCGCACGTCGCCCACGACGACGGCGCGCGGCCGGTGCTTCCCCGGGGAGGGATCCGTGAGGAGGCGCACGATCTCGTTCTGGCTGCGGTTCACGTCCTGGTACTCGTCCACGACGAGCGCGTCGAGGCCCGCGGCCACCTGGTCGCGGAAGCGGGGGTCCGAGGCGAGGCGGTCGCGGACGATGAGCAGGAGGTCGTCGAAGTCGAGGCGGTCGCCCTTCCCCTCCTCGTAGGCGTCGTAGGCTCGGGCGAGCACGTCCTCGCACCCCGAGAGGGTGGGGAACTGCTGCTGCACGGCCTGCTGGACCGACACCTCCACGTTCTTGCAGTAGCTGATGAAGCCGAGAAGCCGGGAGGCGGCGTCGCCCTCCTCGTCCTCCGAGGCGGCGCCGAGCCCCCGCTGGAGCTTGCGCCCCATGGTGGGGTGCGCGAGGGCCTCGCGGGCGAGGCGCTCCGCAAGCGCGCGGGCCTCGGGGCGGTCGAGGAAACGGCGCTCCCCCGCGGGAAGGAGGCGGGCGCAGAAGCTGTGGAAGCTCGACACCTGCACGAGGTGCCCCTTCCCGAGGAGCGCGTTGAGGCGGCGGTTGAGGACGGCCGTGGCGTCCCGGGTGAAGGTGAGGACCGCAATGCGCTCGGGCCGCAGGCCCTCCGCGATGAGGCGGCGGACCACGTGCGCGAGGGTGTGGGTCTTCCCGGTCCCGGGCCCTGCCGCCACCTGCACGGCGTGGGCGCTCGCCTGCACGACCGCTTGCTGCTCCGGGGTAAGGCCGTCCGCTGCCTCCGACATCGGGCGCCCATGGAACGCTCCGACATATAACAGGAAAACACGGGGGACCGAAAGTGCTGGCAGGGGCCTTGCCGGAGCGTGCCGAACGGAAGCGCAAGGCCAAAACCCGTCCACAGCGCTCCTTCCCGCATGCCCGCTCCGTCCTGGCGCCTCGCGACGGCCCTGGCGGCCGTCCTCCTGCTTCCCGGCTGCCTCGAGTGGGCCGGAGGAATCCTCGGCTCCGAAACCCTCGACCCCCGGCCCGCCCCCTTCGATCCCGCCATCGAGCTCCTCACCCTTGACCAAGGGTACTACCGCCTCGACGAGTCAGCCGAGCGAACCGTCATCGCGAACGCCACCGCCTGGGCCGCCTACCTCCTCCGCCACTACGGGGAGCACCCGCCCCTGGGGATCCTGCCGGGCGTGGACTTCAACCGCAGCCGCGTCGTGGCCGTGGCCGCCGGCCGCGTCCCCGATTACTGCCACCTCCTGCGCGTGACCGATGTCGCACGGGACGCGGCGGGCGCGGAAACCGTGGTGACTGTCACCACCTACACGCCGCCCGCGGGGACGCGGTGCCGCGGCCCGGAGAGCGGCGCCGCCGTCCCCTTCCACCTCGTGCGCATCCCCCAGGACGGGACGCGCGTCCGCTTCGAGGAACGGCAGGAAGAGGGCCTCCCCCGCTGTCCTGGGGCTGCCGGTTGCCCCATCCCCACGCCGCCCGCGCCAAAGGATCTTCGTCTCCTCCTGAACGCCACCTACCGGGTGGGGGAGCGCGCGGAGGTGCGCGTGGAGAACCGTGGCAACGCGACCTACGTGTTCAACCCCGATTACGAGGCGTGCACGATGCGGTACTACGACGGGACGGGCCGCCTGTTCAAGATCCCGCCTGGGACCCACTGCGACCTTGTGAGCTTCCAGCCGATTCCGCCCGGTACGACCGTCACCCTCTTCGCGTGGGACCTCACCGAGTGCACGGTGGACAACTGGGGGTGCTCCGAGAGCAAACCGCTCCCGCCAGGGGAATACCAGGTGCAGGCCATCCTGCGGCAACTGGCGCCCGTGGCCCCGGGAGAGATGCCCCGCCCAGCCGCCGAAGGGGAATGGACCGGGGCGAGCTTCCGCATCACGCCCTGATCAGTGGCTGAGGGTCCCGCCGTCCACCACGAGAGTCTGACCCGTCACGAAGGACGACAGCTCGGAGGCGAAGAACAGGACCGCCTTCGCCACCTCCTCGGGCTCGCCCCAGCGCTTGAGGGGCGCTTCGGCGGCCGCCGCCTGCTGCTCCTCGGGCGTGAGCGCATCCACCCAGGCCGTGCGGATGTTTCCCGGCGCGATGGCGTTTGCGCGGATGCCGTGGGGCCCGTACTCGCGCGCCACGTCCCGCATGAGGCCGAGCACCCCCGCCTTCGCTTCCGTGTAGGGCGTCCCCTGGTACCCGGTGAGGGCGGGCGTGCTGGAGACGTAGAGGATGCTGCCGCGGCGCTGCCGCATCATGACGGGGAGCGCGTGGTAGGTGCAGTAGCGGGCGCCCGCGAGGTCGACGCGGTACACCTTCTCGAAGGCCTCCTCCACCTCCCACGGGTCGAGGGCATGGAGCGGCGTCTTCCAGAGGCGCTCCTGGAGCACGTACCCGGCATTGTTCACGAGCACGTCGAGGCGCCCCCCGGAGGCCTCAAGGGTGTCGCGGAAGAGCCGTGCCACGTCCGCGACGACGGACACGTCGGCGCCCACGCCGAGGGCTGTGACGCCGTGGCGGCGCGCAAGCTCCTCGGCCTTGCGGTAGGCCTCCTCCTGGTTGCGGGAGGTGATGACGACGTTCGCCCCCACGGAGGCGAGGAGATTGGCGGTTGCGAGGCCGTTGCCGCGGGTGGACCCCGTGACGAGGCACCAGGCGCCCCGGAGGCCCCAGTCGGGGTGCCCCATCAGGTGTCCGCCCTCCTCGGGGCTGCGAGCATCGACCGAGCCGCCATGGCGACGGGGAAGCCTCCCCCGCGCCAAAAGGATATCGGGCCCCGGAGGTTCAGGCGCCGCAGGCCGCCACGAGCCGATGCCCGCTTCGACAGGCGTTCCCGTTTTCCACCCCCGTGATTTTGGCAAAGGTATTTGCAGGGCCATCTCGTGACGAAAGGTGTCGATACGACCGGGTGTCGTGCCTGCACCCCCGGCCGAGAACAAGAGAGGAGATACCATGGCCGGAACATGCAACCGTTGCAAGGTCACCCCGCTCGTGAACAAGCGCGTTGGAGGCAAGGTCATCACGTGGTGCAACACGTGCGACGGCGCCAAGCAGCGTGCCGCCGCCACCACGGCGCGGTGACGGGTTTAATTCCCGGGGCCGCCATGCCCCGCGCATGGCGGAACTGCTTCTCGTGAACCCCACCGCGGCCGAGCGGGACGCCGTCCTCGCAAGCCGCAAAGTCGTCTTCATCGATTTTTACGCCTCCTGGTGCGCCCCCTGCAAAGGGTACTCGCCGAAGTTCCAGCGCATGGCCCGGGAGGTGCGCCGCGCCGCCCCCGATGCCTCCCTCGCCTTCCTCCAGGTCGACATCGACCTTGACCAGTCTTTTGCGCGCGCCCACTCCGTGCGTTCCGTGCCCACCACGGTCGTCCTCGCGGACAAAAAGGGATGGTTCGGGAGGGTGCGGAAGGAGGAGGTGCTGCGCTTTGCGGGCGACCGCAGCCCCCAGGAGCTCCTGCGCGACTTCACCGCCCTCGCGGCCCGGTATGGTCAAGGATAGGCCAGGCACCCGCGGCGCCCCGCGTGCACGAGCATCAGGGATGCGGGAAGCCAACGAGAACGCAGTCAAAACGGCTATGCTGGCGGCCCGCCACAGAGGCGTTCGACCCCTATGCGCTTCCGAAACCTCCTCCTGCTTGGCGCCCTTGGCGGCGCGGCCTACGTGTACCGCGACACCCTCCGCCGCAAGTGGGAGGGCATGACCGCCCACTCCGCCATGTACGGCGGTAAGACCGACTCCACAACCTCCCGGGATTCCGTGACCACGGTGGACACCCTGGACACGACCGGCACCACCGGCACGACCAGCGGCACGGGCGGCAGCACCTACGGCCCCGGCAGTTTCTGAGGCCCCGCGGGGCCCTCGATGAGGGCCCGGGCCTTTGCCAGGTCCTCGCTCGTTCCCCACAGGACGAGCGTGTCCCCTGCCTGAAGCGTCACCGACGGGTCCGGGTTCGTGAGCGTGGTCTCCCCGCGCTTGAGCCCAAGCACCGTGACGCCCGCTTTTTCCCTCAGCCCTGCCTCCGCGAGCGAGGCGCCCGCAAGCGCGGACGCTTCCCCGAGCAGGCTCTCCGACAGGAGAAGCGCCTTCCCGTCCCCCTTCGCCTCTTTCTTGGAGGAGGGCTCCCGGGGCGGGGGCGCGAGAATGAGCTTCCGCGCGGCCTCGAGCTGCTCGCGCTCCCCGAGAAGCACCAGCGTGTCTCCCGAGCGGAGCACCATGTCCGGGTCAGGGCTCACGGGCCTTGCCTTTCCGCCCTTTGGCGTGATGGAGACGATGCTCGCGCCCGTGAGCCGCCGCAGGTCGAGATCACGGATGCGGCGATCCGCGGCCACGGACCCGCGCGGCACCACCACCGAGTCGAGCTGCGCATCCCACGGGTACTGCTGCTTGAGAAGCTGCATGACCTCGCCGCGGCTCGGGCGCCCCTTCGCCGGAGCGGCGCCAAGGACGCCCTCCACGGCGCCCTCCACGTTCTCGTGCATGCGCCGGACCGCGCCCCAGAACACGAAGGTGCTCACCGCAAGCACGAGCAGCGCCGCCGCGAGGAGCGGCCCCGAGGGGAGGAAAGGACCGGAGGCGGCGAGGAGGAGCAGCGAGGCGCCGAGGAAGGCCGCAAGCCAGAAGGTGGCGCGCAGGGCCGCCGCCACGCCGCCCACCTCCTCCTCGCCGAAGCGTTCGGGAATGGCGGCCTCGGTGAGCCCGTCGATGATGAGGCGGAGGTGGTGGAAGGCGAGAATCCCCACGGGCACCACGAGAAGGCCGATGGCCACCCACAGGGCCACGCGCAAGTCCCCCGGGACGAGGATCGTGTTGCCGAAGGTGCTCACGGCGACGCGGTCGAGCAGGTTCGCCGACAGGAGGAGCGCCGCGAGCACGAGGCAGTACACGAGGAAGCGCGTGCCGGTGCCACGGGGAACGCCCGGAAGGAGGGAGGAGCGGCGGCGGTGGTCGGCTCGCAGGCGCTGCATCCAGGGCCCGTACAGGGAGGCGTAGGTGCGGAGGGGCGCGGGGACCACGCGGTCGAGGCCGCGCACGATGCCGTCCGAGCCGCGGATGAGCGCGGGCGTCACGAAGGTGGTGAAGGCGCTCACGGTGACGGCGATGGGGAAGAGCGGGGCCTCCACGAGCCCACCGGCGAGGGACGCGATGATGAAGCTGAACTCGCCGATCATGGCAAGGCCGATGCCTACGCGCAGGGCCGTGGCGGGCGGGTAGCCCGCGACGAAGGTGGCGAAGGTGCCCGCCACAATCTTGCCGAGGATGGACACGAGCGTGATGACGAGAATGGGGAACCAGTAGGCGGCCACGAGGTGCGGGTCGATCTGGAGGCCCACGGCCACGAAGAAGACGGCCGTGAACATGTCGCGCAACGGCGCGATGCGGTCGCCCACCTCCTGGTGGCTCCGCGATTCCGCGATGAGCGCGCCCGCCATGAACCCACCAAGCGCGAGGGAGAGGCCGAGGGCGGCCGCGAGGAGGCCGAGGCCGAACAGGAGGCCGAGGACCGTGATCGTGAGCACCATGTCCGAGCGCAGGTCGCGCACCCGGTCCACGAGCCACGGCACCGTCACGAGGCCGAGCACGATGGCGGCGGCCACAAAGATCGCGATCTTGAGGAGCGCCACCGTCACGTCCGTGAAGGCGGCGCCGCCGAAGGATCCCACGCCGCCCGAGAGGAGCGTGATGATGACGACGGCGGCCACGTCCTCCGCGATGAGGATCGCAAAGAGCACATGGCTCGACTCCTCGTCGAGCTTCCCCATCTCCGTGAGGATGTTCACGATGATGCTGCTGCTCGAGATGGCGAGGATTGCACCCAGGAACAGGCTGTCCAGGGTGGCCCACCCGAAGGCGCGGCCCACCGTGAAGCCCACGAACAGCATGAACAGCAGCTCGAGGGTGGCCGCACCGAAGGCCACGAGGCCCACCTTCTTCAGCTTCCCGAGGTGGAACTCGAGACCGAGGGTGAACATGATGAACAGGATGCCGAGGTCGGCGAGGGTGGCGATGGTGGGCCCCGCCCCCTCCAGAAAGGGGAGGTTCAGGGTGTGGGGCCCGATGAGGAGGCCCGCCGCGAGCAACCCCAAAGCCACAGGCTGGCGCAGCCGGTTGAAGAGGATGGTGGTGGCGGCGGCCACGATCATGACCACCGCGAGCACCGGGAGGAAGCTGAGCTCGCCCGCCATGAGCCGGTTGGAGGAGCCCCCTCATTCACTTAAATACACCGTTTAAGGTCCACCGCCTCGGGCCGGCGACACGGCAGGCAAGGACCCGGAGTTCAACGAGGGGTACACAAACCTTATAACCGGCCGGGCAGGCTCCTCGGCCATTCCCCGAGGGTTTCGCATGAACCTGAAGCTCCTCCTCACCCTGACTGTGCTCGTGACGGTGCCCTTTGCGGGCTGCATGAGCGACGACGAGCCGTCCCAGGACGGGGACGACCGCGACGTGGACCCCCTGTTCGGCGGGAAGGACAACTTCACGGTGGACGAGAACGGCACCCTTGTGGAGAAGGGCAGCCCCCTCGACGATGCCTCCGTGGACGGCAACGGCACCGACCCCGGCATGCGGGCCCACAAGCACGACTACTGGGGCGACCGCACCGAAGTGGTGCTCGTCGACGGCGAATACAACCCCAACTTCTGCTTCCGCGGCCGCAACGCCATGGCCTTCAGCATGGGCTGCTTCGAGGTAGGGATGGGCAACGGCTCCATCGTCTACCCCGGCACCGCCCGCCTCACCGTCTTTGCCGAGTGGAGCGACCCCAAGGTGACGGGCCTCAGCTTCACCTACCGCGATGTCGTCACCGCCCACGAGGACCCCATCGTCCTCCAGTCGGGCGTGGCCCACGAGATTCCCGTGGACCTCGGCACCGCCGACCTCGCCCACACCAAGGAGAGCGCTTGGGCGTTCCGCTTCCAGGGGCAGGGCACGGGCCTTGGCGTCGCCATGGCGCCCATCCACGTCGTCATCACCATCTACCGCGGCCTCGACCTGCAGCTTGATGCCGCTCACCCCGACTTCTGGGCGAACGGCACCACCGTGCGCGACCTCGGCGCCGTGAGCGGCACCCTCCCGCCCGACCAGGGCGGCTGGCTCGCCGAGGACACCCGTGAGCCCATCCGCCCCGCCGAGGGCCAGATCATCCCCCCGGGAACGGAGCTTCTCGAGGTGCACTTCTCCTGGCAGGTGAAGGACCCCGCGAACGGCGTCCGCTACGACGTGTATCCCCTGTGGAAGTCCGCGAAGAACTCGTGGTACCGCTTCCCCGATCAGGCGGAGATCGACCCCGGGCAGCGCGAGGGCACCTTCTACGTGTTCGTGGAGCCCGACATGACGGACTCCCCCTACGCCACCCTGAGCCAGTGGGGCTTCCTCCTCCACACGGAGTACCGGGAGGCCACCACCGGGTTCCCCCTGTTCGTGGTGGGCGGCGCCGGCCCCAACCCCTTCGCGCGGGACATCGACTACAACTTCCACTTCATCGCCTACAAGGAGTCCTTCCTTGAGGCGCCCGAAGAGGAAGATTGGGACGACGACCGCGCGGCTTGAAGCGCTGGATTACCGGTGGCTTTTCCGCCGGATCTCCTCGGCACGGGTGTGCCCGTTGAGGGGCTTTTCGGGCGCGCTCAGGGGGACGCCCGAGGGCTCCGCCCGGTCCATTCCGCCATGCACCTCGGAGCGGTGCTTGACGAGGTGGGGTTCATCGGGAAAGCGCGCGCCGCATCTGCCGCAGTCAAAAACACTCATTGAGATTCCTCCTTGTTGCTTCCTGGCCGGTCCTTCCGGCGCTCGGGGGCGAGGTGCCCGGGACGGCCGAGACCGTAATCATCGAAGGCCTCCGGAACGGCATCCTCCGACGCCACCTCGTGGCCCGGAGGCTCACCGAGGGGCCGTTGCATGCTCGCGGCCCGCTCCTCCGCCGTGAGCCGCGCCCGGTTCCCCTGCGTTGCGACGTAATCCGCCGTCTCGGGGGTCACGGTGCCGTCCGCGCTCTCGTCCCCGCTCTCGGAGAACCGGGGGGCGCGGCCCCAGGGGGCCTTGTGCTGCTTCGGATCCATGTCCGGAGCGTCACGGCTCCATTCCGGCCCATCGAGCGGGGTCGCTTTGCCTTTGGCGCCTTCCGACTCGCTGCGCTTACCCTGCATCGGCCTCTCTCGGGGCCCTCCGCATGAAAGCCGTTCTGGCTCCCTTCTCGTTACCGCGACGAAAAGGCCCGGCCCGGGGCGGCTGCGCGCACAACTCCGGAAAGACGGGTAACATAAACGTTATAACAGGCCGGGGCGCGTCCTGGCTCATTCCCCGGTGACACCATGGTCTCCCGCCTCCTCGTCGTGCTCCTCCTCCTTGCCGTTCCCCTAACCGGCTGCCTCAACGACGAGGCTCCCGCGGAGGACGCGGCGCCTGCGGCCCAAGACGGCGCCAACGAGACGGCGGTGGACACGGGCAGCCCCCTCGATGCCGTGGGCTCGGGCGGCGCCGACGACCCCGGCAGCCGCGCCCACAAGCACGACTACTGGGGCGGGGAAACCCAGATCACGATCGTGGACGGGGACTACGACCCGGGCGCCGAGCAGCCCAGCGTGTTCTGCGGCTGGTACGAGCTCGAGAAGCCCAACAAGTTCCACAACGGGTGCGTCTTCGTCCAGATGGGCAACGGCACCATCGTGTACCAGGGCACGAGCCGCATGACCGTCACCGCGACCTGGAGCGACCCCAAGACCACGGGTGTGGCGCTGCAGTACCAGGACGCGCAGGCCTTCCACGCGGAGGGCATTCCCCTCGCGAACGGTGTTGCGCACGAGATTCCCGTGACGCTCGAGACGGCCGACATGGCCCACGCCCGCGAGAGCAAGTGGATGTTTGTCTTCGTGGGCTCCGACGCCTCCGGCGGCAGCGGCATCCTCGCGGCACCCATCCACGTCACCATCACCATCCACCGCGGCCTCGACCTCCCCGTGGACCCCCCGCACCCCGACTTCTGGGGCGACAAGCGCGTCCTCGACCTCGGCAACACCACCGGCACGCTCCCCGCGGAGACGGCGGACTTCCTCGTGTTCAGCACGGGCTTCGAGAGCCTCACGCTCCCCGAGGGCACCGTCGTGCCGCCCGGCACGGCGAAGCTCGATGTGCACTTCTACTGGAAGGTCAAGGATCCCGCCCCCGGCGTGGCCTACCACATCCTGCCCTTCTGGAAGAGCGCCCAGGGGCCCTTCTGGGAGGCCATGCGCCAGAACCGCAGCCACGGCAACCCGGATTCCGGCGAGGGCTACTTCGAGATCGAGGTCACGCCCCAGATGACGGACTCCCCCTACGCCACCCTCAGCCAGTGGCGCTTCGCCTTCCCCCAGACGCAGCACGAGCCCACCACCCGGATCGAGCTCCCCGTGAGCTACTTCGGGACGAGCCCCCTCAACCGTGAGATCGAGGTCACGCTCCACGTGATCGCCCACCGCAGCGCCGAAGGGCACGACATGGACGCGATGGAAGCGGCGTGATCTCCATGCGGGCCCTCCTCGCGGCCGCCCTAGTGGCCCTTGTGGCCATCGCCGGATGCCTGGGCGAGGAAGCCCCGCCTGAACCGGGAGCGGAGCCCACTCCCGCGGCCACACCGGGAGACGCGTCGTCGGAGCCCCTCGTGGACACGGGGGACGGCCTGGCCACGGCAAGCGCCGGGGACCGCGCCCACAAGCACGACTACTGGCGCGGCGCCACGGAGGTCACCCTCGTGGATGCCGACGTCGAGGCTTCCCAAGCGTGCGGCCACTACAACTTCGACAAACCCACGGAGGCACCTCGCGGGGGCTGCGCCTTCGTCCAGATAGGGAATGGCAGCACCGTGTACCAGGGCACGAGCAAGCTTGCCCTCACGGTGACCTGGACCGAGCCCGAGGTCACGGGCGTGGCCTTCCGCTACCGCGACGCCGCCGGCTTCCACGATGCCTTCGTGGAGCTCCAGAACGGCGTCGTCCACGAGATCCCCGTCACCATGGAGACGGCGGACATGCCCCACACGAGCGAAAGCAAGTGGGCCTTCGAGTTCTTCGGCGCGGGCGCCGGGCCCACGGGCAACCTCGGGGGACCCCTTCACGTCACCATCACCATCCACCGCGGCCTCGACCTCCCCGTGGACCCCCCGCACCCCGACTTCTGGGG
>DATMKA010000200.1:0-2068 GCA_035553595.1 Thermoplasmatota archaeon | reverse complement strand
CCACAACAAGTTCGTGGCCATGGGCGCCGCCGAAGCGAACCTCATCCCGATGGTGGACCGCGGCTCCTGGAACCAGGTGGTGGCCATCGGCCAAGGCCTCCAGGGCGCCAAGGGCGTGCTCCCGCCCGGCAACAGTGGGCGCCTCACCGCGGCCGAGCTCGCGGCCATGACCGCGCCCGGCGGCGAGGAACCCGCCCACCTCACCAACCAGCTAAGGCTTTACACGAGCTTCCAGTACGCGCCCCTGCCGGTGACGGCAGCCGAGGTGGCGGAGGTGGCCGTGGCCACGACGACGCTCGTGGTGCCCCGGGCCCTCCTCGGCACCCCTGGGATCCTCCCGTGAGGGGTCACGTTACTGGAGCGCCTTCTGCCGCTCAGCGAGGGTCTCGGCGCGGTTCCACAGCTCGTCGAAATGGGCCTCGAGGGACTCGAGGACGTCCCGGCTGTTCGTGTGCACGATGAGGTCCGCCTTCGGCGGCTTCGCCGGCGCCGGACCGGGGCGAACGTGGGAGAAGAAGGCCTCGTGGCCCACCACCCAGAACCGGGAGAGCGTGCCCGGGGGCAGGTGGCGCACCTCGAGCTGCGGGAAGCGCCGCACGAGATCCTCGGTGGCGCGCGCCCCCGCGTGATCGGCCAGGTTCAGGATGGCCCTCACCGGGGACCCGGCCCGCGCCATCCGCTCAAGGTCATGGCAGTCGTGGCTGCCGCTCGTGCCCACCGGCACGGCGCTCACGTAGGTGACGGGGGACGCTGCCTCCTCCACGGTGGCAAGCACCCGCTCCCGTGCCTCGTCGTAGCTGCGGAGGAAGGTGGCGAACTCCGGCTCCCGGCCCGCCTTCAGCTCCTCGCAACGGCGCTCGAAGGTGTCGGCATGCTGCCACGAGGGTTCCACGAGGCCGCGGATGGCATCCACGATGGCCTGCTGGTCCGTGAACACGGCGATGTCCTTCGTGGAGTGGCTGGACTCGTCGTTGGGAACGAAGTTGATGAGGAGCGCCCGCGCGCCGTCGGCGATGATGAGGGACACGTTGCTGCCAGGTGTTCCCTCCTCCACGTCGCGGTGCCGCACCTCGCTCGCCTCGGCAAGCGGCGTGAGCCTCTCGCAGGTGGCCTCCGTGAGGGGCACGAGGAAACGGATGCGGACGCCGCGCTCGCGGGCGCGCTTGAGCTCGGGAAGCTCCTCCAGGTAGCGCTGGGCAAAGCCCGAGACGGCGAGGACGAGCCAGTCCTGGGAGGTTTCCGCGAACAGCTCGCGCGACTTGTCGAGGACGTTCCGCCGGCCGCGCAGGATCGTGAAGCCGCCGCGGCTGCCCACCTCCGTGTTGCCGAGGATGCGGAAGAGGCCGCCGAGCTCCCCGCGCTCCTGCTCGAGGGAACGGATGGCCTCGGTGTGGGAGCGTTGGAGGCGGCTCACGTAGGCGTCGAAGGCCGTGGGCGCGTAGCGCTTGGGGCTTTCAGGAAGGATGAGGACGAGGCCCTCCTCGTGGAGCTGGTCGAGGGCGTGGTAGATCTTCCCCATGGGGATGCGGCCCATGGCGCTGATGTCGCGGGCTTCGGCCTCGCCGAGGTCGAGCAGGGCGAGGTAGGCCCTCGCGGCGTACTCGGAAAGGCCGAACCGCTGAAGGCGTGTGAGTCGGTCTTCCGTGATTGGCATCGGGGAATCCTCCGAGAAGAGTTGCGGCACCGGGTTCAGGATGTCGCGAAGACTGGGCGGTCGTAGGGCCCGCTTGGGGCGGACGCGATCCAGAATAGACGCGTTAAGGGTTCTGATCAACCCCTGGTTTATCGGATCCGGCCCGTTCATCGCGGCGCCCTGCGACTAAACCTGGGGTTTAAAGGAAACGCGTTATGGGGCGTCCCGCTTGAAGGGGGCCATGAACCCGAGCAAGGTGTCCCTCAACCGGTCCCAAGGGGTCCCCCTGGGGGTTGCCTGAAGGGTGACGGAGCCTCTTCCCTCCACCATCCTGCTCGTCGAGCCGGACGGGCCGCTCGCCCGATCCACCGCCGCTCTTCTCAGCGAGCTCTGCCGAGGGCACCAGGCCACCCCCGACCTCGTCGTGGTTCCCAC
>DATMKA010000199.1:0-4909 GCA_035553595.1 Thermoplasmatota archaeon | reverse complement strand
ACGACGGGGACCGGCTGGATGAGGGTCGCCGCGGGCGCGGGAGCGGGCCCAGGGGCGGGAGCGGCGCGGGGCGCCTCCACGATCCGGAGCGTGCGGTTCACCACTTCGAGCTTCGCGCCGGCGCGGCCCGCCATCTGGTCGAGCCAGGCCTGGTGGCGTGCGGGGTCCGTGGTGCGCTGGTCGCCGTGGGCCATCTTCTCAGCGAAGAAGAGGGCGAGCTGGCTGCCGAAGCCCGCCGCGAGGCGGAGGGCGTAGCGGCGGGTGTGGGTGCCGCCCTGGCTGAGGTTGAGGGGCCCGAGGTCGGGGTCGGGCTCGCGGAAGTTCGCGATGGGGGGCACCTTTCCGTACTGGAGGCACTTCACCGCGAGCGCGTCCTCGATGCCGGCGCCCATGGGGTGGCCCGTGAAGCCCTTCGTGTTCGCGATGAGCACGTCGAGGAAGCGGTCGCCGAAGGCCTTCCGGAGCGCGTTCACCTCGGCGGAGGCGCTACCGCCACGCGCGGGCGTGTAGGTCTCATGGCTCACGAACACGGTGTCCTTCGCGAAGGCGCCGCGGGGCACGCCGAGGCGCTCCTCGGCCTTCGCCACGAGCTTCTCCACCTCGCCCACGATGTGGTTCACGTCGAGGCGGCTGCCGTGGTAGGCGCTGTTCACCATGTGGGTGGCGATGAGCTTCGCGACGGGCGTGACGCCGCGCTTCTCCGTCTCGGGCGCGGCCTCGATGACGAGGCCGACGGCGCCCATACCGATGATCATGCCGTGGCGGCGGCGGTCGAAGGGCAGCGCGCCCTCCGCCACCGTGGCCGCCGTGGTGGCGGCGCCGGAAGCCAGGAACCCGGACCCGATCCAGGGGAGCAGGTTGTCGGAGGTGACGTCGTCGGCGCCGATCACGATCACGCGGCGGCAGCGGCCCGTGCGGATCCAGTCCTCGGCGATGGCGACAGCCTGCGTTGTGGAGGCGCAGGCCGCGTTCACCTGGGTGTTGGGGCCGCGGACGTTGAACAGTTCCGCGAACTCGGCGTGGCCGAGGGAGAGGACGCTGAACAGGAACTTGCGGTTGAACTCGTAGAGCCCCTCGGGACCCTGGAGTTCCTTGAGCTTCTGGGCGTGCGCGGTGAACCAGTCCGTGACCTTCGCGCGGGCGGCAGGGTCCTTGATCTCCCGGATGAGCTCGCCGTAGAGGTCCATGAGCTCCTGGAAGGCGGAGTGGCCGTACTTGTGGGCGAAGTACCGGTTGAGCTCGCCCACCCAGTTGTCGATGCCGGGGAAGGCGGAGGCGAAGATGACGCCCGTCTCGTTCTGGAGCGCCTTGGGCAGCACCCACTGGCCGGGAAGGGTGCGGCCCGTGGTGGTGACGACCTCCTCGCGGACGAGGGGGATGCCCGCGTCGCGGAGCGCGTCGAGACCCGCCGCGATGGCGAGCTTGAACGTGGTGTCGAGGGTCGCCGAGAGCTTCGCGTCGATGCCGAACTCCTTCGCGAGGTCGAAATCGCCCTTGCGGGCCGCGAGCTTCAGCACCTGCGCGATGTCGTTGATGACCTCGAAGCGGGGCTCGCCGCCGTCCTTCACGAGGCGCACGATGTGGCGGTCGAGGAAGGCGCGCTCCTCCTTCTCGGTGAGGCGGTCGATGCCGTTCTCGCCGCGGAAGAGGCGCTCGAAGTTGTCATCGCCGAACACCTTGTGCGCGCGGCCGGGGAGGCCCACGGAGGCGCCGGAGATCACGAGGTCGTCCGTGCAGAAGCCGAAGCGCTCGAAGCGCGCCGCCTTCTCGCGGAGGGGCGCGAGCTCGCGCTTGTACACGTCGAAGCTCGCGCGCAGGAACTGCTCCACCGTGCTTCCGTAGAGCTGGAGGTAATCCTTGAACGCGGGATCCTTCTCCAGGGAGGGGAAGTACGTCGCGTGGGCGACGGCGGGGGGCGGGCCCTGCGTGACGGGCGCGGGCGTTGCGCGTTCAGCGGGCACGTGAGCGTGAGTGTGAGCGTGAACGGGAGCGGGAGCGGCGGGCGGCGCGATGGAGGCCGCGAAGGCCTGCGTGTAGGCCGCCGCGTCCGTTGGCGCCGGCAGCTGCACGTCCACACCGACCGCGATGAGGCGCGCGGTGGCCTCGTTGAGGCTCGCGAGGTCACCCTTCTTGGGGTGGTTGAGCATGAGGGCGTGCACCTCACCCGCCTTCGCCTTGGCCTCGAAGGTGTTCTCCACGAAGCCCGCGAGGGCGCGCTTGGGGCCCACCTCGATGAAGATGCGGACGCCATCGGCGTAGAGGCGCTCGAGGGACTTCTGCCACTCCACGGGGGCTGCCACCTGCTTTGCGAGCATGTCCACGATCGCCTGCCGGTCCGTGGGGTAGGGCTCGGCGTTCACGTTCGCGATGACCGGCACCTGGGGGGCCTGGATGTTGAGGCGCGCCACGACGCGGCCGAGGGGCTCCGAGGCGGGGGCCACGATGGCCGTGTGGAAGGCGGCGGACACGTTCAGGGGGATGACCTGCAGGCCCTTCTCCTGGCACTTCTGCATGGCCTTCACCACGGCGTCGGAGGCGCCAGCGATGACGGTCTGGGAGGGGCAGTTCTTGTTGGCGGCCACGACGTAGCCGTCAATCTCCTTCAGGATGGCCTCGACGGTGGCCGTGTCGGCGGTGATGGAGGCCATCTTGCCGAAGTCGGGCACCTTCACGGAGGCCATCTCCTTGCCGCGAGCGCTCACGGCGAGCAGCGCGTCCTCGAAGCTGAGGACGCCGGCCGCCACGAGGGCAGCGTACTCGCCGAGGCTGTGGCCGGCCACGGCGTCGGGCTGGACGCCCCATTGGCGCAGGAGGCGCAGGAGGGCCACGTCCGCCGCGAGCATCGCAGGCTGCGTAACCTCCGTCTGTTTGAGGGCCTCCTCGGCGCGCTTCACGGCCTCCGCGTCCTTGGGGTCCACGAAGATGAGGGCGGTGAGCTTCTTCCCGATGAGGGGCTCGAGCACGCGGTCCGCCTCGTGGAAGGTGTCCTCCACGACGCGGTACTTGCGGTAGAGCTCCCGCAGCATGTTCGCGTACTGGCTGCCCTGACCGGGGAACAGGAACGCAATCTTCCCCTGGCGGGGGCCCTCGGCGGCGAAGGCGCCCTTCATGGGGAGGGCGGCGCGCTTCTTGGGGTCGGCGAGAAGCTCGAGGACGCTCGTGAGCTGGGCCGACACCTGGTCAGTGGCGCTCGCGGCGACGGCGAGGCGGATGCGCCCCTTGGTCTTGCGGCGGGAAGCCGCGAACCGCGGGAGGGGTTCCGGGGAGCCCTTTGCCGCGACGATGGCTTCCTGGACGGAGGCGGCGAGGGCGTCGGGCGTGTCCGCCGCGAAGGCGAGCACGTCCGCTTCGAGCTCGGGCAAACGGGGCTGCGGCGTGATGCGTGCCTCGTTAGCGTGAACGGGAGCGGGAGCGTGAACGGGGGCGACGACGGGTTCCGCCGGGGCCTCAAGAAGGCGCGCGTGGTACTGGGGCACGTACTCCTCGATGATGATGTGGAAGTTGGTGCCACCGAAGCCGAAGGCGCTCACGGCCGCGCGACGGGGCTCCCCGGCCGGGGGCGCGGGCCAGGGCTTCGCCTCGGTGTTCACGTAGAAGGGAACCTCGCTCCACTTGATGGCGGGGTTGCCGTTCTCGAAGTTGGCGCTCGGGGGGAGTGTCTTGTGGTGGAGCGCCAGCGCGGCCTTGAGGAGCCCCGCGGCGCCGGCCGCGGACTTGAGGTGACCAATCTGGCTCTTGACGGAGCCAAGAGCAACCGTACCGGGCTTCGTGTCAGGCCCGAAAAGGCTCGCGATGCTCTCGACCTCGACCACGTCGCCCACCTTCGTGGAGGTGCCGTGGGCTTCCACGAGCTGGACGTAGCGGGGCTTGAGCGCGGCGTGCTCGAGGGCGCGCTTCACGGCGAGCTTCTGCCCCTCGGGGTTGGGCGCGGTGATGCCCTTGCCCTTGCCGTCGGACGAGCTGCCGATGCCGCGGATCACCGCGTAGACCTTGTCGCCGTCGCGGATGGCGTCCGTGAGGCGCTTGAGGAGGAGGATGCCCGCACCCTCGCCCATCACGAAGCCGTTCGCGCGGGCGTCGAAGGGCGTGCTGCCCGTGGGGCTGAGGGCCCCGATCTTGCAGAACTTCACGTACGTGGCGGGGTCCATGCTGCGGTCGGCGCCGCCGCACACCACCATGTCGAACTCGCCGTTCATGAGGCCCTTCACGGCCGTGTCGAAGGCCGCGTGGGAGGCCGCGCAGGCGGCGTCCGTGGTGACGTTCTTGCCGCCGAGGTTGAACACGTTGGCGACGCGGCCCGCGATCACGTTGCTGAGTTCTCCGGGCATGGAGTCCTCGGTGATGGGGGCGAGCTTGCCCTTGAACTGGGCCTCGGCCTGCTGCAGGATCTTCTGCTGGGCGTCCGCGGGGAGGGTTTGGAACTCGGGGGTGCGCGCGAAGGCCGCGGCGGCCTCGGCGTAGTACACGCGCCGCGTGGTCTCCTCCTTGATCTCGACGCCCCCCATGGCGTTGCCGAGGATGACAGCGCAGCGGGTCCGGTCGAAGGTCTTCTGGTCGTACCCGGCGTCCTGGAAGGCCTCAGCGGTGGCTGTAAGGACCCACTGCTGGACCTGGTCGAGGCTCCGCGCGACATTGGGCGGGATCTTGAACTGGAGAGGGTTGAACTTGAAGCCCTCGACGAACCCGCCGATCTTGGTGTAGGTCTTGTCGACGGCGGCGGGGTCCGCGTCGTAGTAGAGGGCGGGGTCCCAGCGCTCCTTGGGCACCTCGATGATGCCGTTCACCTTCTGGAGCACGTTCTGCCAGTACTGTTTGGCGTTGAGGGCCTTCGGGAAGATGCCGCCCACGCCGATGATGGCGACGGAGTGCTGCACGGGCTCGGTCTCGTAGGGCCAAGCCGTGGTGGGGG
>DATMKA010000198.1:0-10279 GCA_035553595.1 Thermoplasmatota archaeon | reverse complement strand
GGGCGCACGGTGCGGGTGAGGAGGATGAGGATGGCAAGCGTGATGAGGACGACGCGGAGCACGAACCAGAAGTCGAGGCCGCTCTCCTCGGGGGGCGGGGGCGGGAAGCCGTCCTGGTAGCTCGCATCCAAGGTCTGGAGG
This sequence comes from Thermoplasmatota archaeon, assembly GCA_035553595.1. Classification (GTDB taxonomy): domain Archaea; phylum Thermoplasmatota; class SW-10-69-26; order JACQPN01; family JAJPHT01; genus DATMKA01. The sequence goes on along the minus strand of DATMKA010000198.1, from coordinate 10,138 downwards.
AGGTAGTTGGCGCCCACGGCAAGGGCGAAGGCCGTGGCTTCCGTGGGCGTGTCCCCGGCCTCGGTGCGCTGCTGCTTCTGGTCCTGCATGGCCCGCACCGCCGTCATGGCGGTGGGTCCGTTGATGACGCCCTCAAGCCCGTACCCCGCCTCGACGCGGACGGCGGACTTGCTGTTGGCGTAGTCGTAACTGTTCACGTAGAGGAGAAGGAGGCCGTCGTGGCGTTCCTTGCTACCGATGCCCCAGCGCTCGAAGAGGTGGAAGGCATAGTTCTCCAGGGTTTCGCCGCCCGTGTCGGGGACGGTCACGAGGGCGAACTGCGCGCCCGTTTTCAGGTACAGTTCGCAGGCGGCGCCCTCGATCTGGTGGGTGTACTCGGGGTCGAGGAGCCCGAGGTAGTCGAAGACGAAGTGCTTGCTGTGGCTCCCGAAGCAGTCGCTCATGGCATACTGCGGCGCCTTGTAGGGGTTGGGGTAGGGGCTGTAGTTGGAGGAGGCGTCCTGGGCGAGGGCCAGGGGGGCAGCCGCGAGGAGGAGGGCGAAGGCGAGCGCGACGGGGAGGAGGCGGGGCACGAAGGGGCCTCAGGTGAAGAGGTTGAAGATGCCGAGGAGGACGACGCCCGCGCCGAGGCTCCAGTCGGCCCAGCTGCCCGTGAGGGTGGCGGTCCAGAGGAGGGGGATGGCGAGGAAGAACAGGCAGATCGAGATGGCTAGGTTGAGGAGGGCCTTCAGCCTCGGGGGGATCTGGTTGCTCATGCGAGCGAGGGCGTCGAGCATGTCCGACCGGGCGGGAATCGGGCCCGCCGCGTTATAAACGTTCGGAATGGCGTTTCCCTCCAGTTCCCTCTGGTTTCAGCGCGGGGAGACCGATACTTTTTAAAGGGGAAAGGTGCAATGGCCCATCGTGGACTCTGGTCTCCACCCCTCCGAGCGGTAGCCGCGCGCGGGCAGCCCGCGACCTCTTTTAGCTCCGCCGCTCGAACACTCCTCATTCCCCTTATCCCTCACCCAACGAGGCTGACGACATGGCCCCGAACACAAAGGTTCCCAACGAGAAGGACCTCATCAAGCTCCGCCAGACCCTGAAGGAGCTCAAGGAAACCAAGCGCAACGAAGGCACCGTCCTCGTTTCCCTCCTCATCCCCGCCGGCGCGAACCTCCAGGACGCCGTGAACCTCGCCCAGAGCGAGTACGCCCTCGCAGGCAACGTGAAGAGCAAGCAGACCCGCAACGCCGTCGAGGCCGCCCTCGGCAAGGTCATCGCGGGCCTGCAGAGCTTCCGCAAGCTTCCCGAGAACGGGCTCGCGGTGTACGCGAGCGACGAGAACCTCTGGATGATCGAGCCCCCCGTGGCCCTCACCCAGCGCCTCTACCGTTGCGAGAAGCAGTTCATCCTCGAGCCCGTCGAGGAGCTCCTCATGGACCCCGGTGAGCCCGTAGCCCTCCTCACGGTCGACCACAACCACGGTACCCTCGCGCGCCTCCACGGCAAGGGCTACAAGATCATCAAGGAGTTCATCGGCTTCGCCCACGGCAAGATGAGCGTGGGTGGCCAGTCCGCCATGCGTTTCGAGCGCCTGCGGCAGGAAAACATCCAGCAGCACTACCGTAACATCGAGTCCCAGTTCCGTGAGCTCGTGCCCGACTGCAAGACGGTCGTCCTCGGGGGCCCCGGCATGTCTCCCGATGAGTTCGTGAAGGAGACGGACTTCAGCGGCAAGGGCATCAAGATCCTCGGTCCCTTCAGCACCGGCTACACCGACGAGCAGGGCATCAAGGAGCTCATGTTCGCGGCCATGGAGCAGCTCAAGGAGAGCAAGGCCGCCGTGGGCGAGAACGAGATGCGGAAGTTCCTCGAGATGCTCGCGAAGGACGACGGGCGCGCCGTGTACGGTCCCGCCCAGATCGCGCAGGCCCTCCAGGAGGGCGCCCTCGAGAAGCTCCTCCTCACCACCGACCGCCTTCCTCCCGAGGAGTGGCTGAACACGGCCGAGCAGTACAAGACCAACATCGTGTGGGTCGGCGACGAGCTCGAGAACGGGGCGATGCTCAAGAACACCTTTGGCGGCGCTGCCGGCATCCGCCGCTGGGCCACGAGCGGCTGAGCTCAGGCCATTATCTCGATCGCAGCGGGCAGCGTGAAGGTCACGCTCGCCCCGCCCAGCGCCTCGGAGCGGCCAAGCCACATGCGCCCGCCGAGGCGCTCCACCATGCGCCGCGCGATGGTGAGGCCGAAGCCGCCGGTGGCGCCGCGGTGGGAGGAGCTTCCGCCAAGAAGCTCGCGCGCGTTGAAGCGGGCTACGGTGGCGTCGGAGAAGCCGGGGCCGTCGTCCTCCACGGTGACGCGCGTCATGCGGGGCGACCCCGGGGCGGGCGCCGCCGCCACCCGCACGTGGGGCCTTGGGGACGGGTTGTGGCGGATGCCGTTGAGGATGAGGTTGCCGAGGATCTGCGCGAGCGCGGGCGCGGTTGCGAGGACGGGCGCATCGCCCTCGGGGCAGACCTCCACCTCCGCGCCGCGCTCCGCTGCCGCCTGCTCGTACCGGACGCAGCACTCGGGGCTTGTGGCCACGGCCTCGACGGCGACGGGCTCGAGTTCGGAGGGGTGGAGGCGGTTGACGCGGCTGAGCGTGAGGAGGCCCTCCACGAGGAGGCCGAGGCGCTCCGTGGTGTTTGCGGCCTGCTCGAGGTATTCCAGGGGCGGCTCCTGGGCCCCGGAGCGGCAGTCCTCGAGGGCGGCGTTGAGGTAGGCGCCGATGGCGCGCACGGGCTCCTTCAGGTCGTGGCTCACGAGGTAGGCGAAGGCTTCGAGGTCGGCGTTGGCCTCCGTGAGGCGGGCCGCGTGGTCCGCAAGCGCGTCCCGTTGCCGGCGCAGGAGCCCTTCGAGAGCGAGCTGCTCCTGGATGTCGCGCGCCACGCCGGTGATGCCGATGGGGCGGCCCTGGTGATTTTTGAGGACGCGGCTGCGGAACTCATAGGGCGTGGCGTGGCCGTCCCGGGAGACGAGGGGGACTTCCACCTGGGCATACCCCTCCTCGAGGGTTCTCTTGATGGCCTCTGTGACGCGGTCGTGGTCCTCCTCCCGGAAGAAGGCCACGGCGGGGCGGCTGCGGAGCTCCGCCCGCGAGTACCCGGTCACGCGCTCGGCCTGCTTGTTCCATTTCACGAGGCGGCCGCCGAGGTCGAGCTGGTAGATGATGTCGGGCACCGTTTCCGTGATGTTTTCGAGCTCGTGGTGGAGCGCATCGAGCTGCTGCTCGGCCTCCTCGCGGACGCGGATGGTGTCCCGGAGGTCGTTCACCTTGCGCCGTAGCTCGAGCTGGGCGACGGCTTGGCGCGCGAGGTCGCGGAGGGCGTTCAGCTGCTCGGGACGGAGCTCGCGGGGGACGTGGTCGAGCACGCTGAGGGTTCCGAGGGCGTAGCCGTCCGGGGTGACGAGGGGGACGCCGGCGTAGAAGCGGATGTGGGGCTCGCCCTGCACGAGGGGGTTGTCCATGAAGCGGGCATCCTCCAGGGTGTCGTGGACCACGAGGGGTCGCTTGGGGGTGAGGATGGTGTACCCGCAGAAGGCGTGCTCGCGGGGCGTCTCCCTCAGGTCGAGCCCGACGGTGGCTTTGAACCACTGGCGCGTTCCGTCGAGCATGTTCACGAAGGCCATGGGCGTCTCGCACACGAGGGCGGCGACGCGGGCGAGGCCGTCGAAGGCCTCCTCCGGCTCCGTGTCCAGGATGTGATAATTCTCGAGGTCTCGCAGGCGAGCAGGCTCATCCTGCGGGAATGGGGCCGCTTTCATGATTCCTCTCCCCCCTTCGGTCCCCTGACGGAAACCATGGAAAGTGGGGGAGGGCATGACGCTTGAATCCTGCTCCCGCTTCCTCCCTACGCGAGGCGCGATCAGGTGCCTTCCCGGCTTTCGGCTGCCTGCCGAAGGGCCTCCAGGTCTTTCTTGCCAAGCCCGAGGCCTGCGCGCCCGTTCTGGCGCCAGGTGAGGCGCCCGTTCTCGAAGAGGGCCACGGTGGGCACGATGGGGATGTCGAAGGTTTCCCAGTGGTGCTTGCTCTCGTCGCTGATGTCCACGCGGAGCTTCTGCACCCCTTCCGGTGCGTTCCAGTCGCGCCACGTGCTCTCGTAGGAGCGGCAGAAGGGGCACCAGTCCACGGTGAAGAGAACGGCGACCTTCCCGGGCAGGTCGAGGCGCGGCCCGTCGAAGCGATCGGAGCCGTCCTCCAGCGGTTCGGGGGAGTGTCGGCTGAAAAGGCCCATGCTTTGATTCTCGTCCCCGGGCTTCTTGAACGTACGGTTACCCCCGCGGGAGGGCCCCTGTCCACCGCCTACGCGAAGGCGACGTACACCAGGCGGAGGGCGAAGAGGCCAAGCAGGAGGGCGCTTGCGTAGCTCACGCCAGCGACAACGCCCTTCACGCGCCCGGCCGCCACGCGGATGAGGCCCAGGAACACGAGGCCGTAGGCGAAGAGGGCGGCGAAGAAGCCCACGAACACCCAGGGGCCGCTCTCGGCCGCAAGCCCCGTGCCGGCGGAGAGCCACCACACGATGTTGAAGGGCGACGTGAGGGCCAGGACGTAGCCGATGTGGAATCCCGCGCGCAGGAATCGGGCAAGGCCCTTGCGCGGAGGCTCGGGCGTGTCGCCGAGCGGGGGCGGGTTGCGGGCCGTCCTCCACGCGCCCCACGCGAGGTAGCCCATGAAGAGGGCCCCGAAGAGCGTGAGCGCCGTCAGGAGCGTGGGCACCGACTGGAGGGCGGGGGCCACGCCGAAGGCCACGAGGGCGCCGTGGGTGGCATCCGCCGTGATGGCGCCGCACACCACCTGGAAGCCGGGCCAGAAGCCGCGGTGGACGGTGCGCTCGGAGGCGAGGGCCATGATGGGGCCGGGCGGCGCCGCCAGGGAAAGCCCGAGGAGGAAGCCGGTGCCAAGGGCGAGGGCGAGCGGTCCGTCGAGCATCCGGGGCGCCATTCCGCGCCCCCAAGATAAGTGTTCTCAGGCCCCTTCCGCCCCGCGGGGACTGATCCGATGGTTTATGCGGGATGAGCGCCCGTGTCCCCTTGACAGAACGCGGCGACCTCGTCCCCGCGCTTAACCGATTCCCTTCCCACTCCCTTGGATTCGCCTCCGGGCGTTTCCGCGTCTCGGGCCGCCCTGCGGCCTGTTTCATGAGGCCGTCTTCCCTCCGGGGTTTCCGGTGCCTCCCCGCATTCACCCGACCCCGGCTTCCGACTGTGTTGAGCCGCCCCCGGGTGCTCGGTCGGCTCCGTGTGAAGAACGGCAGTTCGCGCCCCTTGCGGGCGCGATGGGACCCCGAACGACTCCAGACTGGAGCCAGCAACATGTCCCAAGACATTGAGATCATTCCCGTTGGCGGCCACAGCGATTTCGGCCGCAACATGACCGCCGTCCGCGTCGGACGCGAAATCGTCATCTTCGACATGGGCGTCAAGCTCGACCCCCTGCAGGACCTTCCTGAGGGCGAGGGCGTCGACACCCTCGACGTGCACACGCTGCGCGACCTGGGCGCCATCCCCGACGACTCCATCCTGAGCCAGGTGGACGGCAAGGTCGTGGCCATCGTGATCAGCCACGCCCACGCCGACCACGTGGCGGCCGTGGAGAAGCTCGCGGGCCGCTACCCCGACGCCCCCATCCTCGGGAGCCCCTACACCATCCGCTTCATCGAGGACCTGTGCACGCCGCGCCGCGGCCGCAACCGCGGCAGCCGCGACGGGCCCGCTTCCCGCACAGACCAGCGCCTCAGCATCCCCAACCGGCTCGTCCCCATGACCGGGAAGGACCGGGTGCGCGTGGGCCGCGGCAGCCTCGAGGTGGAGCTCGTGCACATCACGCACAGCATCATCGGCGCGACGCTGCCCGTTCTCCACACCCCGAAGGGCGCAGTCGTATACGCGCTCGACTTCAAGCTCGACGACACGCCCGTCCTTGGCGCAAAGCCCGACTACCGGCGCCTTGCCCAGCTCGGCCGCGAGGGCGTCCACCTCCTCATCACGGAGGCCACCAACGCCCACAAGGACGAGAAGACGGACTCGGAGATGATCGCGCGCCTGCGCCTCAAGGACCTCCTGTTCGGCGTGGACCACGAGAAGGAGGCGCTCTTCGTGAGCACCTTCTCCAGCAACTCGGCGCGCATCCACAGCATGATCGAGTACGCCGAGGACCTCGACCGCGACATCCTCCTCATGGGCCGCTCCATGGAGCGCTACCAGAGCATCGCGGCCTCCACGGGCCTCCTGAACGTGCCCGACCACGTGCGCATGTTCCCCAACCGCGAGTCCGCCAACCAGGCGCTCCGCCTCGTGGCCGAGGACCCCACGAAGTACCTCGTGATCCTCACGGGCCACCAGGGCGAGCCCGGCGCGCTCCTCACCCGCATCGCGAACGGCCAGACGCCCTACAAGATGTCCAAGCGCGATGACGTCATCTTCAGCAGCAACGTCATCCCCACGCCCACCAACATCGAGGCGCGCGGCGACCTCGAGAAGCGCCTGAAGAAGGCGGGGGCCCGCGTGTTCAAGGGCGCCCACGCCTCCGGCCACGCCTCCGGCGTGGACCACCGCGAGCTCCTCATGCTCCTCCAGCCCGAGCACATCGTGCCCGCCCACGGCGGCTTCGAACTGCAGCAGGCCTACTCCACGCTCGCCGAGGAGGAGGGGTGGAAGCCCCGCCGCGACATCCACGTGCTCGCGAACGCGCAGCGCTTCGTCCTCGGGAAGGGCCCGAGCGGCGAGCCCCGCAAGGTGGATGCTGCGGTGCCGAAGCCCGCCGCGAAGCGCGGCGCGCCCAAGAAGGCCCCCGGGAAGAGCCACCGGCCCGCCGCGAAGGCGCCCGCGAAGAAGGCGGCCGCGAAGCCCCAGAAGCCCGCTGGCCGTGCTCCTCGGAAGGCGCCGGCGACGCACCGAGCATGAAGCGCCATGACCCTCCGGGGGGTGCGCGTTTCCATCCAGTCGTTTTCGACTGCCTCCCCGTTCCGCATGCCTCAGGCTTGCTACGGCCCGGTGGGCCTAGCCCATAGGCCGTGGTAGGTGATTCGGATCGTCGCGGGGAGACAGCCCTGGGGTGCGTGCTCCGGCGTGGTCCATGCGAATTGCACGGACTGATTGGGAGCAATCCGGGTCTGTCCAGAGGGTCCCCACTCGAAGCTCTCGTCGCCAGCCTGGGCCACCGCCTTGCAGGAGGTCATGTTGGGCGGAGGGAAGTGCTCTCCTGTCCGGCTGTCCCGATCCGTCTGGATGAACATCGGCCACTGGGGGGCGACCAATAGCCTGAACTCCTGGGTCCGCCCCCCTTCGATCGGTCCCGCCCACAGGTTCGCGGTGAAGGGGAAGATCACGAGCTGCTCGGCCTTTCCCGCTTGGCGGCTCACGACCGCGGAATGGACACCCGGAGGGAGAGGAGCCGCTACCGTCATCCGCTTGCCTTCGAAGTCCAGAGTGTAGTTCCCTTCGTTGAGGACGAGGAACGTTTCCACTCCTTCCCGGTGCGCCCACTCGAATCCCGTGGTCGTTCCGCCATCAAGCTCCATTACGGTCACGGCGAGACGAGGTTCGCCCTCCCAAGAGCCTCCGTTCCTCGGGGCGTGAGTTGTGATGGCGGGGTCTTCCGGTGTGGTTGTTCCCCCGAGGCTCACGCAACCGGCAAGGAAGACAGCTACGAGCCCAGGGATTAACCTGGAAACCGCTGGAATGTGAATCATCCTTTCGATGTCTCCTGATCTACTGGTATTTGACCCCGATGCCGTAGGTTCCTTTCACGGGGTAAGCATCGCAACTGGTCCCGGGAGGGTTTTCTGGGTTGATGGAGCCGCGTGCTTCCGTGGAGGCACCCCATGTTCCATAATAAATTACGCAGGAGTCCCCTTGGTAGGCCCCATAGACGTAGTTGATTGACCACTCCCATCTCTGGTTGCTCCCGTCGTAGAGGACGTGATGGATTCCTCCCGTAGTCCAATCTGCCGAATCCGCCGAGCAGGTGGAGTTACAGTAGTAGACCCACGCGCTGTGCATGGTGGCACGGTAGCCGAAGGGGATGTCACACCACCGCCAGTCGGCGTTGTCCTGGACTCTGTCGGCTCCGCACTTCGCATTCATGTAACTGCCCTCGGCCCAGTAGGTGGGATCGGGTTGCCACATGGCCGCTGCCTCTGGCTCCCCATTGAAGCCTGATGCGCGGTTAACTGCAGGGAAGAAGAAGGTGGCGGACGGTTGAAGGGTGGCGCATTGCGCCGCGGCCTCTGGCGTGAGGAAGAGTTGCTCCGAGCAGAGGGTGACGCGTCCTTCCACGAAATCGATGAGGGCGATCTGCATTGTCAGAACTTTGGAACCCTCGGGGGTTTGGTAGGTCCATTCGCTTTGGTCATTTTCCTCGCTCTGAACGCTCGGGGCTGCGGCTGCCGAGGCGGCCGATAGGAGAAGGAGTAGAGCGATCACGCGCCCGCTCAATTTTTTTGCCTCAACATGGTCAAGCCTCGAGGTTAATTGTGAACATGTGTCGATATATCTTTTCAATCAACTCACTTTACTGTCCACAGGCGTCCCGAGAGGCGCCAGGTTCCCGTCAGACCAATCGGGATTACTGAAATAATCCAACTAATACGATCAAGCTCTGGTGAAGAGGTGGTCAAAGCGAGGTGGGATCGGCTGCTGACCGAGCCAGGCTGGTGGCGCTAAGGCTTATGGCGCCCATACGGCTTATCCGAAGGCGCTCCCCATGCAGTACGTCCGCCTCGGCTCCACCGGCACCAAGGTCTCGCGGCTCTGTCTTGGCACCATGGGCTTCGGGTCTCCCCAGTGGCGCGACTGGTGCGTGGGCGAGGAGCAGGCCCGCAAGGTCATCGACCGCGCCGTGGACCTCGGCATCACCTTCTTCGACACCGCCAACATGTACAGCCACGGCCTCTCCGAGGAGATTCTGGGCCGCGCGCTCGAGGGGTGGCGCGACGACGTGGTGCTCGCCACGAAGGTGTACTACCCGCTCCGGAAGGGCGACCCGAACGCGCAGGGCCTCTCGCGGAAGATGATCCTGCGCGAGATGCGGGACTCGCTGCAGCGCCTCCGCACCGACCACGTGGATCTCTACCAGATTCATCGCTTCGACGCCGACACGCCCGTGGAGGAGACGATGGGTGCGCTGAGTGGTCTCGTGGACGAGGGGAAGGCGCGCTACCTCGGCGCGAGCACCATGTGGGCGTGGCAGTTCGCGAAATACCTGTTTCTCGCCGACCAGCACGGGTGGCACCGCTTCGTGACGATGCAGAACCACTACAACCTCGTGTACCGCGAGGAGGAGCGCGAGATGCTTCCCCTCTGTCTCGACCAAGGCGTGGGCCTCCTTCCCTGGAGCCCCCTCGCGCGCGGTTTCCTCACGGGGAAGGCGAAGCGCACCACGACGACGCGGGCGCGCTCCGACAACCTGCGGGGCGACTACGAGGCGGAGCCCGCGAGCTTCGTCATCGCCGACCGGGTGGATGAGGTGGCGGCCCGCAAGGGGGTCACGGCGGCGCAGGTGGCCCTCGCGTGGGTGCTGCACCAGCCGGGCGTGACCGCACCCATCCTTGGGGCAACAAAGGTGGAGCACGTGGAGGAGGCGGTGGCGGCCCTCGACGTGAAGCTCACGCCCGAGGAGCGGGCCTACCTGGAAGAGCCCTATCGCGCTCGCGGCGTGTCGGGTTTCTACGGCCCCGTCCCCTCCGTGGCAAGGACCCAGAATCGGTAAAGGCCCGCCCCCAGCGCGCAAAGGTTAGCCTAAAATAGAACAGGGACACTCGGTGTGACTCTCGGGGTCCCTTGCGGGCCCCACGGGAACGATAGCCATGCACCGGACGCTCCGCTTCCTCCTTTTCGCAACCCTCCTCGCCATCGCCGGCCCCGCCAGCGCCGAGGGCAACACGACAACCCCCTCGGAGGGCTCCGGGAGCCCCCCGCCCTGCCCCGAAGGCACCGTCGGCCCCGAGTGGGACGGCGAGTACTGGGTGTGCTGGCACCCCGAGAGCTCCGGTGACGCCGGGGGCCACCACAACGAGACGGCCCACGACCCCGGCATGCCCCCCACCTGCGAGGAAGGCATGCTCGGTCCCGAGTACGACGCCGAAGGCGGCTACTGGTACTGCTACGA
>DATMKA010000197.1:0-2982 GCA_035553595.1 Thermoplasmatota archaeon | reverse complement strand
ATTTATTCCTTGGGGTGGGTCGAAGCGGGGATAGGGATGAGCAGCGCATACGAACGCGAGCTGAAAGGCGTCCTGGCTGGCGAAGAGGAGGCCATCCGGAAGGTCGTGAAGACCTGCGACCCGGAGGAGACGAAGAACTACCACCGGGCCATCGCGAAACCCTTCCTCGTGGTGCGCGCCGCCGGCTCCCTGGGCGTTGACCTCGTGGCCCTCCGCGGGGACGTGAGCTTCCCCATCGAAGTGAAATCCGCCACGAAGCCCACCATCCACTTCAGCGACGGGTCAGGCCGCAACAACGAGCAGGCCGACCGCATGGCGGCCGAGTGCGGCCGCGCGAGCGTCATCCCCCTCTACGCCTACCGCCTCAAGGGCAAGCGCGGCGACTCCTGGCGCGTCTTCAGCCTCCCCACCACCGGCCTCGAAGGCCGCGTGAAGGTGCTCTACGACCGCCTCCCCAAGGTCGAGAAGAGCGAGAAGGGCTCCTACATCCTCCGCTGGGAGGACGGGCTCCCCCTCAACCGGTTCCTGGACTACCTCTGCGGATAAGGGTCAGGCCACGGGAAAAGGGCTCACTCAGAAAGGCCGATCGCACCCGGCTCCACCAGATAGGGACACGGAGGTGGAGGGAGCACGCGAGGCGCCCACGGGTGATGATCGACCTTTCTGAAGGAGGCAGGGAACGCTTCATGGAGGGGACCCGCCTGCTCAGCAGAACGAGTCGGTTGAGGATACTCGAGCGCGGTTCTCTTGATAGGGAAACCGTTTTCCCTGCTCCATCCTCATGTTCCGTTGCCCGTTACTTAAATGTTCCTTCCTCTGGGAAAGGGGCAACAGGCTGATCCTTCGACGGTTTCGGCGGAGGCCGTGCCGCGCCCCCCGCGGGCGTCGCGTTCTGCCGGTTGCGGCCGCCGTTCTCGCGCCTGTCGCGGTAACGTTCCGCAAGCGAGAGCGTCACGAGCACCGCCCAGAACACGAGGAGGAACGCCATCATCGCCGTCTCCGCCGGGCTCAACCATTCGTAGGTGGTGCTCACGACGGGAGCGCCCTCGTGGGTGGCGGGCTCCGACGTCACGATGGGCGTGTTCGTCGCCGTGTCCACCTCGATGTAGAACCAGTAGAGGAACGTCTGGTTGAAGAAGGGCCAGAAGAACACGTTGCCGCCCGCGAAGGTGTCCATCAGGATGTGGCTGCCGTGGTAGACGAGGGCGACGGCCGCGTACTGGGGCGCCGCGCCGGGGGCGGCCCACCGCCGCGCCGCAAGCCACACGAGGCCCACCACCAAGGCGACGGAGAGGAGGCTGTGGAGCGTGGCCCGATGGACCCACCACGTGCCGTTCGCGCCGAAATAATCCAGGTCCGGCAACAGCGTGAGGGGCCACAGGTAGAGCACGATGCGGGGATCGAAGTAGCGCCTCACCGACAGCATCGCGAAGGTGGGAATGAGCGCGTGCACCAGGAAGGACGGCATGCCCGCCCCTCCGTCCGCGGGGGCGGCGATAACCCTATCGCCACCCGGGCGCCCACCGTACAAGAGCCCTTATGTACCGCGGGGGGCCGCCCCCGGTACATGCCTCAGAAGATCACCCTCGCCGGCCTCACCCAGATGACTGCCACCATGGCCGCGATCAGCAGCAAGCCCCTCCACGTTGGCGGCGGCTACCGCTGGTAACGCGCGCTTCACGAAGGACGCTCTTTTTTCACCGGTTCAGACGCGGCGCTTCCAGGAAGCGACCATTCCCCGCGTCACGGGCCGGTGGCTCGTGGCCGCAAGGCGGTTCACGACCTCCTCCTCCCGCATCTCGCGAAGGCCAGCCACGCCCACGATACCCGTGGCCGCGAGGGCCTCGGCGTACTCCAGGGGAATGCCCGCGTTCACGGTGAGGTCCGCGACGCTCCACCAGCGCTTGGTGTCCTTGAGCGGGATGCCGGAGCGCTGCGCCATGTCCTCAGGCGTGCGCGTGAGGATGTCGCCCAAGGTCTGGACGCCCACGTCGCGCAGCTTGCGGCGGTTCGCAGGACCCACGCCCTCAAGGAGCTTCACGTTCGTCGTGCCGTTCTCGGTGGCGCGGGGCGCCTCGTCGGGACCCGCGGGCTCGGCGGGCTCGGCAACCGCGGGAGCCACGGCGGGAGCGGGCTCGGGGGCCGGGGCGGCCTCCTCCCAGGACTCCTCCACGATCTCCGTGGTCGCGATGGCTTCCTCCTCGTCGTCGGGAAGCACCTCGAAGTCCACGATCTCCTCGGCGGCAACCTGCTCCGTGGCAGGCGCGGCCCACGTCTCCGCGGGGGCCTCCTCCGCCCAGGCCGTCTCCTCGGCCGGGGCTTCCGTCCACGCGGCCTCGGCGGCAGGGGCAGCGGCGGCAGCCGTTGCCGCCTCCGGCTCCTCCGTCCACAGGGGCTCAGGCTCCACGGGCGCCTCGCTCCAGGCCTCCTGGGGCGCGGGCTCCTCGATGAAGCCGAGGTCCTCCACGGCAAGGTCCGATGCGGGCTGCTCCTCGGGCCAGGGGGCCTCCTCGGTGGCCTCCACCGGGGGCGCGGTGAGCGCGTCGAGCTCGGGCAGGCTCTCGATGGGCGGCGGAAGGTCGGCCTCCTTCTCGAAGGCCTCCGTCTCCTCGGGCGCAGGCGCCTGCTCCTCCACCGTCTGCACCTCGAAGCCCTCCAGGAGGAACTCCTCCTCGAGGAGCTCGGGCGCGCGGTTCTCGAGCGAATTGGGATCGATGACGAACTCGCCCTCATCAAGGGCGGGCGGCGGGCCCTGGGGCGCGGGCTCGGGCTCGGACCCGGCGGGCACCTGGATGTCCAGCTCGAGGGCGGCGAGGTCGATGTCGGAGGTGGAGGCCTCCTTGCGCTTGCTCGCGCTCGAGTAATCGAAGAGGTCGTCCTCGTCCACGGCGGCCATGGAGACGCCGAAGAGATCCTCCTCCTCGTCTTCTTCCACAGGCTCGGGGGCGGCCTCCGCCGTGTAGGCGCCAAGCTCCTCCGACG
>DATMKA010000196.1:0-3288 GCA_035553595.1 Thermoplasmatota archaeon | reverse complement strand
GGCCCCGACGGCACCATCTGGGTGACGGCGCCCACGGGCCTCACGGGCGGCGACTACGTGTGGCGCAGCACCGACGGCGGCGCAAGCTTTGAGCTCCTCCCCGTGCCCGACCCCGTGTTCGGGGGCGGCGACTCCGACCTCGCCATCGACCCCTCGGGCCGCATCTACCAGACCGGCCTCTGGCTCGGGTGCGTAAGCGCGGCCACCTCCACCACCGGGGACGAGTGGACCATGAACCCCCTCATGTGCGAGGTGCCCATCGACGACCGCAACTGGATCGAGGCCGCCGACACGGGCCTCGCCTACCTCACCTTCGGCTCCGGCCAGGGTGCCCTCCGCTCCACCGCCCTCGTGCGCGTGGAAGTCGTGGGCGACCTCCCCGTCGCCATGAACGTTCTCCAGATCCCCGACTCCGGCCAGTACCAGTGGCCCGGCAACCTCGCCGTGGACAAGACCACGGGCAACGTGTACGTGGCCTACCTCACGCGCGACGACGAGGCCTTCGTCTTCCGCAGCACCGACGGCGGCCAGACGGCGGAGAAGCTCCCCGTCGCGAAGCGCTCCGGGGACACCTTCGACTCCTTCGCCGTCGTCGCCACCGACGTCGCCGGCAACCTGTACTTCACCTGGTCCGAGCGCGAGAAGGACACGCAGACCACGGGGATTTACGTCACCCACAGCACCGACCAGGGCGCCACCTGGAGCACCCCCCAGCGCGTGAACACCGCCGCGACGCAGACCGCGATCTTCCCCTGGATCGTGGCCGGGGACGCGGGCCGCCTCGCCGTCGCCTACTACGCCACCAACGCCACGGGCCCGAGCGCCGAGGAAGTGGACGGCACCTGGCACGTCCACCTCGCCACCACCGAGAACGGCCTCGACGCGAACGCCCCCTGGCTCGAGCAGCAGATCAGCACCACCCCCATCATGCAGGGTAGCATCTGCACGAGCGGCACCGGCTGCGCCGCCGGCACCCGCGACCTCCTCGACTACTTCCAGATCGCCCTCGACCCCCAGGGGTACGTCCACGCCTGCTGGGCCGAGGCCCCCGAGAGCGGCCCCACCGTCCTCGTGTACGGGCGCCAAACGAGCGGCACGAGCCGCTACACGGCGAACGCGACGCCGAGCAACACCACGGCGGAGGTGGAGGCGAACCTCACGAGCCTCCTCCCCATCCAGGTGATCCAAGCTTAGAGCTTACTTCGCGACGGCCTTGCGGCCCTCATCCACGAGGGCCCGGGCCGTGGCGGCGATGGACTCCGCAGAGCCCATCTTCGGGTGCCAGCCGGAGTTTTTGAGAAAAACTCCGCGTAAAAAACCAACCTGGATCAGCGGGCCTTCGGCCCGCCAATGCGGTGGCCGGTTCGCAGGATTACTTCACCGGGGCCTTCTTCCCTTCGTCGACAAGGGCCCGGGCCGTGGCGGCGATGGACTCCGCAGAGCCCATCTTCGGGTGCCAGCCGGTCCGCTCGAGCTTCGACGTGTCGAGCCGCATGACCTTCACGTCGCCCTTCCAGCCGCGGCCGCCATCGACGCCGCCCGTGAAGTGGTAAGTGACGTCCTTGAGGCCCATCTCGGCCACCACGAGGTTCGCGATCTCCGTGACCGTGATGGCGTCGCGGCTGCCGATGTTGAACACCTCGGCCTTCGCCTTCGCCATGCGCATCGTGTGGACCATGGCCTCCACGGTGTCGCTCACGTGCACGTAGCTCTTCTTCTGCCGGCCATCCCCGAGGATCTCGAGGCGCTTGGGGTCGGCGCGGAGCTTGTGGTAAAAGTCGTAGGTGACGCCGTGGGTGCTGCGGGGCCCCACGACGTTCGCGAAGCGGTAGCTCACCGTCTCGAAGTCGAAGGTGTGCGCGTAGCCGCTGATGAGGGCCTCACAAGCGAGCTTCGAGGCGCCGTACAGGCTGATGGGGAAGAGCGGTCCGAAGTCCTCGGGCGTGGGGATGCGGTCCGTCTCGCCGTACACCGTGCTCGTGCTCGTGAAGCCGAGGCGGCGCACGCCCGCGGCGCGCATGGCCTCAAGCACCTCGTAGGTCGCGATCACGTTCTGGTCGAGATGGATGCGGCTCGAGGTGGCCCCGATGCGCACGTCCGGGTTCGCCGCGAGGTGGAACACGAGGTCCACGCCCTTCATGGCCTCCGCGAGGGCGGCGCGCTCCATGACGTCGCCGCCGATGATCTGCAGGTTGGGGTTCTTCGCGTGGTGCGCGAGGAACTCCCGCTTGCCGCTCGTGAAGTTGTCGTAGCACCGCACGCGGTGCCCGTCCGCGAGGAGGCGGTCGATGAGGTGGCTGCCGATGAAGCCGGCGCCGCCCGTGACGAGGACGCTCTCCGCGCCCACCATCCTCAGCCGTCCCCCTTCTCGCGCTTGAAGAGCGCGGCGGCGTGGTCCTTCTCGAAGGGCCCGAGGTCCACCACGTCCTCGACGCGGTAGGGCGTGGCCGCCTCCACCTCGCGCACCACGGCCTCGTACACGTCGCGCGGGTTCGCGGCGACGTCCACGCTGCGGGCCTTGATGGCGATGAGGCCCCACTGGGGCTTGAAGTGGTTGAGGTTCTTCGCGAAGATGGCGCTCTGCTGGCGCTGCGCGATGTCTTGGAACACGAGGTCCGGGCTCGGCGCGAGGCGCGCGTACTGGTCGGGCCGCCACGCATCGGCGAGGACGGGGATGAGGTTCTGACGCTTCTCGGCCACACCGATGAGGTCGCGGAAGCTGCGGGGGCTGAACTCCACCGCGGTGCAGAAGCCGCGCGTCACGATGTCGGAGACGTGGCTCACGGTGGTGCCGTTGGCGGCGCCGAGGTAGAGCACCTTCGACTGGGGCGTGACGGGGAACTTGCGCGCGCCCTTGAGGAGGTAGGCGCCGAGCTTGCTGCGCGTGGGGTTCCACGCGCGGTACTCGCGCCCGCCGGCCTGGAACAGGTCCTCGTCGTAGACGCGGACGCCGGGAACCAGGTTCGGCGTCGCGATGCGGTTGTCCTCAAGGAGGAGGACGCCAGGGAACATTTCCTTCATTCGGGACCCCTCCTGAAGTCACGGCGGGGCTTCCCACCAAACTTGCCACCGCCACCGCGGGGCGGACCGCGCTCGTCGCGGGGACCGAGGTCCTCGCGGTACCCGCCGCCGCCACCGCCGCCGTAGGGCGGGCGGTCGCCGCCGGGCCGCTGGTCGCGGTAGCCGCCACCGGGGCGGTCGTCACGGGGAGGCCGGTCGCGGTACCCGCCGCCGCCGCCGTAGGGGGGCCGGTCGCCGCCCTGGGGGCGGGGACCGGCCCCCCTACGG
>DATMKA010000195.1:0-7572 GCA_035553595.1 Thermoplasmatota archaeon | reverse complement strand
CCTCATGGATAAGGGTTCACACCCCTGCCCACGCGGTGGCTGGCGGGGTTGGGCAGTGCGGCTGCCTGAAGGGTTAAATGCTGCCCGAGGTGTCCCCGGTTGATTTCCCATGCGCCAGTGGAGCCTCCTGCTCGCCCTCGCCATGCTGCTGCCCCTTGCCGCCGGGTGCCTTACGTACCCGACCACGGTGGTGCAGTCTTCGGGCGTCGCTGGCCCCGCGTATGATACGAGCCGCGGCTGGAGCATGCCGCTCTCGCCCGCGCTCTACGGCATCTTGGACGCGGTGAAGGAGAAGGTTCCCGCGGCGGACGGGACGCCGCTCGCCATCGGAGTCTTCCTGCCCGACATGGAGGGGTGCGACTGGGCGGCCGGGAACCTCAGCGCGGAGTGCAGGCTCCCCACCGTGATGGACGCGGGGCCCTACTATGGGCCGAACGTGGACAAGGACAAGTACCGCCCGCCCACCATCGAGTGGCTCGTGCCCCGCGGGTACGCCGTCATCCAGATGAGCCTCCGCGGCACCGGGGAGTCGGGCGGCTGCCTCGAGTTCAAGGCGCCGCAGGACGTGGAGGACGTGAGCGCCGTCATCAGTTGGATTGCGCAGCAGCCCTGGAGCAACGGGAACGTCGGCATGACGGGGCGCAGCTACGACGGCACTTCCGCGTGGGCGGGCGCCGCGAGCGGGAACCCGCACCTGAAGACCATTGTGCCCATCAGCGGCGCCGTGAACGGTCCTTTCCTCTACTACAAGAACGGGACGTCGGAGCTTCGCGGCGCCATCAACGGCGCCACCTACTTCCCCACGTACGCGACGGACGCGAAGCCGCCCACCGAGTGGACGGAGCGCCTCTGCGAGGGCGCGCTCGTGGACGTGCACCGCGAGAGCGCGTACTCCTCCCTCACCGGGGACGCCTCCAGCGAGTATTGGCAGAGCCGCGACCTCCGCCAACAGATCCTCGAGAACTACAACGGCTCCGTGTGGGTGATTCACGGCCTCCACGATTGGAACGTGAACCCGAGCCAGGCGGTGCCCTTCGTGCGCGAGCTCCAGGCTGCGGGCATCGAGACGAAGGCGTGGTTTGGCGTGTGGGAGCACCACTACCCCGACCGCGTGGACGAGCACCGCAACGTGCGGTGGGACTGGGCCGAGCGCATGGTCCAGTGGTTCGACAAGTACCTCCGCGGCACCCCCGGCATCGACACGGGCCCCGCCGTCGAGGTGGAGGACAACCTGTTCGTGTGGCGCGGCGAGGCCACCTACCCGCCCGCGGACGCCACGTGGCTCGACTTCGAAGCGAGCGGGGACGGCGCCCTTGCCCCTGCGGGGAACGGCACCCCGGGAAGCTTCACGCTCGTGGGCGGCACCACCGCCGTCGCCAACCAGGCCGGCCCCGGTGAGGCGCCCTCCTTGGGGGATCTCGGCGGCCTCGGCGACAGCGTCACCTTCAGGAGCGAGCCCCTCGCCCGGGCCCTCCGCTTCGCGGGCCTCCCCCAGTTCCACGTCACCGCGACCCCCTCGACCCCCGTGGGCGGGCACCTCTTCGCCGAGCTCTTCGACGTGTTCCCTGATGGGCGCACCATGCGCCTTGGGTGGGGCGCCATCAGCCTCCACCACTACGCGGGGGGCAACGGCGAGCCCGAAACTCTCACCCCCGGCGTGCCTGTGGTGGCGAGGATGGAGTTCGAGCCCATGGACGCCCTCGTGGCCGAGGGGCACCGCCTCCGCCTCGTGGTGCACCGAGACGGCGTCGAGGACATCCTCCCGAGCCCGAGCCTCGAGCCCGTGGAGTTGTCGCTTGGCGGCGGCGCGAGCGTCCTGAGGCTGCCCCTCATCGAGCGCCCCATGGTGCTCCCCACCTACGTGGCTCCCGGCCTCGCCCCCTGAAGCGGGGCCGCGCAGGGGGTTTCCTGCCCCGGCAGGGGGAGCCCCGGCGTGCCCTTATACCCCTCAGGGGGGCTTGGTGGCGTGGGAGGCATCCCATGAACACCGTCAAGCTCCTCATCCTCGCCACCGCCCTTGCCCTCGTGACACTCCCCGCCACGAGCGCCATCGTTCCCGTGGGTCCCTCCAAGTCCTATGTGGGCGCGGGCACCATCGTCACGAACTTCAACCTCGCCGCGACCCCGGGGACGGCGGGCCAGATCACGATCGCGGACAACGGCGCCGTCACCTGTGAGGACACGAACCGCGACGGCATCTACGAGTCGGGCACCGGCGGCGCGTGCATCACCTTCGCCGAGTTCGGCACGAAGGGCAACGGTATCTACGTGCGCGACGCGAGCGTCGCCGACAAGGACCTCGCCTTCCAAGTGTGCCTCGACGCGAACGGCGATGGCCTCTGCGGCAACCCTGCTGGCTCGGTCACCTCCGGCTCGACCGACTACTGCCAGGACCGCATCTTCTTCAGCCACAGCACCCGCGACGGCAGCAACGCGAACCCCCTCGGCCTCAACCGCGCCTACTTCGACTACATCTGGGGCCCCGCGGGCCTCAACTGCGGCGCGAACGGCGGCTTCCCCGGCTTCGTGGTCATCCTGTGCGCGGGCGTCCACGGCGGCGCGAGCCTCGCCCAGCACACCCACCATGTCACCCGCGGCACCATCACGCCCATCTCCGACGCGCCCCAGATGTCGGACGCGGGCGACTTCTGCGGCGGCCCCGTGGCGGCGAAGGCGTACCAGCTCGTCTAAACCTCAGGCCAGGGGCCCGCGAAAGGGAGACGCCGCGAGTTACTCTTAAGGCGGGAGGGTTGGGGCCTCGCCCCACGCCCGACCCTTATGCACCCCGGGGACGCTCCCCGGGCGATGCTCGTCACCACCACGCACCTCGTTGAGGGAAAGCGCGTCGCTCACTACCTCGGCATCGTCTCCGGGGAAGCCATCCTCGGAGCAAACATTGTCCGCGATGTCTTCGCGGGCGTCCGCGACATCGTGGGCGGCCGGTCGGCCGCCTACGAGGAGCAGCTTCGGGAGGCGAAGGCCATTGCGCTGCGCGAGATGGAGCAGGAGGCCGCCGCGCGGGGCGCGAACGCCGTCCTCGGCGTCGACCTCGACTACGAAACCATCGGCGGGTCCATGCTCATGGTTTCCGCGAGCGGCACCGCCGTCCTCCTCGAGGAGCCTGCGTCTCGCGCAAAGGCCTTTGAACCCGGCAGCCCCTGACGCGGGTATGCGCGCCGCGCTCCTTGCCCTCGCGTTCGTCCTCCCCGTCGTGGCCGGGTGCCTGCAAGGAGACCCGCCGACCCCAGCGAGCGACGCCATGGCCGTTCCCTGGTCCTTCACGGACACGGAAGGGATCGTCCGCTCGGCGAACGGTTCGGCGGGGAAGCCAACCTTGCTGTTTTTCATGGCGACCTGGTGCAGCACCTGCAAGTCCAAGTCGCCGATGCTGAAGAACGTGGCCGAGGCCTACGCGGGCCGCGTGAACGTCTACTCCGTGAGCGTGGACGAGACGGACACGGACGGGAAGCTGGAAGCGTGGCGGGAGGCCCGGGAGCACCCGTGGCCCCACGGTCGCGCGGGGGAGATGACGAAGGCCTTCGGGGTTCGCCTCCAGTCGACCTTCGTGCTCCTCTCGGCCGAGGGCGAGGTGCTCCGCAAGTGGGACTACCCGGGGGCGAGCGAGGAGGACCTGCGCGGATCCCTGGAAAAGGCCCTCTCAGGGTAGTGAGGCACGCTCCCGTGGGACCCCCGCAGCTTTAAGAAGGCGCCCGGCTTAGCCATCGGCGTGCCCACGCCCGCCATCGAGGCCCGCGACATCCGGAAGGAGTTCTATCGCCGCAAGGAGCGCGGCTGGCGCCGTCTCCTTCCCGGGGCCCCGAAGGAGCACACCGTGGCCCTCGGGGGTGTTTCCCTTACCGTGAACGAGGGGGAGCTCTTCGGGCTGCTGGGTCCCAACGGCGCGGGCAAGACGACACTCGTGAAGATTCTCTCCACGCTGCTCGTCCCCACCTCGGGCGGCGGCACGGTCGCAGGCCACGACCTCCTGAAGGAGGGCGACGCCATCCGCAAGAAGGTGGGCGTCGTCCTCGGTGGGGAGCGCGCGCTGTACTGGCGCCTTACCGCGCGCGAGAACCTCCGTTTCTTCTACGAGCTCTACAACCTGCCGCGCGCGGAGCGGCAGCACCGCATCGACTCCCTCATCGACCTCGTGGGGCTGAAGGACCGGGCGGATGAGCGCGTCGAGGGGTACAGCAAGGGGATGAAGCAGCGCCTCCATCTCGCGCGCGGCCTCCTCCACGATCCCGAGATTCTGCTGCTCGATGAGCCGAGCATCGGCCTCGACCCTGGCGCGGCGCGCGAGCTCCGCGCCCTCGTGCGGGGCCTCACGGTGAAGCAGGGGAAGACCGTGGTGCTCACGACGCACTACCTGTATGAGGCCGACGTCCTTTCGGACCGCGTCGGCATCATCTCGGGCGGGAAGCTGCTGACGGTGGATTCGCCCACGGCGCTCAAGGCGCGCCTCGCGGACCGCAGCAGCGTGCGCCTCGTGACGCGCGGCGCCCCCGCGGGCTTCGAGGCCGTCCTCGCGAAACTCCCCGGCGTGACACAGGCGGCCGTCGCACCCGAAGCGCCCGCCCCCGACCAGCAGGCCTTCCGCGTCCTCGTGGGCGACCCCGATGAGGCGGGACGCAGCCTCCCGCTCGCGGTCGCCAACGCGAAGGCCTCCCTCCTCGCGATGGAGTCGCACACGCCAAGCCTTGAGGACGTCTTCCTGGAACTCACCGGCAGTACCCTCACGCTTGGCGGGAACGAGGTGCGGAGCGGGGAGGACGAATGAGCGTCACCGGCTTCGGCCGCGCCGCCTGGGCGAGCTTCATCAAGTCCGGCAAGGTGGCCTTCACCTACTCGCCCTGGATCATCAACCGCGTCCTCGGCCCCTTCCTGTGGGTGAGCCTCGCCGTTTACGCCTACACGGGCATCAGCACGGAGGCGAACGTCCAGCAGCGCTTCCACGAGGTGGGCGTCTCGGGCGACTTCACCACGTTCCTGATCCTGGGCCAGACCGTTTTCTCGTTCTTCACCGCCATGAACTGGCGGAGCGGCTTCGCGATCCAGCGCGAGCGGTGGGCCGGCACGTGGGAGCTCATCCTCCTCTCGCCCGTGAACCGTTTCGCGTTCCTCACGGGGGAGGCCCTGTTTGGCATCGTGGACTCGGGGTGGAGCGTGCTCCTCGCGATGGCGGTGGCCGCCTTCGCCTTCGGTGCCGGCTTCACCCTCGGAAGCCCGCTCCTTGCCTTCGTCGCCCTCACCCTCACCCTCCTCGCGATGGTGAGCCTGGGGTTCTTCTTCGCAAGCTTCTACGTCCTCAGCCGCAGCGCGGGGCCCCTCAGCATGGCCATCCAGGCCCCCGTCCGCTTCTTCAGCGGCACCCAGTTTCCCGTGGGCGCGCTCCCCGCCGCGCTCCAGGCCGTGAGCTACGCCATCCCCATCACGTGGGGCCTCGGCGCGGTGCGGGCCACGCTCACCGGGGAGCCCACCTGGAGTGATCTCGCGCCCACTCTCGGCCTCCTTGTGGCCTTCAGCGTCGTCTTCCTCACGGTGGGCGCCATCCTGCTGAAGCGGATGGAGCACCGGAGCAAAGTCAACGGGACGGTGCACCTCTTTTGACGACCGCGGCCTTCCGAACCTTCAACGGCGCCTTCCGCCTCGGGTTCAAGAACACCCTCCGCGGCTACACCGGCACAGGGTGGCTCGTGAGCACCCTCCTCACGCCGCTGTTCCTCGTGGCGAGCGCGTGGGTGATCTCCCGCCTCGTCGCGCCGGACGGGAGCCCCGACCGCTTCACCGCCCTCACGGGCATCACGGACTACCTCACCTTCGTGGTCATCGGCTTCGCCTTCAACGGGTTCCTCCTCTCCGCCCTCGATGACGGCGGCTCTGCCGTGTACGATGAGCAGCAGGCAGGCACCTTCGAGCTTCTCGCGATGAGCCCCATGAACCCCTTCGCGTGGATGTTCGGGAAAACCCTTGCCTCCCAGGTGGCGGCCATCATCGATCTTGCCATCGTGATCGCCGTCGGCGGCCTCCTCTTCGGGCTCCAGCTCACCCCCACCGGCCTCGCCTGGGCCCTCCTCGGGCTCGTGCTCACGCTCGCGGCGCTCCAGGGCGTGGCCTTCGTGTTCGCAGCCCTCGGCCTCGGCCTCAAGGAGCCCCACGCGCTCACGGTGCTCATGAGCCCCGTGTTCATCTTCCTCTCCGGCATGATGTTCCCCGTCCAGGCCCTCCCCGGCTGGGTGCAGGTGTTCAGCTACAGCTTCCCCCTCACGCACGGGCTCGACCTCGTGCGCGGGGCGCTTCTCACGGGCGCGGGCGCGGAGGCGCTCCTTCCGAGCGTGTGGGGCCTGCTTGTGACGGGAGCCGTCTGGATCACGGTGGGTTGGGTGAGCTTCCGCGCCCTCGAGAAGCGGGCGCGCGCGAAGGGGACGCTTGGCACCTACTGAAGGGAACCGGATCCACCGGAGCGGTCGGGGCTTGGGCTGGAGGGTGCCGTGGGCGCGGCGACCGCGGCACACACCCACCCGTCCTCCTCCAAGCGGAGCTCGAGAAGCCCCTTGGGCTGCAGCAGTTTCACGTGGTAGTTCACGCCCTGCTTCGTGATCCCTAGCTGGTCCGCAAGGGCGCGCTGGGGGAGGGGCCCCGCGGCGAGCACGATGAGGATGCGTTCCTGCATGGGCGTGAGCGCTTCACCGGTGGCGCGCGCGGCGGGGACGCGGGCGCCCACGGGGTAGAAGCGGCGGTTCACGCCGTCCCGTTGGCTCACCACGAACTGGTGACGTTCCAGGGTTTGCAGGTGGTGCACCACGACGCCGGTGGCGAACCCGACCCCGGTTTTGAGGGCGGCGAAGGTGATCCCGGGCTCGGCCTGGATCATGGCGTAGAGGCGATCCCGCGTCTCGTGGCCGAGCACTTGGGGCTTCGCGAGGCGCGAGAACAGACCCGCGAGGGGCGCGAGCAAGGCGCTGCGCCACGCCTCACGCCGCCACAGGACGACGCCTGCTGCGGCAAGGCTGCCGGCCGCAACGGTCACGGTGGCAACGAGGGGGATCGCGGCCCCCTCGGCGCCGGGCGATGCGGGCGCCACCGTGTTGAGCGCGAGCGATTCTTGTCCATCCCGGTGGGTTGCCTGGAGGAGGGGCTCCTCGCGTGCGTCGAAACGGACCTCTTCCGCGGGAATGCTGCCGGCGGCGGGCTTCTCCACGCGCGCCGTGCCCTCCCCGATTCCGGCGAGGGTCGCGGTCCCTGCGGGGTCCTTGGTGTGGGCCGTCCACTTGAGGCGGGCGGTGCTCCCGGCCTCGTGGGGGGCTTGCAGGGTGTATCGGAGGGTTTTCGTTTCCTGGGACGCGAGGGTGAAGCGTTCCGTTGCCGGGGAGATCGTCCATCCTGCGCCGATGACGGTGCTTGCGAGGTGGACGGTGGCGGCCGCCCCAAGGCGGTTCGTGACCTTGACGTCCACCGGGAGCGATTCTCCCGGTGCTGCCTCCAGGTGCGGCGAGGGGAGGTAAACCGCGATGCCGGAATGCGAGGCCGCCGCCGTCTCGGCCGCCGCGGGGGCGGGGAGCAGGGTGAGGG
>DATMKA010000194.1:0-2818 GCA_035553595.1 Thermoplasmatota archaeon | reverse complement strand
CGGTAGCCCATGCGGCGGGCCTCGAGGGCGAGCATGCGGCCCAGTTGGCCGCCGCCGAGCACACCGATGGTTGCGCCAGGCTGCAGGGGCTTCGCCGTCACAGGGGCTCCTCCAGGACGCGCTGGGTCTGCCGCGCGCGCCACGCCTTCAGCCGCTCCGCGAGCGCGGGGTCGGTGGTGGCGAGGATGGCGGCGGCGAAGAGGCCCGCGTTCGCCGCACCCGCGTCCCCGATGGCGAGGGTGCCCACGGGGATGCCCTTGGGCATCTGGACGATGCTGAGGAGGGAGTCGATGCCGTTGAGGGTGCGGCTCTTCACGGGCACGCCAAGGACGGGGAGGTGCGTCTTGCTCGCCGTCATGCCGGGAAGGTGGGCGGCGCCGCCCGCGCCCGCGATGATGACGCGCAGGCCGCGCTCGGCGGCAGTCTCCGCGTACTCGAACAGGAGGTCGGGCGTCCGGTGGGCGCTCACGACGCGGTTCTCATGGGGCACGCCGAGCTCCGTGAGGAGGTCGCTCGCGTTCTTCATGGTCTCCCAGTCGCTCTTGCTGCCCATGATGATGCCAACAAGCGGCTTTCCGGCAGGGGGTGCTGCGGGGACGGACAAAGGGGGAACGCTCCTGATGGGCTTGCGCCCGGATGCTCCCCGTACTGCCATGGGTGTAATGAGGCTTTGGCTCCCCCCGCCGGCGGCGCCTTATCAGCCTCGGGCGGGAGCGGCCTTGGGGCCGAGGGCGGCCCCCCGGAGGAGCTGCGCGTTTGCCGCGACGATGACGGTGCTCGCCGACATCAGGAGTGCAGCCACGGCGGGATGCAAGAGGATACCGGCCCAGGCGAGGGCCCCTGCTGCCAGCGGGATGGCGACGATGTTGTACCCTGCCGCCCACCACAGGTTCTGGATCATCTTGCGGTAGCTGCGGCGGCTGAGCGACACGATGCGGGGCACGTCCCGCGGGTCGGAGCGCACGAGCACCACGTCCCCCGCCTCCACGGCCACGTCGGTACCCGCGCCCATGGCGACGCCCACGTCGGCCGTCACGAGGGCCGGCGCGTCGTTCACGCCGTCCCCCACCATCATCACGCGCTTACCCCCGGCCTGGAGCGATCGGACCTTGTCCGCCTTCTCGTGGGGGAGCACCTCGGCGAACACGGTGCGGATGCCGAGGTCCTTGGCGACGGCGGCGGCCACGGCCTTCGTGTCGCCGGTCATCATCACCACCTCCACGCCCATCCGGTGGAGCGTGGTGACAGCCTCGCGCGACTCGGGGCGGACCGCGTCGGCGATGGCGAAGGCCGCGAGGAGGCGGCGGGCGTCCTCGTCCACGAGGTAGGTGACGCCCTGGCCCTTCGCGGCGGCCTCCGTCTCGAAGCGGGAGAGCCCCGGGTCCGGCTGCAGGCGCAGCTCCCGCAGGAGGTTGGGGCCGCCTGCCGCGAGCCGGCGCCCGTCGACGCGGCCCCGCACACCCCGGCCGGTGAGGGATTCGAAGCCCTCGGCGGTGGCCGCGGGGATGCCCCGGTCGCGGGCGCTCGTCACGATGGCGCGCGCGATGGGGTGCTCGGAGTCGGCCTGCAGCGCCGCTGCGAGGCGGAGCGCCTCGGTCTCGGTGAGGCCCTCCGCGGCCTGCAGTCCAACGACGCGGTGCTCCGCGAGCGTGAGCGTGCCCGTCTTGTCGAAGACGACGGCGTCCACCTCGCGCGCCTCCTCAAGGCCGCGGCGGTCGCGCACCAGGAGCCCGTTGCGGGCGCCGAGCGTGGTGCTGATGGCGACGACCAGCGGGATCGCGAGGCCGAGGGCGTGGGGACAAGCGATCACGAGGACGGTGACGGTGCGCTCCACGGCGAAGCCGACTCCAGCACCGAGGAGGGTCCACGCGGTGAAGGTGAGGGCGGCGGACCCGAGGGCCACGAAGGTCAGGAAGAACGCCGCGCGATCCGCGAGGGCTTGGGCCCGGGAGCGGGAGGACTGCGCCTGCTCCACGAGGCGCATGATGCCTGCGAGGGCGGTCTTGTCGCCCGTGCCCGTGACGCGCACGCGGAGGGCGCCCGCGCGGTTCACCGTCCCGGCAACGACCTTTCCGCCGGGCTCCTTCGTGACGGGTTGCGATTCGCCGGTGAGCATGCTCTCGTCGACCTGGCTGCGGCCCTCCACGACGCGGCCGTCGGCGGGCACCCGCGCGCCGGGGCGCACGAGCACGAGATCATTCTCGCGCAGCCGGTCGAGCGATACCTCCTCCTCGCGCCCGCCCACGAGGCGGACCGCCGTCGCGGGCAGCAGCTTCGCAAGCTCCTTGAGCGCGCCCTCCGCGCGCTGGATGGATCGCATCTCGATCCAGTGGCCGAGCAGCATCACGGCCACGAGGGTGGCAAGCTCCTCCCACAGCGGCATGCCGGGGTACCCGAGGGTGACGGCGACGCTGAACAGGAAGGCCACGGTGATGGCGAGGGAGATGAGCGTCATCATCCCGGGAAGGCGGTTGCGGAGCTCCCGCGCCGCACCCTGCAGGAACACCCACCCGCCGTAGCCGAAGACGACGGTGCCGAGGACGGCGGGAATCCAGTGGCTTCCGGGGAAATGGGGCGGCGTGTACCCGAGGAGGGAGGGGAGCATGTGACCCCACACGAGGGTGGGAATCGTGAGCACGAGGGCGACCCAGAACTTCGTGCGGAACATCGCCACACTGTGGCCCGCGTGCTTGTCATGGCCCTCGGCGTGGTCGGGCGGGTGGTGGCCCGCCCCGTGGTGCGGTGGCGCGGAGGGCGGCGTCGCCGCAGGCGGGTGGTGGGCGTGGCCATGGTGATGGGGGGCGTGTTCAGGAGTCAT
>DATMKA010000193.1:0-47889 GCA_035553595.1 Thermoplasmatota archaeon | reverse complement strand
CGGCTTCACCAGTGGGGAGCGGGGGCATGACCCTTGCTCCTTCGCTGTGGCGGGTGAACCCTGCCGCCCGGTTCTCGGTGCCGCCTCAGGGGAGCGGGGGCACGTCTAGGGTGCGCGTGAGGATGTCCCGGAGCCAGGGGGCGATGAGGAGGCTGCAGTCGGGGAGGTCGCTGGCGTGGGGCATGAGGCGGAGGGTGCCGTCGAAGTAGCAGTGGGCCACGAAGGGCGGCACGCAGCTGCCAACGCAGGCATTCACGCCCACCTCGTTGTCGCCGTAGCTGCAGAAGACGGCGTAGGCGGTGGCGTAGCACTCCACGGGGTACCAGAGGCTGCGGGGGCAGTGGCGGGCGTGCACGAAGGGCTGGTTGACGGGGACTTCGTCCTCGGCGTCGCGGCACTCGCCGCTGTCCATCCACCCGGGACCGACGCGGCACTCGCTCGTGCGGGGGTCCGCTTCCACGGTGCAGGCCACCCAGCGGTCGCCGGGCTCAGCGCCCGGGAAGAGGTAGATTTCGAGGCCGCGCTCGCCTTCGCACCCGACGTAGCCGGGGCCCGGCCGGGGGTCCACGACGACAGTGCACGGGAGGTCCGCGGGAGGGGCGGCGGCGGCCGCCGGAAGGAAGGCGGTGGCGACGAGGGCGAGGGTCAGGCTGAGGAGCAGGGGGCTGCGGGTCAAGGCGGAGGCCTCCGACCCCGTGATATCTCCATGTGCTCATAACCGTTCGGTGCCCATCCCCGCACCGTCCCCCACCAGGTGGCACGCGCTCGCGCAGGAGGCGCTTCACCAATGGCTTTTTGAGGAGGGGTCCCTTTGCCGTGGCCATGATCGGCCTCGAGGACGTGCAGCGGGCGCGCCTTGCCCTGCGCGGCGTGGTCCACAACACTCCCCTGCAGCAGTCGGCAACCTTCAGCGAATTGAGCGGCGCCGACGTCTACCTCAAGCTCGAGAACCTGCAGCGCACCGGGTCCTTCAAGATCCGCGGCGCCTACAACAAGATCAGCCTCCTCACGCCCGAGGAGCGCGCCGCCGGTGTCGTGGCGGCCTCCGCCGGCAACCACGCCCAGGGCGTGGCCCTTGCTGCGCGCCTCGCGGGCATCCAGGCCACCATCGTGATGCCGCGCTTCGCCTCGCTGCAGAAGGTGATGGCCGTGAAGGGCTACGGCGCGAACCTCATCCTGCACGGCAAGGACTACGGCGAGGCCGAGGAGAAGGCCTTCGAGGTGCAGAAGCAGACGGGCGCCACCTTCGTCCACGCCTTCAACGACCCCGCCATCATGGCCGGTCAGGGCACGCTGGGCCTCGAGATCATCGAGGCCATCCCCGACGTGGAGGTCATCGTGTGCCCCGTGGGCGGCGGCGGCCTCATCTCCGGTGTGGCCACGGCCGTGAAGGCCGTGAAGCCCGACGTGCGCATCGTGGGCGTGGAACCCACGGGCGCCTCGAAGCTCCCCGAGTCTCTGAGGAAGGGCACCGTGGTTCCCCTCACGAGCGTCAACACCATCGCGGACGGTCTCGCGACACGCCGCGTGGGCACTTACAACCTGGAGGTCATCCAGAAGCGGGTGGACGACGTGGTGCAGGTGGGGGACGACGAGATCGCCTCCGCCATCCTGCTCCTCCTCGAGCGCGCGAAGACGGTGGTGGAGGGCGGCGGCGCCGCCTCTCTCGCCGCGGTCATCAGCGGCAAGGTGAAGGGCATCGAGGGCAAGAAGGTGTGCACCGTCCTCTCGGGCGGCAACATCGACGTGCGCCTCGTGGACCACATCATCCAGCGCGGTCTCGTGCAGACGGGCCGCAGCCTCATGCTCCACACGATCCTCGAGGACAAGCCCGGCAGCCTCCGCGACCTGCTCGCGCTCCTTGCGGAGCTGCAGGCGAACGTCGAGGCCATCGAGCACGACCGCACCGGGCTCGACATCGGTGTCGGCCAGGCGGAGGTCCGCCTCAAGCTCGACACCCGCGGCCACGACCACGTCGCCCAGATTCTCGCAACGCTGGCCGAGCGCGGCTACAAGGCCCGCACCCTCACGCCCCAGATGCCCGGGGACAAGGCGCGGGCCAAGTAACGGGCTCAGGCCGTGTAGAGCGTGAGGGTCCAGCCCTTGTCGGCCTGGACCTTCGCGAGGCTCACGTCGAGCCGCTGCACGAACCCGACGCCACCCACGCTGATGTGGGTCAACACACCGAGGGCCTTGGGCGCTGCCGCAGGCATCATGGGGAGGCGGTGGAGGCCGGGAAGGTCCATCACGAGGACGCCGGAGCCGGAGTCGCCGCTGATGGCGGCCGTCTCCACGAGGACGTAGGTCTCGTTGCTGTACTGAAGCAGGAGGCCCTCGCGGGCCTGGGTGGCGGGGTTGGGCGTGGAGTGGAGGCCGCCAGAGGGGTTCCCGAGGACCATGCCCCACCCGTAGTGTTGGATGCTCATCTTGGGCGTGGGCGCGATCCACTCAGCAGGAGGCGCCTCGGGGGTTGGATCCTCGAGGGCGGCGGCGGGATCGTAGTCCACGGGGTCGTCGAAGGCGGTGAACATTCCGCCCGTGGGGGCGCCCCAGTGGCACATCGCGTTCGTGACGTACCCGCGCTTGTTCGCGTCGACCTTGATGAGGCCGAAGTCCTTGCCCGCGCCGCAGCCCCCGTTGAGGGCCTCATCCTCGCACCACTGGTACACGACGGTGCCGAAGGTGCCGGGGACGCCGATGGCGGCCACGCGCTCGCCGAGGCCGGGGGCGCCGAGGCTCGGCTCCACGCAGTGGCCGGCGGTGGCCACGTAGAGGTCCTGGCCGTCCGTGAGCACGAAAGCCATCGTGCAGTAGACGATCTCGAGGGGACCCGCGCGGAGGATGAGGCCGCCGCCGGGGCGGATGCCGGGGCAGGGGTTCAGCACGTTGTCGTGGGACGCCACGCCCGTGCCGGGCAGGCCGCCGACCATCTGCAACTGGTCGCAAGCGAGGTCCACGAGCGGGACCGAGGGGGCAAGCGCGGGGGAGACGGCGCTTGTGGCGAGGGGAGCAGCGAGCAGGGCCACGGCGAGGGCCGCAAGGGCGGAACGGGCGAGCAAGAGAGAAGCCTCCGTGCCGGGGGAAGCCTTGGCAGGGCTTAAGGCCGTTCTCGTGACTCCGGCTTCACGCGGGGTCGGGAAGAGCGCGACCCGGATCGGGAACCCTTAAGTAGGGTTATCGGCTTCTACGCTGCGCTTCGCCCCCCTCCGGCGCGTGCTGGGTTACCCGAGACCCTCTCGCTGCCCCGATGGCGGGCTTGCCCAAAAGGAGGTTCCCTATCCTATGTCCATGCGCACCAAGAAGGTGAAGTCGGTCGGGCGTTTCGGCACCCGCTACGGTGTGTCCATCCGCCGCCGCATTCGCGAAGTCGAGGTCCGCCAGAAGGCCGAGCACGCCTGTCCCGGCTGCGGTGCCCTTCGCGTCGCCCGCGTCTCCACTGGCATCTGGCAGTGCAGCAAGTGCAACTACAAGTTCGCCGGCGGGGCCTACACGCCCGAGACCCCGAACTTCCGCACGAACATGCGCGCCATCCGCGACGCCGTTGAGAAGATGGCCAAGCCCTCGGAGTGAACCCCATGGATTACCGCTGCGGCAAGTGCAAGCGCAACATCGAGTTCGACACGAACAACATCGGCATGCGCTGCCCCTACTGCGGCTCCAAGGTGTTCTACAAGGAGCGCCCCACCGTCGCGAAGAAGGTCCGCGCCTTCTGAGGCATGGTCCTCTCCGCGACCCTGACCCTCCGTCTCGACTCCCCTGAGGCCGTCCGCATCCTCGCGGGCGCCCTCGGTCCCGAGGCGGAGGTGGATCTCCCCCGAAGCACCGTGGCCCTGCGCCAGGACGGCGACCGGCTCCTCCTCCTCGTCGAGGCGGAAGACGTTGCCTCTTTACGCGCGGCCGTGAATTCCTACCTGCGGTGGTGCGCGACGGCCCTTGACGTGGCCTCGGCGCTGCCCGCAACCGATTGACCCCGGAGGCACCCCTCATGGCCGCCGACCTTCCCCCTCAACTCCAGAACCAGCTCCAGCAGCTTCAGCAGCTCCAGTCCCAGGCCCAGGTCGTCGTCCAGCAGCGCCAGCAGATGGAGGTCTCCGCCCGGGACCTCGACCGCACCCTCGAGGAGCTCGAGAAAGCGGCCCCGGACGCCGTCATCTACCGCAGCATCGGCGGCCTCCTCATCCGCGCCAAGGACCGCGACACCCTCCTTGCGGACCTCCGCGAGCAGAAGGAGACCACGGACGTGCGCCTGCAGACCGTGAAGCGCCAGGAAGAGCGCCTCCGGGAGCGCATGACGAGCCTCCAGAAGGAGCTCCAGGCCGCCCTTGGCGGCGCGTGAGCCCCCTCCCCGCAGAGCCTAGCAAGCGGTTCCCGAGCCGGGCCCGGTTTTTCCTGTGGTCCCGGCGTTCCCATATCAGGCAAATCCGCGACGCGGACCTTTGCACGACAATTAAATAGATTTTATATAGGTCAATCCCGATTCATCGCGGAAACCGTATCGCCACGGACCAGGTGAATCCAGGATGCGTGCCGTTGCCCTCCGAGCCAATCTCGTGCTCACACTCTTCGTTGTCAGTGTCCTCGCGAGCGGCGCCACCGCCTTCGCCGCCACGCCCAAGACGGTCACCGTCGACGGCGGCAACAGCCTCCCCGCAAACCCCACGGGTCTTGCGATGGATGCGCTCGGAAAGACTTTCATCGCCGTCACCGCGGGCCCCTCCACGGGCCCCGCCCTCACCGGCTACCAGGACGTCTTCGTGTACACGCTCCAGGACACCTCCGCCGACCCCACCGCCCGGCGCGTGCCCATCCCGAGCGGCGGCGCCCTCGAGAAGCAGGGCCGCATCGCCGTGGCCATTGCCTCCGACGAAGGCCCCGCCACCGGCTTCGCGGTCTCCGGTTACGGCGAGGCCGTGTACTGGTACGACATCAACAACCTCGGCTCCGCCAAGTGGAGCGACACTCTCCTGAGCGGCGAGGTGGCGGGCCTTGTCGGCGTCACCGCCAACGGCGGCCGCGTGGTTCTCGCCGTGGGCGGCACCGGCCCCAACGCCGTGAACAAGGTGAACATCTACTCCAACCCCTTCGGCTCCTCCAACCAGGAGCCCTCCTTCTCCGTGAACCTCGGCGGCAAGGTCCTCAGTATGGGCTTCTCCAAGGGCACCCGCTACATGCTGGGCACCGAGAAGTCCGTGTACCTCATGGACGCCACGGCGGACAAGCCCCTCGTGGACTTCAGCGCCCTCAGCGGCGGGCAGGCCCTCCGCGTCGCCATGAGCGACGACGGGAACCTCGGCGCGGCCATCACGACGAACCCCAACAACGGCGCCGCCGCCGTCTACCTTTTCAACTTCACCAAGGTGGGCCTCGACTTCCCGAAGGCGAGCAGCCCCGCTTCGGCCGTGCTCGACGGCACCCCCCAGTCCCTTGCGATGGACGCCCAGGGCAAGTACCTCGCGGTGGGCAAGAGCAACGGCCGCATCTCCCTCTTCGAAAACCGGCCCCTCGCTGCTTCCCCTGGCGCCCGTGAACTCTACCCCCTCGGGGCGGACGCGAACGTCGGCGGCGAGGTGAAGAGCCTGGCCATGAGCAAGGACGGCACCATCCTCCTCGCCACCGCCGGCAGCGATGTCGTCTCCTTCCACACGGGCCCCGGCGTCACCGCCCTCGGCAGCCCCCTCTGGCGCACCCCCGTGGGTGTGCCCCTCAGCGGCATCGCGGCCTCCCGCGACGGGAAGACCTTCGGCGTGGTCGGCGCCTCGACGACGGCCCGCGGCGCCTACCTCTACCGCCAGTTCAGCGCCGCCGGCGTCACCGTCGACGGCCTCAGCGAGCAGGAGCTCACGGATGCCGCCGGCAGCACCTTCAAGCTCCGCGTGGAGAACCGCGGCAGCCTTCACGGCGCCTACCTTCTCACGGGCTCCGGCCCCACCGGGTGGACCACGAGCCTCGAAAAGAGCAGCCTCCAGCTCGGTCCCGGCGGCTCTGCCCTCGTGAACGCCACCTTCGTGCCGCCCGCCTTCGCGGCCCCCGGCGTCTACCCCGTCTCCTTCACCGCGACGCCCGGCGACGGCTCCGCCCCCGCCACGGCGCAGCTCTACATCCGCGTGAAGAGCCTCCACAACCTCCTCCTCAAGGCGGAGAACAACCAGACCCGCCTCAACCTCCAGCAGGGCGGCCCCACGAAGGCCTTCTCGATGATCGTGGAGAACCGCGGCAACGTGGACGAGACCGTCACCTTCGACGCCATCCAGCGCGTGAACGGGAAGACCGGCACCTGGACCGTCACCTTCGAACCGAGCGAGCTCCGCCTCACGAAGGGCCAGACTGAGAAGGTCGCGGTGAAGGTCACGCCCTCCCGCACCTCCGCGAGCGGCGACCTCAACGTGATCTCCGTGGTGGCCCGCGGCGGCGAGGAGTACCGCTCCCCCGCCCTCAAGCTCGAGGCCACCGTGAACGCGGACTACCGCTTCGCCCTCACCTCCCCCGTGGACGACGACGTCGTCGAGGTGGCTCCCGGTGAAGTGAAGCGCGTGGGCCTCAGCCTCGAGAACGCCGGCAACATCCTGGACACCTACCAGGTGTACGCGAACGTGACCCCTGCGAGCCGCGCGGCCCAGTGGACCCTCCGCATCACGGAGGATCCCATCGAGCTCAAGCCCAACGAGCGCCGCCAGCTCACCCTCAGCCTCTCCCCAGCCCTCGAAAAGAGCGGCACCGTGACGGTGAAGGTGGAGGCGGTCTCGAAGAGCACCGGCCAGAAGCGCGCCCTCAACTTCACGGTGGAACGCAAGGTGGTCGAGGTCCAGAAGGAGCCGGAGGAGACCTGGTACACGGTCCCCGGCCCCGGCGACCTCCTTGTGGTCTCCGCCGCCGCCCTCGGCGCCGCTCTCCTCGCTAACCGGAGGCAGCGCTCCTGACGTTGCAAGGGACGAAACCGGCCGTCAGAGCGACCCGGAAGAAACCCTTAGATACCAAGATCATGATGGACACGGCACCGCGGGTGATGTCATGGGCAGCGTAAAGCAAGTCTTGTTCATGGTCGGCGTGCTTCTGCTGCCGGCCCTCCTCGTCGGATCCCCTACCGTCCTCGCCGCGCCCCCCAAGGCGCAGACCTGGGCCACAACCACCCAGGTGCCCCCAGGGGGCCCCGTCCTTGCCTTCGCCGCCTCCGACACGGTCGATAGTATGGCCGTGGGCACTGACACCCGCACCCTCGCGACCAGCGGCCAGGACGACCAGTTCGACGACGACTTCTTCGCCTACAACTTCACGCGCGGCTTCGCCTACGCCTTCGACGACGTGCCGGAAGGCGCGGGCGGCCTCGGGGGCAACCCGACCCAGACCTCCCAGCGCCTCGCCCGCATCAACTCCGAGGCCACGCGCGTCGTCGCCGCCTCCGCCGACGGGCGCATGATCGCCGGCGGCGCCACCTACACGGACACCGAGAACGTGTTCGTGATGAACGCCCGCACCGGCGCCAACTGGTCCAAGCGGATCGCGGAGCCCGTGACGGGTCTTGCCCTGAGCGCGAACGGCGGCGTCCTCGCCGTGAGCGCCGGCGACGGCACCACCGGCAAACTCTACCTCTTCACCACGGGCGGCACCGGCAGCCAGGTCTTCGCCGGGGGCCACCCGGGCGTCCTCACGTCCGTCGCCATGAGCGGCGATGGCCAGTGGATCGTGGCCGGCGGCCGCGAGGTCGTTGGCGGCCTCTCCTACGGTGCCCTCTCCCTCTACCACTACAGCGGTCTCGGCGTCAGCCGCGTCTGGAACGCGACGCTCCCCGGCGTGGACGACAGCATCGTCCACCACGTCCGCATGAGCCGCGACGGGACCCTCTTCACGGCCGTCACCCAGGCGGGCGGCATCCTCGTCTACCCCAACCAGGCCGAGAGCACCGCCCTCCGCGGCAGCGTCGGCCTCGGTCGCAGCCTCGTGACCGCCACCGCCATGTCCCACGACGGGCGCGCCTTCGCGGTCGGAAACGGCACGGCCATCGTGCTCTTCGCCCTCAATGCGAACGGCGATATCGCCCAGCGCTGGAGCTACGGCCTCGGCGCGAGCCAGCCCGTGCGGGCCCTTTCCCTCTCCGCCGACGGCACCTACCTCGCGGCCGCCAACGGGAAGGGCTTCGCCTTCCACGCCGCTGAGCCCGTCCCCATCTGGACGATTGCCGGCCTCAACGACGTGCGCGGCATCGCCCTTAGCGCCGACGGCGCCCGCGTTGCCCTCGCCGACGGGTCCCGCGTGTACGCCTACGATGCCACCCGCGCCTTCGGCTTCGGCCTCGTCACCTCCCCCGGCCGCGAGGACCTCGCCGCGAACTACACGATCCGCAACGATGTTCCCCTGAGCATCCCCGTGAAGGTGCGCAACGACGGCAGCATCGCCCAGACCTTCCAGCTCGGCGTGAACGCGAGCGGCGGCATCGCCACCCTCCTCGAGCCCACCCTCTTCACGCTCCGCCCCGGTGAGAGCATCGAGGCGAACCTCACCCTCGTCGCGCGGAACGCGGGCACGGGCACCCTTCAGGCCGTCGTGAGCGCGACCGCGCCCGGCGCCATCCCGAAGAACGCGACGCTGGCCCTCAACGTGGAGCCCATCCGTGCCTTTGCCGTCCAACTCCTTGGCGACCTCTCTCGCCAGGTGAAGCAGGGGGACACCGATGAGGTGGCGCTCCTTCTTGCCAACACCGGCAACGTTCCCGCCACGGTGACCCTCGGGGTGCGCCAGCGGGGCACTCCCTCCGCCACCTGGGAGTACACGCTCTCCGGGGCGGATGCGAGCGGTGTCCTCCAGGTGCCTGCGAAGTCCACCACGACCACCAGGCTCCGCATCCTCGTGCCGAGCGACGCTCCCGACGGGGCGCGCATGAACGTGACGGTGAGCGCGGTGAGCGGCCAGACCCGCTTCTCCGAGACCATCTCCTACCTTGTGAACCCCGTGACGAGCTTCGAGTCGAGCCTTGACGGTGCCTCCCGCCTCGTGGAGCCCGGCAAGGCCGCGAAGTACGTCATCAACGTGCGGAACACCGGCACCACGGACGCGGTCATCCGCGTCGGCACCCTCATCGAGGACGGCCCGACCGACCTCCGCGGCTGGAACGTCAACGTCGACGAGTACAGCTTCGTCGTGCCGAAGGGCAAGACGTACAAGCTGAACGTCACCGTGACCGTTCCCGGTGGGCGCGAGCCTGGCGCGAAGGACGTCATCGGCGAGACCCTGCGCTCCGTCGTGAACCTGAGCCTCGCCGACAAGCCCCTCGAGTGGAAGAACCACACGCTTGTCGTGAAGGTGAAGGAGCCCACGCCCAAGCCTCCCACCGTCAACCAGCAGAACAACGTGCCGGCCCCCGGCTTCGGCCTCGCGGGCCTGCTCCTTGCGCTTGCGGCCTTCGCCGCGCGCCGCCAGGGGGTGCGCCGCCAGTGACGCGCGCCTCCTCCTCTGTCCCTGTCGCTGGTCGATCCGCTTCGGCGGCCCGGCCATCCCAACCCCGACCTCTTCGAGGTGACCGTATGAACCAGTCCTCCCGCGCAACCCGCTTCAAGGCCGTGGCCCTCGCCTTTGCCTTCCTGCTTCCGGCCTTCTCCTTCCTGGCCACGCCGGCCGCCGCGGCCGTCGTCCTCCCGCCCACAGGCCCCACGGCTGACGTGAAGGGTCCCTGGGAGGCGCTCTTCGGCACCCACAAGGTTTACTTCAAGGGTCTCGACACCGACTCGGACCCTGCCGACCAGTTCCCCATCGACGTCCACTACCTCGGTCTTGGCCGGCCCACGGTGGACGAAGCCGCGAACCCGGCGAACCCCGGCCACAAGATGGAAACCTACGGTGGCACCGACCGCCCTGAAGCGCTCTTCGTCTCCCCCGCGCTCACCCACGAGATCACCCTCGTGAAGAGCACGCTCCCCGAGATCAGCTTCTATGTGGGGCGCCCGGCCCCGACCGACATCGAGTCGGGCCTCTACTGGGAGGTCGACATCGACGCCCAGAAGGACGGCGACCCCTCGATGCTCGAGATCGTCAAGGACTACCGTATCCAGGCGGCCAACGCGACCAACGTCGCGGGCTCCCTCAGCCGCAGCCTCCTCCACGCGAAGCTCCCCCTCCCCAAGGCGGAAGTCGTCGTGCCCGTGGACTACCGCATCCGCGTCCACCTCACGGCCCGCTACGGAACCGACTCGGTGATCGGCGGCGCAGCCCAGGCCCCCACCTGGACGCTCTTCTACGAGAGCCAGCAGGCCCCGAGCAACCTCCAGTTCACGGCCAAGGACTTCGTTTACGCGGCCCCCTGGTTCCTCGACTCCGCCAACAAGCTCCCCTCCGACAACACCTTCGCGAGGAAGGACAACAACGCCGAGAACCGCCTCTCGGCCTGGATTGCCGTGAAGAGCGCCTTCGGCACCACGCCCACGGCCCGTGGCGGCGAGGACCGCACCACGAACAACTTCGAGATCCTCGCCACTGCCAAGGACCCGAAGGGCAACGCGGTGGACATGAACATCTCGGACCCCAACCACCCCTCGGCCGTCCCCCTCAAGCCCACCAACACGAACGCCGAGGCTCAGGGCCTCAGCGTGTGGCAGCTCCCCGTCTTCAAGTACGAGCACCTCTCCGTGGGCACGTACAAGTGGGACTACTCGGTGAAGCTCAAGCGCGGCGGAGACAACCTCGTCCTCCCCGTCTCCACCACCTTCAGCATCTCCTCCACTGCCTTCACCTTCGGGCTCGTCAGCGGCGACTCCGCTGGCCACGCCATCTTCAACGGCACCACCGGCGTGAAGTCCACCACCTACCTCCTCTCCCTCAAGAATGGCGGCGCCACGGCCGACGCGTTCACCCTCTCCACGAAGTGGAACACGCGCGCCTGGGACGTGAGCGGCGAGCTCGCCCAGCAGAACGTGCAGTTCAGCCTCCGCCCCGGTGAGACCCGCCGCATCCCCGTCACCGTCACCGCTCCTGGCGACGGCAAGGTGGGCGACGTGTCCTCCCTCACCATCACCGCCCGCAGCCTCCTCGACCCCACGGAGCAGACGGTCACCCTCGCCACGACCCTCGTGGCGAACCAGCAGCGCGGCGTGGAGCTCATCACGGACAAGACCCGTGAGGTGCTCACCACCATCGGTGGGACGAGCTACGACGTGCTCGTGTGGAACAAGGGCAACGACCACGACTCCTTCATCCTGAACCTGACGGCGGGCGGCGCCACGGGCTTCGACTACACGCCAAAGGGCGACGTGCGCGTCACGGACGTTCCCCCCGGCCAGGTGGCGGTCGTCACGGTGAGCGTGACCACGCCCCCCACCGCGGAGCGCACCGACCGCACCTTCCGCCTCACCGCCATCGCGACGAGCCTCGGCGGTCTCGCGGACGTGCGCTCCCCCACGAAGCTCCTCGACACCGTCCTTCGCGGCGTGAGCAAGTTCGACCTCCAGGTCTTCGACCCCTCGTCCGAGAAGATGCAGACCACGGCCTCCGCCACGGTGCTGCGCGGGTGCTTCCCCGACAACGAGGCTCTGCCTGGCAGCACGTACGCTTCGTACAGCACGAAGGACAACAACAAGAACGACTGGTGGAACGTCACCTGCGGTACGGGAACGGCGGACACCGCCGCCCTCTACCAGGGCTCCGGCGGTAAGCCGCCTGGAGTGAGCGGCGACTACGAGCTCGACCAGCGCGCGCCGGACTGGGTCCAGTTCCGCCTCTGGGTCACCAACACGGGCACCCTCAAGACGGACTACCTGCTCCGCATCGCGAGCTTCCAGGAGTCTGGAAGCCCCGAGATTACGGATGTGTTCCCCCCGACCTTCTTCCGTCCTCAGGCCTCTCCCTTCCCCGACACCCGCGAGCCCAGCAACGAGCGCGCCGACTTCGGCCACTACCGCCCCGTCGTGAGCCCGAGCGGGATCTCCTACCAGTGGAAGTCCCTCACGACCACCACCGTGGGCGGCGTGAGCGGCTACGAGGTCAAGGACCTCGCCCCCGGCGAGCGCGCGGAGGTGTACGTGAAGGTCCGCCAGACGGACTCCGTGTACTTCCTCGGCCGCACCCTCTCCATGGCGGTGGAAGCCATCGACAAGAGCAACACCACCGTGAAGAACGCGGTACAGGTGTCCCTCAAGGGGGTCTATCAGGCGAAGGGATCCGACAAGGAGAGCGACCCTCAGGTCCGCACGTTCGAGTTCCACGCTGAGCCCCTGCGCCCCCTCGCGAACTACGATGAGGCCCGCAAGATTGCGACGGACGAGACCAACCAGAAGACCGTCCTCCCCGGCCAGTCTGTCGAGTTCAGCTACCGTGTGAGCAACCTCCACAACTGGGTGACCGGTTGGTACAACTGGACCACCAGCAATAATGTCGTCCGCCAGGAGTTCAACAACCGCAGCCTGAACCTCACCCTGATCGGCCAGTTCCCCGAGGGCTGGAAGGTGGAGATGCGTAACGAGACGCAGAACACCACCGACTCGGCGAAGTTCGACTGGAAGACGGCCATGAACCTGATTCCTCCGAGCTTCCAGGTCCGCGGGGCGCGCAACACGCCCTACGTGCCCATGGTGACCAACTGGGAGCACCAGATCCGCATCCGCGTGACGGCTCCCGCCAACGCCAAGGTGAACGTGGACAGCATCGCGCCCACCCTCGTCGTCAAGGCTCTTGAGAAGCTCGGCGAGCCCCAGTACTACTACCTCAAGGTGGACGTCCGCAGCAACGAAGGCGTGGCCTTCACGGCGCCCAAGGAAGTGACGGTGCGCGCGGGCACGCCCTCGAGCTACCCGCTCACCATCGAGAACACGGGCGCGAAGTCCGCCACGGTGCTCATCCAGCCCGTGGTCCCGGCGACGCTCCCCTGGTCCGTCACCCTTCCCCAGGCGATTCTCACGATCGGCCCCGGCGACCGCCGCGTCGTCACGGCCACCGTGGACATTCCCCAGACGGAGACGGGCGACGGCTCCATCCGGTACCGCGTCTGCGCCTTCACCGGCCAGGACAAGTGCCAGACGGATGAGAAGAAGGACCTCGCCTCGGCGAGCATCCGCCACCTCATCCTCGACCGCGACATCGCGAGCCGCCTCCCCATGGATGCCTCCGTGCTCGTGAAGCCCATCGCCATCCAGAACGGCCGCTCGGAGCCCCAGAACTTCACCTTCAAGGTGAAGAACCTGTACAACGAGCGCCTGACGGTGAGCTTCGACGTGTTCCCCAACGCGTCCGACCCCACCATCAACAAGAACTTCACCCTCAGCGTGGTCCCCTCCACGCTCACCTCCCTCAAACCCCAGGAGGAGGCCGAGGTGCAGTTCGTCGTGCAGGCCCTCGGTGCCACGAGCGGGTCCAGCTACCCCTTCACGGTGCGGGCCTTCGCGAAGGGCCAGTCCGGCCTCAGCATCACCGGCAACAACCGCCCCGTGAACCTGCTCACCTTCACCACCACGACCCTCGAAGGGTCCGCGGTGCCGAGCCTCGACACCCTCGAGCCCGTGAAGAGCGTGGACCGGGCCGGCTTCGTGCGCTTCCCCATCTTCGTGAAGAACGTGGGCAGCCTCGAAGGCGAGTTCCCCCTCGAAGTGCCCCAGTCCAACCTCCCCACGGGCTGGCGCGCCACCCTCGAGGACGAGCAGGGCCGCCAGGGCATCACCCTCGTTAAGGTGGGCCCCGGTGCCGCGAAGAAGGTGTTCCTCAACGTGTCCGCTCCCGCGGATGCCGAGCGCGCCGCCTCCGTCACGGCCACCCTCATCGCCTACACCGCCGCGAAGACGGCCGTGGGCCGCGCCGAGCGCTCGGTCACGGCGGAAATCCACGAGTACGCCTTCAGCCTCCAGATGCCGAAGGACAAGCTCTGGATCGAGCCCGGCGGGTCCGGCAGCATCAAGTTCCGCGTGAAGAACGAAGGCAACGGTTGGGACAACCTGACCTTCATCGCCGCGCTTCCCAACCGGGACAACCGCACCTGGGAGCGCCGCGTGGAGCTCGACAACCGTCCCCTCACCCTCAAGCCCGGTGAGGAGAAGGAAGTCACCATCAGCTTCGTGCCGCCCACCACCGAACGCGGTGGCGAGTGGGTCCAGCCTGGCGACCGCACGGTCACCGTGTACGGCTGGAGCCTCGACGCCCTCCGCACGCAGCGCGTGCTCAACGTGAGCCAGCGCGGCAACTTCGACGTGGCCGTGTACAACTTCAAGCACGACGACGTGGACGGCGACGACATCGAGGAGCTCGCCATCGACCTCGACCGCAACCCCGCGAACGGCTTCGAGGTGTTCCGCGAGTGGAACCCCGCCTCGACGCGCAGCCGCGTGGTGGAGACGTTCTTCGCCGAGGGTGACGGGAAGACCACCTTCATCCTCGACACGAACCGCCGCTCCTCCGGCGAGGGCGAGGGCGACACCTACTGGAACCCCTCCCTCGGTATCCTGAGCGCGGTCCAGTTCGTGTTCGACTCCGGCAACGGCCGCCCCGTCTACCTCTTCGACCGCACGGGTCCTGAGGGTGGCGAGGAGGAGGTCGACTCGGCCTTCTTCACGGGTGAGGACCCCGAGTTCGCCATCCGCAAGGCCCGCGAGGTCAGCATCGTCCGCACGGACGGCCGCGAGTTCCTCATCTACGATGTCGAGGACGACCTCGTTCCCGTCCTGTACTTCAACGCAGGCGACGACGAGTCGAGCTTCGCCGACGATGTGGTGACCGAGGTGGCCCAGGCCCCCGACTCCCGCAGCAGCACGCTCTACGGTATCCGCACCGACCCCAAGAAGGCGGAATACACGCACTACTTCGACACGAAGGCCGAGACGGTCCAGGACGCGACCAACAAGGGAGTCAACGACTTCCTGCGCGACTACTGGTACTTCATCGCCGGCTTCGTGCTCGTGGTCGTCGTGGCGGCCGTGGTTGTCGTGAAGCGCTCCCGCGGCGGCCGAGAGGAGTGAAGGCCCGGTGCGGCTGAAGTTCCTCGGCGGCGTCAACGAAGTCGGTCGGCTCGGCATGGTCATGGAGGTGGCTGGCAACAGCTACCTCTTCGACTATGGTATCGCGCCCTCCGACCCGCCCCAGTACCCTGACCCTGCGCCCGACGTGGACATGGCCTTCCTCAGCCATGCCCACCTCGACCACTCCGGCTACCTCCCCTGGTTTGCCGGCCACCGGCGGGCCCCCATCTACACGACTCCCGTGAGCTCGCCCATCGCGGACCTGCTCGCGAGGGACTCCCTGAAGATCTGCAAGGCCGAAGGCTACCCCTACCCCTACACCATGGAGGACGTGGAGGCCATGAACGCGGCCTTCGAGCACATCCACCACGGGGAGACCTTCGATGCGGGCCGCGGTGTGGAGATGCGCTTCCACAGCGCAGGCCACATCCCCGGCAGCACCATGTTCGAGGTCCGGGACCCGCAGGCGGGGAAGACCACGCTCTTCACGGGCGACATCAACCTCGTGGAGACGCGCCTGCAGAAGCCCGCGAAGCCCGTCCCCTGCGACACGCTCATCATCGAAGCCACCTACAGTGGCCGCAACCACCCCGACCGCAAGCAGACCGAGGAGGCCTTCCTCGACGCCGTGGACGGCATCGTGAGCCAGGGCGGCCGCGTCCTCGTCCCGAGCTTCGCCACGGGGCGCACGCAGGAGATCCTGCTGCTTCTCGCGAAGGCCGGGTACGAGGTGTGGCTTGACGGCATGGGGAAGACCGTGACGCAGATCATGCTCGCGGAGTCCCGCTACCTCAAGAGCCCCCGCGACCTCAACGAGGCCTTCCAGCGGACGCACCTCGTGAAGAGCCGCCACATGCGTGAGCGCGCCCTCCAGGGTGATGTCATCGTCGCCACCTCGGGCATGCTCGAGGGCGGTCCCTCGGTGCACTACGTGGAGCAGATGCACAAGGACCCCAAGTCCGCCGTCTTCTTCACGGGCTTCCAGGTGCCCGGGTCCGGTGGCCGCAACCTCCTCGAGACGGGCACGCTCAACGTGGCCGGCGTCACGGAGAAGGTGGCCTGCGAGGTCCGCCGCTTCGACTTCAGCGCCCACGCGGGCCACGACGAGATTGTGGCCTTCGCGCGCGCCTGCCGCGCCCAGGACATCGTGCTCTTCCACAGCGACAACCGTGGCCCCCTCGCGGAGGCCCTCGGCGAGTTCGCGAAGGTGCACTTGCCGGTCACGGGCGAGTCCGTGATCCTTCCCTGAAGCGGGGAAGCGGCCGGAACTCCTTTCCGTGGATCGGATCGAGGCGGGAGGGATGCCTCCCGTCACGAAAACCCTCCATAGCGCGGCCGCCGCGTGCGCGGCCTACGCCGCCGGCCGAACCTGGGCGACCGAGTGGGTGGCGGGCCGCCGCCCCTGGCACGCCGTCACCGAATCCTGGGGCAAGAAGGAGAAGGCCGCGGCGCTCGCGGCAGGCTTCGGCCTTGCCGCCACCGCGCTCACGCTCATGCAGAGCCGCCCCGCCCGGTACGCGGCAATCACGGGGTTCGTCATCGGCTCCGGGCTCGTGGGGAAGG
Source organism: Thermoplasmatota archaeon (assembly GCA_035553595.1). Lineage (GTDB taxonomy): Archaea > Thermoplasmatota > SW-10-69-26 > JACQPN01 > JAJPHT01 > DATMKA01. The sequence continues at coordinate 31,405 of DATMKA010000193.1, read as the reverse complement.
CGGCGCAGGCCGTCAAGGGCACGATGGGGCAGCGGGACTACCAGCTGTTCCCCGTGAACGCGACGAGCCACAACCCCGTGACCCCCACTTGAGCGGAACCCAACACGGGTCCGCCAGACTCTTATTTTTCTTGGCCCTCCCACCGGCTTTCCATTCGTTAAGCGAAGGTCCCTTAATTACCTCCTTCTCTACTCTGCTTGCCCCTTGTGGGGCGCGGAGAACCCATGACCGAGAACGAACCCCTTGTCTTGACGGTGGACGGCATGACCTGCGGCGGGTGCGCCCGCACCGTGGAGCGCGCCGCCAGCCGCGTGCCCGGCGTCACGAGCGCCCGCGTGAACCTGAACGATGCCACCCTCACGGTATCCGCCGCCGGCGCTGCCTCCCGCGACGCCGTGGCGAAGGCCGTGGCCGCGGCCGGCTACGAGGTCCGCGGCGCGTGAGCACGCTCCCATCCCCCGAAGCAAGCCCTCATCCCCTCTCGCTCCCTACCAGAACCCAACCCTCCCGGACCCCATCATGACGGACCCTGAAACCCTCTCCCTGAAAATCGGCGGCATGACCTGCGCCAACTGCGCCCGCACCATCGAGCGCGTGGTCGGCAAGGTGCCTGGCGTGGCCGCCGCCTCCGTGAACCTCCCGCTCGAAAAGCTCACCGTGACCCTCGCCGACCCGCCCGCCGCCCCTGAGGCCGTGGCGGAGGGCGTCGAGCGCGCCGGCTACCAAGTGATCGCGCCCCCCTCGCCCAAGGGGGCGGTCACGCTCCGCCTCACGGGCATGACGTGCGCAAACTGCGTCCGCGCCATCGAAACCGCGCTTCGGGGCGTGCCGGGCGTGACCGAGGCGACGGTGAACCTCGCCACCGAGAAGGCGGCCGTTCGCGGCACCGCCCCCCGGGAGGCGCTCGTCGCAGCCGTTGAGCGCGCAGGGTACGGCGTCGTGGAGGAACGGAAGGGAACGGGCGAGGCGGAGGCCGCCGAAGCCTACGCCGCCGACATGCGGGCCCGCTGGCGCCGCTTCGTGTTCGCCGCGCTTTTCACGGTTCCCCTCTTCGCGCTCAGCATGGGCGCGATGGTCCTCGGCGTCCACTGGCTGTGGCAGCCCTACGTGGAGTTCGCCCTCGCGACCCCCGTGATGGCCTACTCGGGCTGGCCCTTCTTCCGCGGTGCGTGGAAGGCCCTGCGGAACCGCACGGCCAACATGGACACCCTCGTCGCGGTGGGCACGAGCGCGGCCTACGCCGCCTCCCTCACGGAGACGCTGTTCCCCGCCATCCTGCCGGGACACCAGATGTACTACGAGACGGCCGCCGTCATCATCACCCTCATCCTCCTCGGGAAGTACCTGGAGTCGAAGAGCAAGTCCCGCGCCTCCGCGGCCCTCGCGCGCCTCCTCGCGCTCCAACCGAAGCGCGCGCGCCTGCTGCGCGACGGCGAAGAGGTCGAGGTGGACGTGGACACCCTGCAGGTGGGGGACCGCGTCGTCGTGCGCCCCGGCGAGAAGGTTCCCCTGGATGGCCGCGTTGTCGCGGGCCGCAGCGCCGTGGACGAGAGCATGGTCACGGGCGAATCCCTCCCGGTCACGAAGACGCCCGGCGACGAGGTGGTGGGCGCCTCCATGAATCAGTCCGGCGCCCTCACTGTGGAGATCACTCGGGTCGGCGAGGAAACCCTGCTCAGCCAGATCATCAAGCTCGTGGAGGAAGCGCAGGTGCGCAAGGCCCCCATCCAGGCCCTTGCCGACCGTGTGAGCGCCGTGTTCGTGCCCGCGGTCATCGTCCTCTCGCTCCTGTCCGGCATTGCGTGGATGACCGTAGGCGCCGACCTCGTCCGCTCCTACGGGTACGAGCCCACGAGTTTCGCGCTCCTCTCGAGCATTGCCGTCCTCATCATCGCCTGCCCGTGCGCCATGGGCCTTGCGACGCCCACGGCCATCATGGTGGGCACGGCGAAGGGCGCGGAGCACGGTCTCCTCATCAAGAGCGGGGAGAGCCTGGAACGCGCGAAGGCCGTCGACACGGTGCTTCTCGACAAGACGGGCACCATCACCAAGGGGAAGCCCGAGCTCACGAACGTCGTCGTCGTGGCCCCAGGCATCACCGAGGAGATGATGCTCCGCGCTGCCGCTGCGGCCGAAGCCGGAAGCGAGCACCCCATCGGCCGCGCCATCGTCGCGGGCGCGAAAGCCCGCAGCCTCGCCGTCCCCGCGGCCCAGGACTTCGAGGCCGTGCCCGGCAAGGGCCTGCGGGCCACTGTGGAGGGCGCGCAGCTCCTCATCGGGAACCTCAGCTATCTTGAGGCCGAGGGGATCGAGGTCGCCTCTCTGCGCGACCCCATGGCCCGCCTCCAGGCGGAAGGCAAAACGGTGGTGGCGGTCGCCCTCGCGAAGCCCAAGGTGGTTCTCGGCATGGGCCTCGCGCCGCGCGCGAACGGCCCCAAGCCCGGGAGCGCCCTCGGCCTCCTCGCCGTGGCCGATACGGTCAAGGAGGGCAGCCGCGCGGCCATCGCCCAAATGAAGCGCATGGGCCTCGAGGTGGTCATGATCACGGGCGATCACCCGGCGACCGCCGAGCGCATCGCGCAAGAGGTCGGCGTGGACCGCGTCCTCGCCGGCGTCCTCCCTGGCGACAAGGCCGCGGAGGTGAAGCGCCTTCAGCAGCAGGGCCGCCGCGTGGCCATGGTGGGCGACGGCATCAACGACGCGCCCGCCCTCGCGCAGGCCGACCTCGGCATCGCCATGGGCGCCGGCACCGACGTCGCCATGGAAACGGGCGGCATCATCCTCGTCCGCTCCGACCTCCGGGACGTCCCCGCGGCCCTCGACCTCAGCCGCAAGACGCTCCGCAAGATCAAGCAGAACCTCGGGTGGGCCTTCGGGTACAACATCATCCTGATCCCGCTCGCGGCGGGCCTCCCCCTGCTCGTGGGCCTCAACTGGACCCTCGACCCCATCCTGGCTGCGGCCGCCATGAGCCTGAGCTCGGTGAGCGTCGTGACGAACAGCGCCCTCCTGCGCGGCTGGCGCCCCCTTGGCGGCGAGCGGGCCGCGGCGGCCGCGGCCGCCGCTCCCGGGAAGGCCGCGCCCGCGGCCCGCTGATCAGGTGGTCGCGGCGGCCGGCGCGCTCGCGTGGACGGACTCTTCCTCCCGCGCGGGCGCGGCGCTGGCCTCCTTCAGCATCATCTCGACCACGATGCCGGCGTACTCCGCGAGGAGGTTCAGGAACTGCCGTTCCCTGGGCGTCACCGTCTCGGGGTCCGTGTCGAGGCTCGTGAACACGAGGGCCCCGTAGGTGCGGCCCTCCACCTCCACGAGAGCCGTGAGGCGCCCGTCCGCGGTGCAGGCCGGGAGGAGGTTTCCTTCCGCGAGGGGGACGCCATCATGGAGCCCCGCCACGAGGGCGCATTCGCTCACGCCCGTCCGGAACACCGCGCCAAGAGGCATCCGGAACTGGACGCACCCGATCGTGAGGAGGTGGTGGAGGCGCTCCATGGGCGTGAAGTGCGGCGCATCCGCGAGCGCGGCGAGGGTGCGGAGCGCTCGGTGCATGCGGTGGGCTTCTGAGGTGGGGCGTGAGGCGGCGCTGGTCGTGGCGGTGGGGAGCGTGGGCTCTTCGTGCGAGTACAGGCGGATTCCTCCTTGGTGAGCTTGCCGGCGCGGCGCGCGCAGCCCCAGCCTCGACGCTAGGGTTCAGTCCCCGCGTGCATCCCGAGCGGGGAGGAGACGGCGAAAACGGGTTGAAAAAAGGGGTATTTAGGCTCGCCGGAATGCATCTTGGAGGACAACTCCCGCGGGAAATGCCATCAGTCCGCGCACCGCGGCTTTCCATAGCCTTAAGCCCCGGCCCTCGGCTGCCTCCTTCATGGCTCGCCGCCGCGGCAGTGTCCTTCTCGGGACCGTCGTTGCTTCCCTCCTGTTCGTGCTCCTCTCCTGGCTCCCCCTCCTTGGCCCCTTCATCGCGGGGTACGCGGGGGGCAAGCGCGCGGGAACGGCCACCCGCGGCCTCGCCACGGCCCTTCTTGCGGGAACGGTCCTCACGATCGGGCTCGTCGTGCTCGCCTTCTACTACCCCTTCTGGGGCAGCATCGCGGCAGGAATCCTTCTCACAATCCTTGTCGTCACCGGGCTCCTGTTCGTGGGTGGGGCGGTGGTGGGCGGGGCCGTTGCCTAATCCCAGAATTGACGGGTGCGGGCGTAGGTCACTTCCGCCTCCAGCAAGTCCCGTAGGAAGGCATCCTCGTCGGAGCGCTGCTTGTAGAGGATGCGGCCCGCCACGTCGGGGCCCACGCCGCGCGCCATAAGCGCGAGGATGGCCTTCGCGCCGTGGTCCATGATGAGATTGGCGGCGGTCTGCAGCCGTTTCAGCTCCCCCTTCTCCTCGGGCGTGAGGGGGCCCTTCTTGGTGGCGGCCTTCTTCCCCATGTCGTTCCAGGGGCGGAATATCGTGATCATGCGCGCTTTGCACTCGGGGCACTGCCTGCGTTCGAGGGCTCTCCCGGCGCGGGTCTCGGCGCTCCACTCGCGGCAGTTGAGGCAGGCGAGCATCGCGCGCTCGTTCTCCAAGCGCTTGCGCAGGGCCTCGAGCAGGGTCTTGTCGGCGCGGGCGGGGCTCACGAGCTCGATGCGGGTGTCGATGCCTGCGGCGCCGATGGGGGAGAGCTCTTGGACGATGAGCTCCATCTCGCCGGCGCGGAGGCTCTTCAGCACCTCCTTCGTCTTCTCGGCGTCGAGCTTGTCCTCGAAGACCTCGCGCATGGCCTCGCGGTAGAGCGGGGTGCCCTTGAAGGCGTCCATGAGGCGGGCGAGGCTGATTTTCTTGTAGTCCACCTCCCGTTCGAGGGCGCCGAACTTGCGGGCCACGTGCACCATGCGCTGCCGCAGGTAGTGGCTTGAGGAGAGGAGGCGGATCATGAGAGGCTCCACCGTCTCCGGGTCGAGCTGGAGAATCATGTCCCGCAGCGTCGTTGGGGAGGTGCGGCCCGGCACGGTGAGGATGATGCGGTAGGGGTCCACCTGCAGGCCCGTGGAGGTGCCGAGGCGGGCCGTGAGGAGCCCCGACAGGAGGCGGCCGAGGGTTTCGTTCACCTTGCTCCCGAAGCAGCAGTTGATGACGACCGTGCCTTCTCCCACGTCAAGGGTAAGCATCTTGTCCGTGGGGAGCACGTAGTGGCCCTGCTCCTTGACGTAGGCCACCACCTTGCGGGCGGCGCTCTCGCTCGCGTGGTAGTAAACGAGGAGGTAGCGCTCGGCTTCGGCCTCCCCGCCCTCCTGCATGAGCTGCCGCAGCTTTCCACGGAGGGCGCCCACCTCTTGGGCCACCTCCCAGGGGACGGGGATCTCTTCGCCGATCCAGCTCGGGATGGCGCCGAGGGGGTCCTTGATGGGCTCGACGCGCAGCTCGTCCTTGTCCTCCACGATCTCGGCCACGCGCCACGCTTGCCCTTGCGCGATGAAGGAGGCGCCGGGCTCGATGAAGCTCGCTACGAAGGCCTCGTCCAGGGTGGCGACAGCTCGATTCGTCACCATGTTCACAACGCGGAAGGTCTTCGAGTCGGGAATCATGCTGATATTTTCATAGAGGTACTCGCGGCTCCGCTTGCGGCTGCCGAACTCGCCGTTCTCGTACCACACGAGGCCCTGCTGCTGGATCTGCTTGAGCGTCTCCTCGAACTCGTCCCAGAGGAGGTTCGCGAAGCTATGGGTCTTCGTGACCATGCGGTGGGCTTCGCGGGCGCTCATCCGTTTCCGCTCCACCGTGAGGGCGACCAGCTGGTTCGCGAGCACGTCCAGGGGTTTGCGGGGTGCGGAGAAAACCTCGAGGGCTTCCCCTTTGGTGCGCCTTGCGATCACGAGCGCCTCGATGGTGTCGTCGGGCTCCGTGGTAAGGAGGACGCCGTTGCTCGTAAGGTCGTGGCGGTGGCCGGCGCGGCCCACGCGCTGCACAAGTCGCGTCACCTGCCGGGGGGAGCCGTACTGCACCACGAGGTCCACGGCGCCCACGTCAATCCCGAGCTCCATGCTGCTCGTGCTGATGAGGCCCCGCAGGATGCCGCGCTTGAACTGCTCCTCGGCGGAAACACGAGCGTCCTTGCTGAGGCTCCCGTGGTGCACTCCGAGCGGGTACTCCGCGTCCAGCATGCGGACGCGGGCCGTGAGCACTTCCGCCGTTTCGCGCGTGTTCACGAAGAGGAGCGTCTGCCGGTATTCCTCCACGAGCTCCAAGGCGCGGTTGAGGTAGGCCGCGGCGTCGGGCTTGCACATGAGCTTCGAGGCGGTCCGGATGTCTGCGGGGCCGGGCTCGGGGCTCTCCACCATGAGCTGGAGCTCCTTCGCGACGGGCACCTTCACAATCTCCACGTGCCGCGAGGGCCCGCCCACGTAGGCGGCCACCTCCACGTCCCGGCCCACGGTGGCGGAGAGCCCGACGCGCTGGACTTCGCCCGCAAGGTCGCAGAGGCGCTCGAGGCCGATCCCGAGCTGGGCGCCGCGCTCATCCTGCGCGAGCTCGTGCACCTCGTCGATGACGACGTACTTCAGCTTCGTGAGGGCCTCCCGGAGGCGGCTTCCCGTGAGGAGCACCTGCACCGTCTCGGGCGTGGTGATGAGGACGTCCGGCGGGTTGCGGGATTGGCGGTTCCGCTCGGATTGGCTTGTGTCGCCGTGGCGGACGCGCACGTCGAGCCCCAAGGCCTTCCCCCAGGTGTGGAGGCGCGCCATGAGATCGCGGTTCAGGGCACGAAGCGGCGTGACGTAGATGAGGTGAATCCCCTTGCGGTCCTTCTCGGGGGCCTCGTGCTTCCATTCGAGGAGGCGGTTGAAGAGCGGGATCACGGCGGACTCCGTCTTGCCCATGCCGGTGGGCGCGATGAGGAGCGTGTGCTTTCCCGAGAGCACCGAGGGGATGGCGGCCTCCTGCGCTGCCGTGGGCCGCGTGAAACCCTCCGCCTCGAGGAACTGCTGGAGCTGCGGGAGAAGCAGCCGGAAGGCCCCTTCCACCTGCTTGGGGGCTTCAGCCATCGGGGCCGGCACCTCCCTTGGGGCGGCGACCGCGGCCGTTGCGGAGGCCGCGCGTGCGCTCCCAGCGGGACTCCCCGACGGTCTTGCCGCGGCGTCCCCGCCGCTTCGGCTTCTCCACGGCATCGCCGAAGCTCTTGAGGTCCTGGAGGGTCCCGAGGTCCACACCGTCGAGGGTGTAGAGGCGGGCGGAGCCCACGTCCACCATGCCGTTTCCGAACAGGGGCCCGAGAAGTTCGCTCCCCTCGACGGCGTTGAACGCGACACCGCCCAGCAGGTCGTTGAAGGCGGGCATCACCACGAAGCGGGCCTCCGGGTTCGCTTCGGGATACTTCTCCCGGATGCGGTCGCTGAACTTCGCGCGCACCCAGGCAGGTTCCTTGTGGCGATGTCCCAAGGCGTCGAGGAGGAGCACCATGGGGTGGTTGTGGCAGCTGAGCACCACGGGGGCAGCCATCACCTCGGGCGCAGGCCAGGTGTGGCCGTGGAGAAGGCCCACGTGGCCCACGCGGATGCCGGGCCCGTCGTGGACCGTCACGTGGGGCGGCAGGTAGCCCATGTCCACGTCGTGGTTCCCCTTCACGAGGTCCACCTGCAGCGGTAAGCCGTCGAAGAAGCGGGCGAGTTCCAACGCCTCCTGAAAGCTGCTCGTGGGAATGGTGTGCTTGAGGTCGCCGATGATGATGAGGCGCTTCGCCCCCGTGGCCTCCACGAGGCGTTCGATGCGCTGCTTCATCCGGAACGTCTGGCTTGGGAGGTGGATGCCCGCGCGGCGCAGTTCCCCCTCGAGGCCCACGTGGAGGTCGCCGATGACGATGCTGGGGCCTTCCGGGAGGAGGAAGGCACGCTCCTCGAAGATGGGTGTCCCGAAGGGGAGCACCGGGCCGGGGGACTCGTCAGACAGCGTCACTCACGGCCGATGGGGCGCGCGTGGCGATAAGGGTTGTGGGCCTTCACCTGGTGGGGTTGCCCACGGTGAAGGAGAACGTCGCCCCCTTCCCGAGGGCTCCCTTGGCCCAAACGCGGCCCCCCTGGCGCTGTAGGATGCGCTGCACCGTCGCAAGTCCTACGCCCGTGCCCTCGAACTCTTGGGGGCCGTGAAGGCGCTGGAAGGGGGCGAACAGGCGATCCGCCTTGTCCGGGTCGAAGCCCGCGCCGTTGTCGCGCACGGAGAAGACGCACTCCCCGTCCTGCGTGGTGGCCGTGAACTCGATGCGAGGGCTCGGTTGCTTGCCCGTGTACTTCCAAGCGTTTGAGATGAGGTTTTCGAGAACCTGGCGAAGCAGGTCCGGGTCGCCTGTGGTGGCGAGGCCCTCATCGATCTCCCACACGACGGGCCGGTCGGGGTCGAGCCGCTGGAGCCCCTCGGCCACGGACCGGGCGAGGCGCGAGAGGTCCACGGGTTCCCAACTGATCTCTGCCCGCCCCACTTGGGAGAGTTGAAGCAGGTCCTTCACGAGGGTGGAGGCCCGCTGCGCCTCGTTCCGGACGCGTTGCAGCACGTCCCGCCCGATCTTCCCGAGGGCCTCGGAGTGGTCCTCCTCGAGGATTTGGCTGAAGTAGTCGATGCCGCGAAGCGGCGCCCGCAAGTCGTGGGAAACGGTGTAGCTGAAGGCTTCGAGCTCGGCGTTTGCCGCCGCGAGCTCCCGCGTGCGGTGGCGGACCCGCTGCTCAAGCTCCTCGTTGAGGCGGAGCACCTCGGCCTGCGCGGCTTTCTCGGCGGTGAGGTCGCGAAGCACGAGCTGGACGGCGGGCGCGCCCTCGTACACCGTGGGGATGGCGGCCACCTCCGCCCAGATGGAGGTGCCGTCCGCCCGCAGGAGCCGCTCCTCGGCCGCCGGCGCGGGCTCGTGGCCTGTGAGGAGGGCGTTCATGCGCTCAACCACGAGCGGCCTTGACTCCGGATGCACGAAGTCGAGCGCCGATCGCCCGAGCACCTCGCTCGGGTCCTCCACGCCAAGAAGGTGGGCGGCGGCGGGGTTCAGGTAAACGAGGGTTCCCCGGCGGTGCACCGCGATGGGGTCGGGGGAGTATTCCACGAGTGTGCGGTACTGCTCCTCGCTGTGTCGGAGGGCCTCCTCCGCCTCCACGTGCTCCGTGAGGTCGCGAATCGTGCCGATGAAGCCTACCGCCCGCCCGTCGTGCGTGTGTAGGGGAGAGATGGAAACCTCTGCGGGGAACGAAGTTCCGTCCTTGCGCCGCAGCCCTATCCGCCGCATGAACCCCTCGCCGCCATGGGTGCGCGAGAGCCGTCTTCCCGTTTCGGCGTGCTCGGTGGGGTCGGCATAGAGAACGGAGGTGCTCTGCCCGAAGACGTCCTCAAGGCGGTACCCGAAGGCCTTCTCGAAAGCGGGGTTGAAGCGCTGGATGCGGCGCTGCTCGTCCGTGACCACGACGGGGTCGAGGAGGCTCGTGAAGAGGGCGCGGTGCTGCGTCTCGGAGCGACGGAGCGCCTCCTCCATGCGCTGCCGGTCCGCAAGCTCCTCCTGGGCCTCGCGGTAGACCCGCGCGTTGTCCATGGCGAGGGCCGCACGATTCGCGAGGTCGAGCATCCAGGGGAGATCGCTCTCCTTGAAACCGCGCCCAAGCTGCGTGGCGCAGAGCGTGAGCGTGCCGAGGGTCCGGCCCCTTGCGATGAGCGGGAGCACGAGAAGGGATTGGGGGTCGAGGGCTTGAAGGGCGGAAAGGGCTTCATCGCTTCCGGCGGCGGCAACCTCCAAGTGTTGCGGACCCACCACCTCCAAGAGGGTGGGCGCGGCCCGCTCCCCTGGCCCGGCACGGGTAGCTGACGGCGCGTAAGCCGCCGCGAGGCGCACCGCTGCGGGCTGGAGCTTCATGTCAACGTGGGCAGCCGCGGCCTCCCGCAACCGTCCGGTGCGGTCGAGCAGATGGACGGTGCACCCGTCGCTCAGCCGGGGAACCACGAGGTCCGTGAGGACAGCGAGAGTCCTGTCGAGGTCGAGGCATGCCGCGAGCGCGATCCCCGCCTCCGCGAGGAAGCGCGCGCGGGCCTCCGCCTCCTCGGCGGCGGCGCGCGCCGCCTTCAGGTGCTCCACGAAGTTTGCGCGCTCCGCCTCGGCACGCTTGCGGGGCGTCACGTCCCGGAACACCACGACCACGCCTTCCACAGTGCCCTCGCGCAGGATGGGAGAGGCCGTGTAGGCAACGGGGATGGGCGCGCCGTCCGCACGCACAAAACGATCCTCATGGGCCTGGACGCTCTCCCCCGTTCGCAGGGGCCGCAGGAACGTGCAACCGCCCTCCGCGCCGGCGCTCCCGTCCGGGAAGCAGGGGTGCGTGAACGTCTCCATGCGCTCCCCGAGAAGCGCGCTCCGCGGCCACCCGAGAAGCCGCTCTGCCGCAGGGTTCAGCGAGACCACGCGGCCCGAGGTGTCGAGCGCGAACATGCCTTCTGCCGCCGTCTCGACAATCGTTCTCGTCCGCCGCACCCGGTTGAAGGCCTCGCTCGCGAGCACGTTCGCCAAGTACGCGTCGCTCCGCAGGGACGCGGCCGCAAGGGCAGCGATGACGGCCTCATCGCTCAAGCCCGCAATCTCGGCCGCTCGATCCTCCGACTCGGCAACCTGCTCGTAGAAGGACTCGAACCGCAGGTCACCCATAACCGTGTCCCTTCGGTCCCTATCGACAATATAGCTTCGGAAGCGCAAACCCCTCCCGCGCCACCCACGACCCCACGAGAAACCTCAAGACGCTCACCGGGAGAAGCACCACCATGGCCGATCTCCGCCCCGTCCGGTCAGGCCGCACCGAGCGTGCCGTCGACCGAGGCCTCACCTGGTTCCGCGACAACGACTACTCCTGGTTCCTCGTCATCCTCGCCCTCATCGGCCTCCTCCTCCTCGGCATCTGGATGGGCACCACCTGGAACGATGCCGGGTCGGACTGGGCCTTGGGGCCGACGGGGAGGTGAGCGTTGCGTCGGGGTTCTGAACCCTCAGAAAAATCGGTTCTGCGAGCCGCTTTCCTCGCCGCACGCGCTGCGCGCGTGCCGCTCGGAAGCGCGGCTCGGTTCGGCCGAACGCACTTCGTGCGCTCGGCCTCCTTCGCCTTTTTTCATAGCCCTCGCGCTCGCTACGCTCACGCGGGAAAGGCTATGAAAAAAGGCTCAGCGCCGCCTAACGGGTTCGAACCATTGACCTACGGATTAACAGTCCGTCGCTCTACCTACTGAGCTAAGGCGGCAATTGGCGCCCCAGGGGGGCGACCCCACTATACAGCAATTCGCTTAAGTATTTTTGGGCCGGGCCAGAGGGGCCCCGCGCCCTCAACCAATCGTCTTGCGGAGCTCCGTCACCGTGTCCGTCATCAGGTTGAGGATGTGGCGGAGGTGGGGAATGAACTCGTTGAGTCGGTCCGTCGTCACAGCGCCCTGGGCCGAGGGCTCGATGAGGCCTTCCTGCTCGAGGATGCGCAGGCTGTACCGCACCTTGTGCTGCGGGTGGCCCGTGATCTCGGAGAGGCGGATGATGCCGATGGGCTCGTTGTCCTTCACGGCCTTCAGGATGGCCACGTGGCGCTGCAGGAGGTCGAGTTCCGTCTCAATCTTCCCTGTGAGGCTGCTCTCGGGATAGGCTTCGGCTTGGCCGGCTTCGGTTTCGGGCATGGGAGGGTCGCTCCGGAGAATCCGTGCTAAGGGCTTTGACAAGGCCCCGTGCTACGCCTTAGTATCCGGCTGCCGTATTTAAATTAGGCGGTGTTTCGTTTAGGGGATACATTCCCCTACAACCTGACATGGTCGGGGAGTCACCCGAGCCAGCCCCCGGCTGACAGGAAGCCCACCACGTTGAAGAGGAAGTGGGCGACCACCGGGGCGAGGAGCGACCGCGTACGGAGGAACAGCCACCCCCACCCGAGACCGAGCAGGAGCGGCACGACCACCTGCGGCGCCGTCCCATACGCGGCATGGCCCACGGCGAAAAGCCCCGCCTGCAACCCAAGCCCGATCCGGGGCAGCAGGAAACCGCGGAAGAACACCTCCTCATGGACAGCGGCGATGGCTGCCGCAAGAACGATGCCACCGAGGCCGAGCGCGAGCGCGAGGCCCTGCGCCACCGTCTCCTCCGCCGGGGGCTCGCCGAAGGCTGAGGCCGCGAGGTTCCACAGGAGCACGAGGGCCGTGGCCAAGATGACGGAGGCGATGCCGACGCCCGCACCGATCGCCGCCGCTTTCCCGGGCGCTGCGCCGGGGACGCGGAGCCGCCGCACCAGGTCGGACACCGTGGCAGCGCGCTCCACGGTCGTCATCCACAGCACCGTGGCGCCGAGCGTGAGGAGCGCGAGAACGGCGGCGCCCGCGAGCACCTCGGCCCCTGAGGCGGGGATTGCGGGCACGCCGCCCTCCAGGCGGTACGCGAGCGTGATGAGGGGCCTTGCCGAGGTGACGGTGAGGGCGAAGGCCACGAGGGCGCCCGCCGCCACGTGGCTCGCCTCGTCGGGGTTGAATCGGGAGCGGAGGGTGAGCAGGCGCCCCGTCGCCTCGGGGAAGAAAGCGATGCCCGCGAAGTACGCCGCGAGGGGAAGCCCCAGGAGGAACGCCGCGAGGGCCGTGAACGTGAAGCTGCTCCGGTGGTACCCGAGCGCTTCGCTCACGGCGAAGGCGAGGGAGGCGAGGAGCCCCGCGAGGCACGCGAGGCGGGGGTTGGAGTCCGAGAGCGGCCGGGACAACACCCCCACGAAGGGGGCCCAGTCTCTTAGGTTCTCCCATCTGTCACGGCGCCTCCGGAGAGCTCCCGGGTGCCCGAAACCGTCTTAAACCGCCCGGGGATTGCCCGCCTCAGGTGCCCAAATGACCAAGGTCGGCTTCGTCGGCGCTGGCAAGATCGGCGCGAATGCTGTCTACTCGACTCTCCACCGCGTTCACGGTCTCAAGGAGATCGCGATCGTTGACCTCCAGGAGAACCTCGCCGTCGGCGAGGCCATGGACCTCAACACCGCCGCCGCGGGCCTCGGCCTCGAGACCCGCGTGGTCGGCGGCTCCGACTACGGCCTCCTCTCCGGCGCCGACGTCGTCGTCGTCTCCGCAGGTCTTGCCCGCAAGCCCGGCATGACCCGCGAGGACCTCCTCCTCAAGAACGCCGGCATCATCAAGGACATCACGGGCAAGATCCTCGCCGCCTCCCCCAAGGCGCAGATCAACATCGTCACGAACCCCGTGGACCCCCTCGTGTACGCCGCCTGGAAGAGCGCGGGCGTCCCCCGCAGCCAGATCTACGGCATGGGCGCCCTCCACGACTCCATGCGCCTCTGGGACGTGCTCCGCGACAACGTGAAGGCCCCCATCTGGAACGACTCCTGGATCCTCGGCAACCACGGCGAGCAGATGTTCCCCGCCGCGAGCATCGCCAACACCGGCGGCGCCAAGGTGGACTGGAACGCCGCCAAGGAGACCGTCCGCGGCCGCGCCGCCTCCATCATCGAGAAGAAGGGCGCCACCTACTACGCCCCCGGCATCGCCATCAGCCAGATGGTGCAGGCCGCCCTCGGCCAGGGCCCCAAGCAGATCGTGCCCACCGTGTGCGTCCTCGACGGCGAGTTCGGCCAGAAGGGCGTCGCCCTCGGCGTCCCCGCGGTCATCGGCAAGCGCGGCATCGAGAAGATTGTCGAGTACCCCCTCACGGGCGAGGACGCCGACTGGATGCGCGCCGCCGCCAAGTCCATCCAGGACCAGATCGCCCAGATCGGATAAGCTCACTGCCAAGCCCGCAGGAAGAATCGAATGTCTTCCTAAGCTCCTGCCTCGATCGAAAGGGGCAGGGGCTCCCGGGATCAACGGAAGGTCAGGTCCGCGAGGCCACCCCCACTAAATATATATCGTTTCTGACATGTGTCGGTCTGGGTGGCTGGATTTGAGATCCGTCTTTCTCGTCCTCTGCGTACTGCCTAGTCTCATTTCGGGATGGGCTGCTGCATCCCCTTATGACATCGCAGTTGACCGTGATGCCAAGGGTGATTGGTTGGCAGTCAGCGCGTATGGAGATGCCGAAGCATCCCGACCGTTCTGCTCCCCGTCTCTCCCCGGCCGTCACTGCGTTGCTCTGGCAATAAGCGGAACAGGTGATGCGAAGTCTGCCTACGGGTGTAGGACTTCCATTGTCCTATACCTTTACCATTGCCTTACGACGGCCTCGGTGAGCGGGACCGGAAACAGTGAAGGCCAAACCGCGATCTCAGGGTCGGGGGATGCTCGGGCGACTGGCGTCGACTGGTGTAGGGGGATTGTGGATTGCGTCGCGGTGAGTGGCACTGGCAACGCCAGCGGGGATGATGCCTCGCTTTCCATCCTCGGTGCCTCAAGGGGCCCGATTGCCTTTGGGGCGGGAACTTGCAATGGCCGAGAGTGCTTTGCAATCAATGACACTGAGCGGGCCGATGGGTACTGGGCGAGTGTAAGTACCCACGGTAACGCCAGCCGCTGCCCTCACTATTACTATTCGAAAGGGTATTGGTGTGGCTTGGTGGCCGTCGGTGGGGGCGGCGACGCCTGGGGGCAGGATGTGGGGATCAGCCGCAACGGCACGGCCCGAGGGGACGCCCTCGCAGTGAGCGGTACGGGGGATGCCCTATGGGGGCAGGTCCTTTCCCTGAGCGGGTTTGGGACGGCACGTGGATCCAGGGCAGTAAGCCTTACCGGCGACGCCTTCTCCGAGGGTTGTAATACGGTGTGTGATCCCACCTTGGCGGCGTCCGCGACCGGCAATGCGTCGGGGGGCGATATTGCGGTGAGCGGTACAGGAGATGCTAAGACTGCAACCACGTGTAGAACGCTTGTATGTGTCCCGCCAGTGGCAATCTCTGGGACTGGTCACGCTAATGGAATGATCGCGGTGAGCGGATGCGACACGTTGCTCAAGCTTGGTCGGCCCGAGGGTTGCCGTGACGAAACAGGCGTTCCACGTTTGGACGGAATTCTTCCATAGTGGATAGATTCTGCCGACCCGCTGTGGAGTTGCCGGCCTTCGCCACCACAAAGGCTTTCAACCGACCAGGGGGTCTGGCAGCGATTCGCATGCGCGCCGTCGTCGCCCTCGCCCTATCGGGCCTTCTTCTTGCGGGGTGTCTCACACCTGCCGAGGAGTCCGCCACTTCTGCCTCCATCCCCACGCCCTCCCTGCCGGAGGTCCCGCTTCTCTCTTACGATGCCGCGGGCGCCCCCGTGCCGCTGCCGCCGGAGTTCCTGAACGGGACGACGCGCGTGGTCCACCGTCTCCTCGGGACGCGCGGCGCGGAGCCCAACGTGGGCATCACGTCGAGCGGCGCCATCTTCGTGAGCGCGGGCGATTTCGTGATGCGCAGCAAGGACAACGGCCTCACCTGGGAGAAGGTGTTCGAGTTCGGCAAGGTCGCCGAGGGCGTCGACTACGGTCGCAACTCCGACCCCATGCTGTGGGTGGACCGCGACACGGACCGCGTCTTCGCGCCCTTCATGTTCCCCGTTCTCGCCTGCTCGAGCGCCGTCTACAGCGACGACGACGGCGAGACCTGGATCGACCGGCCCATGAGCTGCGGCCTTCCCGTCGTGGACCACCAGAAGATTGCGACCGGCGCCTACGGGCCCGACCTCCCTGCCCTGCCGAACCCCGTGTACAAGAACCTGGTGTACTACTGCTACAACAAGCTCGTGACCACGAACTGCGCGATGAGCTACGACGGCGGCCTCACCTACCCCGTGGACCGCGTCGTGACGCAGGAGTGCGGCGGCATCAACGGCCAGCCCCACGCGGCCCCCGACGGCACTGTGTACGTGCCCCTCGGCCTCAACTGCGGCAAGCCCGCGGTGGCAGTGAGCACCGACAACGGCCTCACCTGGACCCTCCGCTACATCGAGGACGGCGGCCTCGGCAACGCCGAGATCGACCCCGACGTCACGGTGACGCCCGACGGTACCGCCTACTATTTCTGGCGCGCCGCGAAGGACAACCGCATGTACGTGGCGCGCTCCACCGACGGCTTCGCCACCGCCGAGGGCCCCTTCCTCGTGAGCCCGCCCGAGGTCACGAGCGCGCGCTTCTCCGTCGTCACGAGTGGCGACGACGGCCGCCTCGCCTTTGCCTACTACGGCACCAACATGACCACGGCCACCGCGGGCGAAGCTCCCGACAACACGCGTTGGCACCTCTTCGTGACCTTCAGCCTCGATGCGGCGAGCGCGAACCCCACCTTCGTGACGCAGCGCGTGACCCCCGACGAGGACCCCATCCAGATCGGGTACATGTGGGAGGGCGGCGGCGGCGACCCCGGCCGCAACCACCTCGATTTCATCGACCTCCACGTGGGCCCCGAGGGCCGCGCCGTGGTGGCCTTCACCGACGGGTGCGTGGACGACGACGAGTTCGACTGCGCCAACAACCCCGCGGCTACCCTGGACGACTCCCGGGCCCGCGCCACCGCCGTCGCCATCCTGGAGGAGGGCCCGAGCCTCTACGCCGCGAAGGGGCGCCTCACGATGGCTTCCGCCCAGCCCGCCGCTGAGGAGGGGCCCGAAAGCGGGAACCGCTCCATTCCCCTGCCGCGCTTTGGGCCTTGATCCCAGCCCCGCTGCCGTCCGTAATCGCTTTCGAGAGGGCAGGGGACGTCTGCAGGGGTCCAGGGGCGTAGCCCCTGGTCCGGGGGTCACAAGGGGGGCGGATAGCCCCCCTTGGCACACGGACTGGCATGGCGGACGGTTCCGAGCGGAGCGAGGAAGTGGAGGCCATGCCAGGAAGTGTGCGCGGGCGCAGGGCACGCCATGAGGCGTGCCCGAGTACCGATCCTACGGCGGGGGCGACCATGGGCGCCCCCGCCGTAGAGCGCAAACTTCAATACCCCCACGCCTCAGGAAAGGGGTGTGCGGCCCGGGGCCCTTGGGGCCTTGGGCCCGGATGGTGTTGCCGCTGGTCGTGTTAGATAAGACCATCGATATCCAGGCTCCGCCCCAGGCCGTCTTCAGCCTGTTGACCCGCGTTGCCCAGTCGCCGCGCTGGCTTCCGGGCACGGTCCGGGCCACCAGGGACGGCGGCGGTGCCGCGGGCCCCCCTGCGGCCGTGGAGGCCCTTCATCAGGGCAGCCGCGTCCACACGGTGGTGGATGCCGCCGGGATGCGCCTGCAGTCGGCCCAGGAGCTGGTGGCGTTCCGCGAGAACGCCCTCTTCGGGTGGCGGCAGCATGCCGGCGATTTCGCTCGTCACGAGGGCGCCTACTCTCTGGTTCCCACGCCGGGGGGCGGGACGCGGTTGCGCCTCCGCATGGAGGTGGAGTTGCCCTTCGTGCTGCCCGTGTTCCTCACGGAGGCCGAGGTGCACCACCTGTTCAGCTCCCGGATGGACCGGGCGCTCATGAACCTCAAGGACCTCGCCGAGGGCGCCGCTTCCTGAGGCGTGCGCCGAGGACTGTACCAGAACCCCCATCCCCCCGGACCAAGGGCCCAGGGGGCATGGATTCGCGTACCGTGGCCGCGCCGGCCGCGAAGGCGGGCGTTGCGCCCGTGCCCGGGGCCGTCCAGCTCCCGGATGCCACCCGCACCGAAGTGGGACGCCTCGCGCAGTCGCTGCTTGAAGAGGCCCTCTGCGAAGGGTCCTTCGGCCGCCTGCTCGTGGACCTTGACGTGGAAGCGCTCGCTCCCCTGTTCGCCTTCGCGCCCCAGGGGTACACGCGGCGCGTTCTCGCCTCCACGAGCGAGGCCGAAATCCTCCTCATGGGCTGGCTTCCCGGCCAGGAGTCCACCGTCCACGACCACGGGGACGGGTGGGGACTCGTGCGCGTCCTCGTGGGCACCGCTCGCGAAGACCGGTTCCGGGAGCGCGCCAACGGCGAGCTCCAGGTGATGACCACTCGAGCCATCCCCACGGGCGCCATCCTCGAGGAATGCCCCGGGGACATCCACCGCGTGGCCGTCCCGAGCCGCCACGTGCTCGTCACGCTCCACGTGTACGCGCCCCGCCTCAACGGGTGCCGCTCCTTCGTGGTGTGACGCCTCAGCATGAGTCGTCGAGCCGCCAGGCCTCGAACCGCGGCGTAGGGAGCCCGCGCTCTGCGAAGAGGCTCCGCGCGAGGGCCTGTGCCGCCGCGTCGGGACCGCTGATGCCGTGGCTTCGTGCAAGGTCCGGCGCGAGCTTGCGGTGGAAGGAGAAGTGGACGCGATCGTCCGGCCCCACCATGATGCCCGACAGGTGGCTCCCTTCCCCGAACAGGAAGCCGCGGACCTCCCGCGCGAAATGGAACACGTAGGTGCCCTCGGGACCCGTCCATGCGAGGGTCCAGCCGCTTGCCTCTTGCGGATGCATGCGGTAGAGGGGCCGCGTCGCGTTCAACCGGTCGCGGAGCCCTTGCGCATCAATTGTGAGGGGCAGCTCGGTGCTCACCATCGTGCCCTCCTGGCCCGCGAGGAGGCGCGGGACGGCGCGGTCAGCTTCCTCGGGGCCTACGTCGAGGGCCTCTAGGAAGCGCTCCACGAGGCGCTCCCGCTCCCCGGCGGGGACATGGTTCACGCTCACCTGGAGCAGGAAGGTTCCTGCCTTTTCCGTGGCCGCCAGGGTGACGTGCCCATTCCCGCTGGGCGGCGACCAGCTCACGCTCTGGAGGCGGTAGGGACCGCCCTCGAGCTCGCTCGTGTCGAAGGGGATGGCCGCGCTCCCGAAGGACGTCTCTGGGGGAAACGCGGCGAACAGGCCCGGCTCCTGCCAGGAGGCCAGCACGCTCGGGGGACACCGGTCGGAAGGGGAGGAGAAGCCGGGCTGGCCCAGGCAGCCTGCAACGGCGGGCAGGAGAAAGCAGGCAAGGAGGGCGGCTAGTCCGCTGGCGGGGGCCCGTCCGGGGGCCATGCTTCCGGCTTGGGGCGGACCGGTATAGGGCGGTTGCGGTTTTGCCCGGGCCCCACGGGGGCTCCCAAAGGGATTAAGCCCGAGGCGAGCTTTTGCGCTTTTATATGTCCCCTGCTGCTCAGACCGTGAAGCCCCCGTACCGGGAGATTCTCGATGCGCTCGGCCTGCCCTTCGAGCACGCAGGCTGCTCGGACGGCAAGTCCTGGTTCGGGTCGGGGGAGTGGCTGGAGGTGCGCACACCCATTGACGGTTCCGTCATCGGCCGCGTCCGCCAGGCCACCGTTGCGGACTACGAGCGCGTCATCAAGGCCACCCACGAGGCCTACCTGCGCTGGAGCCAGGTGCCCGCCCCGAAGCGCGGCGAGATCGTGCGCCAGATCGGCGAGGAGCTCCGCACCCACAAGGAAGCCCTCGGGAAGCTCGTGACCCTTGAGATGGGCAAGATTGTGCAGGAAGGCTACGGTGAGGTTCAGGAGATGGTGGACATCGCCGACTTCAGCGTCGGCCTCTCCCGCCAGCTCTACGGCCTCACCATGCACTCGGAGCGCCCCGGCCACCGCATGTACGAGCAGTGGCACCCCCTTGGGGTGGTGGGCGTCATCACCGCCTTCAACTTCCCCACCGCCGTCTGGAGCTGGAACACGCTCCTCGCCGCCGTGTGCGGTGACGCGTGCGTGTGGAAGCCGAGCAGCAAGACGCCGCTCACAGCCATCGCGACGCAGCAGATTGCGAACCGCGTCCTCGCGAAGCACGGCTTCGAGGGCGTCATGACGCTCGTGATCGGTCCCGGCCGTACCGTGGGCCAGCGCATGCTCGACGACAAGCGCATCCCCCTCATCAGCGCCACCGGCAGCACCGACATGGGCTTCAAGGTGTACGAGGCGGTCGCGAAGCGCATGGGCCGCACCATCCTGGAGCTTGGCGGCAACAACGCCATCGTGGTCACGAAGAACGCGGACCTCGACCTTGCCACGCGCGCCATCCTGTTCGGCGCCGTGGGCACGGCGGGCCAACGCTGCACGAGCACGCGCCGCGTCATCGTCCACCAGGCGGTCGCCGACGACCTCACGAAGCGCCTCGTGAAGGGCTACGGGCAGGTGAAGATCGGGTCGCCGCTCGAGTCCTCCACGCTCATGGGTCCCCTCATCGACACCACGGCGGTCACCGACATGATGGAGGCCGTCGCCATCGCGCAGAAGCAGGGCGGCAAGCTCCTCTACGGGGGGAAGGCCCGCTCCGACCTCGGGCCCAACTACGTGGAGCCTACCCTCATCCAGATCAGTGAAACGGCGGAGATCACCCACCAGGAGACCTTCGCGCCCATCCTGTACGTCATCCCCTACGAGGGGGAGGTGCAGGAGGCCATCCGCATCAACAACGCCGTGCCCCAAGGCCTCAGCAGCGCCATCTTCACCACGGACCTCGGCGAGGCCGAGGCCTTCCTGAGCACCCGCGGCTCCGACTGCGGCATCGCGAACGTGAACATCGGCACCTCCGGCGCCGAGATCGGTGGCGCCTTCGGTGGCGAGAAGGAGACGGGCGGCGGCCGCGAGTCCGGCAGCGACTCCTGGAAGCAGTACATGCGCCGCCAGACCTGCACCATCAACTACAGCAAGGAACTCCCCTTGGCTCAGGGCATCCGGTTCGACGTGCAGTGACCCCATGAGCGACACGCCCCCCTCCGCCCCCACCCCGCTCCAGCCGGTCGAGGCGCCGCCGGACCTGCTGGAGCTTCCCACCATCAAGCAGACGAACGCGGGCAGGATTGCCGCCGTCACGGGCATCCGCACCCGCAAGGAGCTGCTTGAGTGGGACTACTCGGTGCTCTACGAGAAGCTCCACGGGGTGCCGGAGACGCGGGACATCGCGAACCGCCTCGACCTCCTGCGCGGTTACGCCCGGGCCCAGCTCGAGGGTCGGCCTATCCTGTATGGGGTGGACCCCCTCCTAATGGACCCGCCCGGCCCCGTGTGGTTCTTCGACCTCGAGTTCGATTCCGAGGGCACCGAGATTTTCCTGTTCGGCTGGAAGAAGTGGGGCGGGGACGTGCACCAGGCCTTCGGTGCCACCAAGGAGGAGCGGCGGGACCTCCTCCTCGAGTTCTTCGACCACTACTACCGGGACAACCCGCTCCTCGTGACCTATGGGTCGCGGAACTCGGACGAGCCCTTCCTTCGGCGGGCCGCCGAGAACTATCGCATCCCCAAGAAGCTCGTGCAGGGCCTCCGCTGGTACGACATGCAGGACCGCGTCATTTTCACGGGCTCCCCCGAGGCGCAGATGATGTATCTGCCCCTCAACTCGTTCAAGCTCGACGCCGTGGGGAAGTATTTCGGTCGCTCCGGGAAGCCCGCGGGGAACATCACGAGCGGGCTCCACATCGTGCACCTCTACCGCCGTTACAAGAACAGCCGGGACCCGCGCATCCGGGAGCGCCTCCTCGAATACAACGCCGAGGACCTCTACCTCTCCGAGGCCGTGTACGAGGGGCTGCGGCAGATCTGCCGCACGGTTCCGCTTGAGAAGGGCTGAGGGACGCCTCCTTTACCCTCAAACCTGGATCCGTCGGGGTCTCCGCTGCTTCGCTGCTCCGTTGCTCCGCGTTGATCCTGTGGGCTTCCTAGGCCTCGATCAACGCGGAGCAGCGATGCAGCGGAGCAGCGGAGGAGTGGCCGCCTTGGCGGGAAGGTTGGTCATGCGCGGGAAATGGCTCCGATATCCTTTTCCCCCAGTCTCCCCTTCCGCCGTCCATGGCCTTCGACACGCTCGAGTACATCGTGCGCTCCCTCCACATCCTCGCCGGCGTCTTCTGGGTCGGCGGCATCCTGTACGCCGGCACCGTGGTTTCCCGCAGCCTCATGGCGACACCCCCCCAGGTGCGCCGCCAGGCCATGGCGAAGATTGGTCCCACGGGCTTCCGCGTCATCTCCTACGCGGGCGCCGCCACCATTCTCTTCGGCGTCTGGAACCAGTACCTCATCATGGGTGAGGTGAAGTTCCACGGCTCCACCTGGAACCTCCTCATGGGCTCCACCCTCGTGATCGCGGTCATCATGCTCGGTGTGGCGGGCAGTCTCCTCATGCCCGCCATGCGCAAGATGGGCCAGCTCAAGGAAGGGGACGCGGAGGGCGCGGCCGCCCTCCAGAAGCGCCTCGTGATGGCTTCCGTCATCAACATGGTGCTCGGCGTGGTGGCGGTCCTCCTGATGGTGGCCGCCGTAGTCGGCCGCACCCGTGGTGGCTTCGCCTAATTCCAGACGGCCCCCGCCAGGGTGGCGGGGGCATTCTTCTTTTCGGTAACCGCTTCCGTCTCAGCGCCGAGCGGAGCGAGCAGCCCCGTCCGGAGGGAGGGCCCCGTCTCCACGATGGCGAGGGCGACGGCGCGGCCGCGGCTCTGGTCGGCGCTCGTGCACTTCTCGCACCCGTCAGCGAAGACGAGGTAGACGCGGCCATCGCGCTCCACCATGTCGAAGAAATCGAGGAGGTTGCGGCAGGGGTTGCTGCCGCCGCTCTGCCAGATGCAGCCCACCTGCACGGGGTCGTCCTCGGGGGTCACGCGGAGCGTCGTGAACACGGGGTCCTCGGCGGTCGCGTTCTCCGTGAACGTGAGGTAGAGGTGCCACACGGCCTTCGCGTCAGCATCCTGGGGGTTGGGGCTGTCCCACTTGCTCGCGTCGGCGGTGGTGCCGAGGTAGCCCACGGCGACGCGGCCCGCTTCGCCCGCGATGACGACGGGGAAGGCGGTGCTCGTGACATCGGGGGGCGAGACGCGGACGCCGTCCGTCCACGTCTTGCCGCCATCGAGGGAGCGCGTGAGGTAGGTGCGGGCGTCCTTCCCGGGGTAAACGACGTAGGCGTTGCCCGCCGAGTCCACGGCGGCGTCCGTCATGGTGGCAAGGGCCTCGCCGATGCCCGCATTGTTGACCTTCCCGGTGACTTCCCAGCTCGCGCCGGAGTCGCGGGAGACGGCGATGTTCACGCCGTCGCAGGCGGGCTTCGGGGAGTAGGCGGTGCCGTCGGGGGCGACGGCGACGGGGCCCGCGATGCCGCCGTGGCAGTCGGAGGGGTGGGCGCTTCCGCCAACGGAGTAGGTGCGGCCGCCGTCGTAGGAGACGCTGATCCAGGTGCCCTCGTCGCGGAAGGAGTTGTAGGAGTAGTACAGGACGTTGGGGTACCCGCTCGTGCTCACGCCTTCTGCGGGCGGGCCCGCGGTGAGCTTCTGGTGGTCGTGGGCGGGGATGCCGCAACCCGTGAAGGGGTTCGCGTCCCAGGAGTCGCCGCCGTCATCCGACCACGCCGCCCAGGTGCAGGCCACGTAGAGCGGGGCGTTGAACACGCGGTCCGTGACGGGGTCCACGTACACCCAGGGGTCGAGGCTCGCCTTGGGGTCGCGGAGGGCGTCGCCGACGCGCTCCCACGTGTTGCCGTGGTCGCGGGAGCGGATGATGCTCGCGCCGCCGCCGGTTGCGAAGATGGTGCCGTCGCTCGTGACGCCGAGGGAGGGCTCGCCGGTGTTGAAGCCGGTGACGGCGAGGCGCACCGCGAGGCTCTCCCAGCCCTGGGCCACGGGCAGGAGCGTGCCGGAGGCGGTGTAGGTTGTGAGGGGGGCCGTGGGCACCACGGGCGCGGGGACGGTGTTCGGTTCCACCGCGGCGGGGCTCAGGCACCCGGCAAGGGCGGGGAGCGCGAGAAGAAGGGCGACGACGCCGACGAGACGCATGATGGTCCTCCCGGCGGGGAGGCCCGCTGGGGACCATGAACCCTTTGTCAACCCTTGTCAGGCGTCGGTTGCGAGCGCCGTGAACCCGTCCGGGGGCGTCTCCTCCCGGAAGAAGGTGACCGCAACCGTGACCGGGACTTGCCGCGCGACCCCGTCCACGAGGATCAGCACGTACGGGGACGCGTCCGCGTTCTCAGCATACACCGCTCCGTCCACAACGAACCGCAGGGGTCCGCTGCCGCCCCGCGCTTCCCCGAGGGAGCACTCGCCGAAGCAGTCGAAGGATTGGCCGCGCGCCGTCACCGTGAGGAAGGGGTCCGCCTTCCACGCGACCTCCACGAGCGCGGAACGGTAGCTGCTGAGGTTGCCCACGGCGACGCTCTCGAAGGCGCAGCTGCCACCCATCTGGTGTAACCCGCTTACGCCCACAACCCCGGGGCGAGAAGCGCCGTCCATCATCATGCGGCAGAACCCGGAGCGCGGCTCGTCGTTCACGGTCCCCCCGATGGGGACGCCCACGGTCTGCGCCGGGGCCTTCTTGGTGAGCGCGGGATCCACCCAGGCGAGGTGGAGGCGCGTCCCCTCGGGGCCGGTGTGGACGGTGTTCACGGCCTTGCCGCGGCTGTCGGCGGGGAGGATGCCGGAGGGGCGGTAGCAGCCGCCGCGGCGGTCGTCCCAGCAGAAGTCATGCCGGGGGCTCGCGAAGGGAACGTAGTCGCCCGTCGCGGGGTCCATCTGGTAGCGGGAGTCCTGGCTCGCCACGAGGAGCACGAGGCGGTGGCCCTTCTCCACGACGACGGCGGTGGGCATCAGGTTCACGGTCCAGGCGTAGGGCTTGCCGGGCTCAAGGGGAAGCCACTCGTCGGGCTTGCCCCAGGTGTGGCTGTCGGCGTAGCCGTGGGTGACGCGTTCCCAGGACCCGTCGGGGGCCTCGTCGAGGAGGTAGACGACCCACTTGGTGTTGTCGTGGGTGCTCGACGCGACGAGCGTCACGGTGGGGGCGCCGTTCACCAGGCGGTCGGCCGTGAGGGGCTCGCTGCGGAAGGCCACGTGGGCGTCCGTCCAGGCGCCGCGAGCGGCGCCGAGCCGGTCCTGGTAGTCGACGCTTCCCTTGGAGGGCGCGGCGCTGCCGAGACTGCCTTCGGCGGAGGGGAAGAGGGTGACGCGCTCGGAGGGCTCGAGGGGCCAGTCGCGGCCCTCGTGCCAGACGCCGGTGCTGTCCTCGACAAGGACGCGGGAGTCGTTGAGGACGCTGTTGTCCACGCCGAAGAGGGTGGCGTCGAGCCAGCGCATGCGGAGGTCGCGGAAGCGCTCCGCCTGGTGGCCCGTCATGTCGGGCCAGCCGTGGTACCACCAGCCCCAGATGACGTACTTGGGGAAGTTCTCGGGAAGCGCGTCCCAGTAGGCCTGGACGTGGTCGGGGAAGACGTTCTGGTCGATGAAGCCCTGCGTGAGGAGCACGGGAGCCTTCGCGTTCTCCAGGTGGAGGGAGAGGTCGCGGTCTGCCCACTTCTCGCCGAAGGTCCCCGGCTCGGAGCTGTACTCGAGATAGGTCTGGCCGGTGCAGGGTGCCGCCTGGGCCTTCAGGCTCTCAGGGGTCACCATGGGGGCCGCCTCGGATTCCACGATCTGGTAGCCGAGGCCGTTGTTCTGGTCCTCGAACTTGGCGCCCTGGTACCACTCGTCCCGGTAGTAGCTCACGACGGGGGCGTGGGCGAGGGCCGCCGTGAGGTCGGGAACCGCCACGTGCGCGACGAGGCTGCCCATGCCGGGGTGGCTGATGCCGTCCGTGACGACGACGCCGTTGCTCCACGGCTGGTCGCGGATCCAGGCCACGAAGGCGGCCGCGTCCTCGCGGTCCTTCGACCCGCCGAAGTCGAGGCAGCCATCGGAGCCGTTGGTGCCGCGCGCGTCGGCCTCCACGTAGGCAGCGCCGCGGAACACGACGGACTGCCACATGCTGCCCACCGGGGGCGCGGTGCCGGTCGCCGGAGTGTACGCGCGGCCCGCCTGGTACGGCGTGATCTGCAGAAGCGTGGGGATCTTTCCGCTCGCGGGGAGCGGGTCGGGGAGGTGCACCGTGAGGGAGAGACTGGTGCCGTCGGCGGACGTGATGTGGACGACGGTGCTCACCATCCCCGTCACCTTGGCGGCGCTCAGGTTCCCAAGCCAAGCCTCGGTCGAGGGGCCTGTCGTCACGGGCGCTTCCGGCGTGACTTCGGCGGTGATGCAGCCCGCGAGGACGGGCGTGACGAGGATGAACGCGAGCGCGAGGAACCGCGAGCGGGCGAGCATGGTGGGGCCTCCCGCCACGGACAAATCCAGGGGCGGCTTAACCCTTTTTGCGGAGCGCGCCCCCGGTTTTATGCGGGAGGTCCGCCCTCCGGGGGGTGTGCGCCTGCGCTACCGGGTCGAGGCTGATCGCATCTTCCTCCGCATCGAGGACTACGTGGACAACGAGTCCCGCATCTGGAACATGCTGAAGATGATGGGCGCCCCGCTGCAGGTCGATAGCAACCCCAAGGCGCTATCGTGGAACCGCTACGTCCCCAAGGACGCGTACCCGAAGCTCGCGCGGTCCGCGCAGATGCTGAAGGCGGAGCTGCTCCCCGAGGAGGGCGAGGCGCCCCTCGGCGCGCCCACGAAGGTGCGCGTGGCCTACGAGTCGGCGCGGCCCTTCGACGTGGACAAGATCCTGAAGGAGGCGAACGCCGACCCCCTCACGGGACTGGAGCTTCTGCGCGGGAGCCGCGTGCGCCTCGCCGCGTGGCTCAGGGAGAATCCGACCTTCAAGGCGGAGGCGGAGGCGGACCTGCGGGCCATCGACGGGGCGCTCGACAAGTGGCGCGCCGAGCGCGAGCGCGAGAAGAAGGTGCAGGAGGCGGCCGAGGCGCGGGAGCTCTCCCAGGCGCTGCAGGGCGTTGCCGCCGAAGACGTGTGGCGGGCCCACGAGGCCGTGAAGGCCCTGAAGGCCGCCGCCGAGCGCTACGCGCCCCAGGCCAAGGACGTCCGCACCGTGAAGGTGCCCGAACAGATCCCCGGCTTCGCGGGCCGGTTGCGCCACTACCAGGCCGACGGTGTCCGTTTCATCCTCTCGCGCGACCTCAACGGCATCCTCGCGGACGAGATGGGGCTCGGCAAGACCATCATGGCCATCTCCTCCGTCCTCCTGTCGAACGACAAGGCCCTCGTGGTGGGCCCCGCGAACGTGCTGTACAACTGGGCCGCCGAGGTGGAGCGTTTCACGGGGAAGCCCGCCCGCGTGTACCACCAGCAGAAGCGCACGGGCCCCCGCGAGGCGCAGTTCATGGTCACGACCTACGACGCGCTCCGCACCCTCCGCCCGGACGACCCCGACGTCACGTGCCGCCCCGTCCTCATCCTCGACGAGGCCCACTACATCCGCAACCCCGAGACCCTCCGCGCGCGCCTCGTGAAGTCTTTCCCGCAGCGCCGCCGCCTCCTCCTCACGGGTACGCCCCTCGTGAACGACATCGGCGACTACTACGAGCTGCTCCGCCAGGTGCAGCCCGAGCGGTGGGGAAGCCGCGAGGCCTTCAAGGAGGCCTGGATCCTCGACGTCTCCCTCTTCAACAAGTACGCGCAGGTGCGCACCGCGACGGCGGCGCTCCTCCAGCAGGCAGCCCGCGACGTGCTCCTTCGCCGCCGCAAGGACGAGGTGCTCGCGGAGCTTCCTCCGCGCACCATCAGCATCACGCGGCACGACCTGCCGCCCGAGGAGGAGCGCGTGTACCGCGGCCTCGAAGCCCGCGCCGCCGACATCATGCGCGAGTCCTCCAGCGACGTGGCCGTGTTCGCCGCCATCGGCGCCCTCCGCCAGCACCTCGCGAAGGCACGCGTGCCCGCCGTCCTCGAGCGCGTCCGCGAGCTCTTGGAGGCCGAGGAAGCGGTGGTGGTGTACAGCCACTACCTGGAGCCGCTCCACGCGCTCAAGAAGGATCTCGGTGAAGCTGCCGCCGTCCTCGAGGGAGCGACGCCCCCCAAGGAGCGGCAGGCGCTCTCGAAGACGTTTGGCCGCGACGGTGGTCCCCGCGTCCTCCTTTCCCAGATGGAGGCGGGCGGCATCGGCCTCAACTTCACGGGCGGTCGCCACGTGCTGTTCCTCCACTTCGGGTGGACGCCCGCGACGCACATGCAGGCCATGGACCGCGTCCACCGCATCGGTCAGGACCGGCCCGTGTTCGTGGAGTTCTTCGTGACCCCGAACACCATCGATGAGCGCATGATCCAGATCCTGCTCCGCAAGGAGTCGGACCAGAACCTGGTGCTCGCGGACGAGTCCGACGTGTTCAACCGCGCCGCCCTCGCGAAGCTCCTCGCGGAGGATGCCGCGAAGCGCGCGGCGGCGGAGAAGGCGGTGGCCCTACGGGGCGATGCGGACGCGGGCCTCACTTCGACCGATTAAAGGCCCCGAGGGCTTCGAGCCGGAGCGCCACCTCGGGACAGAGGGATCCGGGCTCGCCGTGGAAGGCCACCGTTTGCGGCGCGCCGGGACCCGCCCCGAAATCGGTCATCCCCTCGAAGGGACCCTTCGGGCTCCACTCCTGGTGCCCCTCAAGGATTTCCATGACGCACCCCTTCTCGATCCGCGTTTCGAACCGCAGCAGTTCGGGTGAGAGCAGGACCTCGTAGGGCGCTTCCCCGAACCAAGAGAGGTCCGACGGCGTCGGTCCGGCCCTCAGGTTTGCTCTGGCTGGTAGGAGGTAGAGCCGCCGGCTGTCCTCGTCTCCCGCCGTGATGATTTCAAGGGCGCGGGCCCGCTCCTCGGGGATGTCGATGCCCTTCGCGAGGCGGAGCGTCCGGTTGGTTTCGTCCACCTCGTAGTCCTGCGGGTGGATCGTCGTCACCGCGCTCGTGAAGCGGAAGGGGTTTTCCGTGCTGTTCAGGGTGATGCGGCCCACGGCGACAAGGTCGAGCGGCACGTTGCGCCAGCTCGTGTCCGCGGTGGGCGCCGTGGTGATGGCGGGGCAGATTCCGGGGGAGAGGCAGGAGGGGCCTCCCTCGCTGGGGCGCTCCTCCTCGGCCGCAGGCGTGGAGACGCATCCGGAGACGAGAATGGCCAGAAAGAGGAGGAAGGCCCAGCGACCGCGCATGATCGATAGCATGCGGGTGGCGGGCCTTAGCGGTTCCGTGCTGGAAGTAAATACTTCCTTTACGGGCTGGCTGCCGGCCCGGTTGTCCCGGTGGTGTGGGGGAGCACGCCGAGCTCGCGGAGGCGGTTGCGTCCCTTCTCGGTCCAGGCCCAGAAGGCGCCGCCGGTGCGCGTCATGGGCTCCACGAAGCCGTGGGCGTGGAGGTCGCGGACGGCGCCCACCATGGCGCGCCACTTGTCCGGATCCTTCAGGCGGGTGCGGAGGCGCCGCACCTTGAATCCAGCGTAGGTCCCGGCCATGTAGGCCATGAGGAGGACCTCATCTGTACGGTTCACAGAGAACGGGGTTGTGGGGTCCATGGGAGGCCCGACGTTCTTCCTTCTTTACCCTCCCGCGGATTCCGCCGCCGTGGCAACACCGAGGGTGACTTATAGGGTGACCCTGGGGCGGCGCAGGCCCCCGGTCAGACAAGGGCCCAAGCCACGGTGGCGAGGCCGCCAAGCGCCAGCACCATGCTGAGGAGGTTCAGAAGGACGCTGATGCCGTGGGCGCGGCCCCAAGCCTTCGCGGCCTTCTCGTCCCCGGCCGCGCGGCCTGCGCGGTGGCGCTCCATGTCGGGGACGAGGACGAGGCGCGCGTAGAGCGCGAGAAACAGGAGGGGCGCGAGGAGACCAAAGAGGATCCGGTGGGGGAGGCGCCACGCGCCCTCCACGAGGGTCCAAGCGGCGAGCGCGCCAAGGGCCACGGCGCTGAGCGCGAGCCCGAGCACGTAGTAACCGGGGAAAACCACTCGGGTGGCTTCCCCCGCGCGCTCGCGCCCGAGGCGCCCGAAGAGGCGGGGCGTTGCCACAAAGGACCAGAACACCATGGCGCCCAACCAGGAGGAGAGGGCGGCGACGAGAACCGTGGCGAAGGCCGCGGAGGCCGGCTGCATACCCCGGGCAACCGTGGCCGGCGTTATCGGCGTTTCGGTGCAGCCGCGGGAGGCGTCCAAGGCGCCACCCGGTGGGCCTCCACCGCGTAGAAGGCAAGGCCTCGTGTGGCGGTGTCGAGGACGCATACCGATTTCACGGCGGCGCGGTGGAGCGCCCCGGGATTGACCACGGTGGTCTCCCCCTCCCGGGTCACGCCCGCCTTGTGGCTGTGGCCGCGGAACACGAAGGCGTACCGGCGGGACGCCACGAGCTCCTGCAGGAAGTCTGACAGGTGACCATGAGTGGCGGCGACGGGGACGCCGCCCACCTCCCCGGCCCACGAGACGGGAAGCTCCGGCAGCGCGCCGTCGTTGTTCCCCTGCACGGTCGTGAGCCGGAAGCCCTTGAGCGGCTCGAGCGACCGTGGCTTCGTGACGTCCCCGAGGTGGAGGACGCGCTCGATGCCCTCGTCGCGGAAGAATCGGGCGGCAGCCTCGACGAGCGGGAGGTTGTCGTGGGTGTCGCTGAGGATTCCGACCTTCATTCCGGTTCCCTCGGCCCAGCGGGGTCCTTGAAGTCGCGGAGGAGCGCTAGGCGGAGGGTGAGCTCCTCCTCCGCTGGCCCCAGCAGGCGGGCCGCATACCCGGTGTCGGGCTCAAGAGGGAAAGCGTAGGCGACGTCGAGGAGCACGAGGGGCTCCGGCGGCGCGAGGCCGAGGTCGAGGGTGCGGCGCCGCGCGAGCACGTCCCGCACGTCCTCCACCGCGGCCCCGCCGCGAGCCACGCTCAGGCCTGCGCCCACGATGCGCCGCACCTGGTTCCAGAGGAAGCTCGGCGCCGTGAGCTCCACGTCGAGGTAGGGCCCGCGCTCGTGCACGGTCACCGATTCCAGGAGGCGCACGGGGTCCTGCCCCGCCTCGATGCGCGCGAAGCCCGTGAAGTCGTGGGTTCCGGGGAAGAGCGCGAGCGCTTCACGGAAGCGTGCCTCATCGAAGCCGCCGCGCCGCAGATGGTACCGGTACTTGCGGCGGTGCGACTTGCGGGGATGGAAGTCCTCGGGGACCTCCGCCACGGCGAGCGCCCAGAGGTCGCGCAGGTGGGGGTTCAGGGCCTGCAGGAGGCGCTCCCGGGGGATCCCGGTGTTGAAGGCGAACACGTTCCCCGCCGCGCTCACGCCCGCATCCGTGCGGGAGGCGGCGAGAAAGCGCGCCGACTCGGCGCTCTCGAGGGCCCCGATGCGGGTGAGCGCGTGGAGCAGGTCCCCCTCCACGGTGCGGAGGCCGGGCTGCCGCTGGGACCCGTGGAAGCGGGTGCCGTCATACGCGACCTTCACGGCAAGGCGGGGCACGGGGCCGGGATGGAGCGGGGGAGATTAGGGCTTTTGGGCGAAACCCTCAAGCCCGCCGCGGCGGGTCGGGGCCTCATGTCCGATGCCGCGCGCCTGCGCGACCTCAGCGATGCGGTGGGCCTGCTGCTGCGGTCCCACTTGGAGGCGCTCCGCACCACCCCGGTCCTTGCCTCGGAGCGGCGCGAGGAGGTGCTGAACGGGCTCCTTGCCGACCTCACGGGCGCCCTCTCCCAGGAGGTGGCCGCCATCGACGACCTCGATGTCCGCGAGGTGGTTGAGCGGCGCGTGAGCGAGCTCGAGGGAACCCTGTATTACGCGGTGAACCTCACCCAGCTTGCGGCCCGCTTGGACCTCAGCGAGGCCCCGGAGCAGGCCGTCGAGGCCTACGCCAAAGCTCTGTTCGGGCTCCGCCGCGTGGACGAGGCGGCCAACGCGCTCGCGGGGGTGCTCCGCGAGGCCGCGGGCACCGGCCGTGCCGCGCCC
>DATMKA010000192.1:0-6077 GCA_035553595.1 Thermoplasmatota archaeon | reverse complement strand
CCATCACCCTCCTCCCGTCGCTCCCCCTTTCCCCGAACGGGAAGGTGGACCGCAAGCGCCTCCCCGCCCCTGCGGCCGCCGAGCGCGGCGCGGGCGCGGGACACCACCTGCGTCGCGAGGAGGGAGTGACCGCCGCGGTCGAAGAAAGATTCGTCCGTCCCCACCTCCGCCACACCGAGGACATCGCGCCAGATGCCTGCAACCGCCTCCTCGAGAGGCGTTGCGGGAAGGCGCCGGGGCGTGCCCGTGGCGCGCTCGGCGGCCGCAGGGGCGGGGAGGCGCTTGCGGTCCACCTTCCCGTTCGGGGAAAGGGGGAGCGACGGGAGGAGGGTGATGGTGGAGGGGACAAGGTGCGGAGGCAGCGTGCGCGCAAGGGCGCTCCGAACTGCCTCGGCGTCGAGGGACGCGGCGGTGGGGACCACGTAGGCCACGAGGCGCTTGTCGCCCGGGCCGAAGTCGTGCGCGACCGCGACCGCCTCCTTCACGCCGGGCTGCTGCAGGAGGGCGGCTTCCACTTCGCCAAGCTCGATGCGGAAGCCACGGATCTTTACCTGATCGTCCAGGCGTCCCAGGAACTCCAGCTCGCCCGAGGGGAGCCAGCGCACGAGGTCGCCGGTGCGGTACATGCGCTCGCCTGGGAAGAAGGGGTCGGGAACGAACCTCTCGGCCGTGAGCTCGGGGCGGTTGTGGTAGCCGCGGGCAAGGCCCACGCCCGCCACGCAGAGCTCGCCGGGCACTCCCGTGGGCACGAGCTCGCCGTTCTGGTCCAGGACGTAGACACGCGTGTTCGCGATGGGGCGCCCGATGGGGGGCGACCGGTCCCCCTCGTAGGAGGAGCAGTCCGCGAAGGTGGCGCAGACGGTCGTTTCCGTGGGCCCGTAACCGTTGAGGAACCGGCGGCCTTCGCGCCACCGCGCTAGAAGATCGGGCGGGCACGCTTCTCCCACGGACACCAGGCAGCGGAGACTGGGGATGGGCAGGTGGGGGAGCGTCCGGAGGGCCGCGGGGGGAAGGATGGCGGTGGTGACGTCAAGCTCCGCGAGGGCACGGTGGAGGTCGGCGCCGAGAAGGGGCGCGTTGGTGGGCGGAACGCACAGCGTGGCCCCCGTGAGGAGGGCCGCCGCGATCTCGCAGAGCGCGCCGTCGAAGCTGAAGGAGGCGAACTGGAGGAGGCGGCTCCCGGGACCAAGGGCGAAGGGCTCCCGCAGGCTCTCCGCGAGGTTCACGACACCGCGGTGGGCCACGAGGACGCCCTTCGGTTTCCCGGTGCTTCCGGAGGTGTAGATCACGTAAGCGAGATCGTCCGGGCCGGCCTGCTCCTCTTCCCGCGCCTGGCTCGTGGGCCTGGGGCTCGGCCCATGCACAGCGTCCACGAGGAGGAGCCGCTGGTTCGCAAGGGGAAGGCCGTCGCGAAGAGCCGTCTGCGTGACGATGACGGGGACCCCCGAGTCCTCGAGCATGAAGCGGAGGCGACCGGTCGGGTACTGGGGATCGAGGGGAACGTACGCGCCGCCCGCCTTGAGGACCGCAAGGACGGCCTCCACGAGGGCCGGGGACCGATTGAGGGCGATGCCCACGAGGCTGCCGCGGCCCACACCGAGCCCGCGGAGCTCCGCGGCCAAGCGGTCGGCGCGCTCGTCGAGCTCGCGGTACGTGAGGCGCGTGCTTCCAGCGTCCACGGCAACCGCGTCGGGCGTCCGGGCCGCCTGTAGCGCGAAGGCGCCATGGAGCGTCGCGGTAGCGGGGAGCGTGAGCGCGCGACCGCGGCCCTGCTCCAGGAGGGTGCGGCGCTCGGCAGCGGTGAGAAGGGGGGCGTCGCGGAGGGCGCGCTCGGGGTCCGCGGCGAGGGCGGCCAGGAAGGTGGCGAAGTGGTTGGCAAGCCGCCCGAGGGTCGCCGCCTCGAAGAGGTCGGTGCGGTACTCGAAGAGGGCGCGCAGCCCATCGCGCCCGTCGATCATGCAGAGCGTGAGATCGAACTTCGCCGTGTGGTCCTCAAGCGTGAAGGGGGTGGCGGTGAGGCCGGGAGCGTCGAAGCGCGGCCCCTCGCCGCCCTGCATCACGAAGAACGTCTGGAACAGGGGCGTCCGGGAGGGGTCTCGGTGGGGAACAAGCTCCTCCACGAGGCGCTCGAAGGGCACCTCCTGGTGCTGGAAGGCGTGGAGGCAGTCCTCGCGGGTGCGGCGGAGGAACTCGCGGAACCCGACCGCGCCGTCGAAGCGCGAGCGAAGCACGAGGGTGTTCACGAAGAACCCGACCGTCCCCTCCATCTCGCGCCGGGTGCGGCCCGTCGCCGGTGTGCCCACGGTGAGGTCCCCCTGGCCCGTGTAACGGTGGAGGAAGGCCTGGTAGGCCGCGAGGAGCGTCATGAACAGCGTGGAGCCCTCGCGCGCGGCGAGGTCGCGCAGGTTGCGCGCTACCGCTTCGGGGAGAGCCACTTCGAGGTGGCTGCCGCGGGTGCTCGGGTGCGCAGGCCGGGGCCGGTCCGTGGGGAGGTCCAGGTCGGGGGCGCCGGCAAGAAGCGCGCGCCAGTACGCCACGGGTTCCTCGAGCGATGCCGGAGTTAGGGTGCTCCGCTGCCACGCTGCGTAGTCCCCGTACTGGAGCGCGGGCTCGGGAGCGACGGGAGAGGGCTGGCCCGCCAGGAGGTGCCGGTAGGCCGCGGAGAGGTCGCTGAGGAACACGGCCTCGGACCCCTCGTCGAAGGCGATGTGGTGCACCACCACCACGAGCACGTGGTCCACGGGGGAGAGGCGCAGCAGCCGCGCCCGCAGCAGGGGACCCTCCGCGAGGCGGAAGGGGCTGTGGGCCTCCTCGGACGCCGCGCGGCGCGCTGCCGCCTCGCGCTCCGCCTGGGGAAGAGCGGTCAAGTCCACCACCTCCAGGGGGAAGGGGGAAGGCGCGGGGTGGAGGCGGCGCGCGACCGTCCCATCCTCCCGGGCGACATAGGTGGTGCGAAGCGCTTCGTGCCGCGCCACGGTCGCAGCGAGCGCGCCGCGGAGGGCATCCATGGCAAGGGGACCCGTGAGGCGCTGGCTTAGCACCATGTTGTAGGCGGGGCTGTCGGGCTCGAGCTGGTGGAGGAACCAGAGGCGCTGCTCCCCGAAGGAGAGGGGCGCGGCCTCCCGGTCCGCGAGGCGCGGTATGGGCGCAGCCGTGGGACCTGCGCGAGTCGCGGCCAGCGTGTCCACGGCGCGCGCGACCGCTTCGAGGCTCGGCGCCGCGAAGAGGGCGCGCAGCGGCAGCTCCACGGCGAAGGTTTCCCGGAGGCGCGCGAGCATGCGCGTCGCGAGGAGGGAATGGCCACCCAGGGCGAAGAAGCCGTCGCGGCGGCCCACGCGGGGCACGCGGAGGAGCTCCGACCAGAGCGCGGCGAGGGCCCGCTCGGTTTCGGTCTCCGGCGGGACGAAAGTCTCAGCCGCAGCGCGCCGTTCCAGCGAGGGCTCGGGGAGCGCCTTCCGGTCCACCTTCCCGTTGGGCGTGAGCGGAAGCGCGTCGAGCGTGACGAAGAGCGAGGGGATCATGAACTCCGGCAGCGCGCCTTCGCAGTGGGCGCGGAGAGCACCCTCCTGGAGGATAGCCCCGGGTTCGGGCACCACGTAAGCGACGAGGCGGGCCTCCGTGCCCTCGCCGCGCGCCATCGCCACGGCCTCCCGCACGCCGGGAGCCTTCCCGAGCACGGACTCCACCTCGCCAAGCTCGATGCGGAACCCGCGGATCTTCACCTGGTGATCGAGGCGGCCCAGGTGATCCAGGGTTCCCTCCGGCAGCCACCGCACGAGGTCGCCCGTGCGGTACACGCGCTCGCCGGGGACAAAGGGATCGGGGCGGAAGCGCTCCGCCGTGAGGTCGGGGCGCTCGTGGTAGCCGGCGGCGACGCCGTCGCCCCCGATCCAGAGCTCGCCCGGCACGCCCACCGGCATCGGTTCGCCGGTGGGGCCGAGGACGTAGACGCGCGTGTTCGCCAGGGGGCGCCCGATGGGGACGCGGGGCTCGCCGACCTCGGTGACGCGGTGGAAGGTGGACCAGATCGTGGTCTCGGTGGGGCCGTAGAGATTCCACAGGGCCTCGGCGCGGTCGAGGAGGGCACGCGCAAGGCCTGGCGGGAGGGCTTCGCCGCCGCAGAGGGCGCGCAGGCCCGGGGTCTCGCCAGGGCGCCACCCCGTCTCGAGCAGCATGCGCCAGGTGGCGGGGGTGGCTTGCAGGAACGTGGCGTCGCGGGAGGCTTCGAGGAGGCGGCGGCCGTCCGTGACCACGTCGCGCGGGGGGAGGAGGACGGTGGCGCCGCAGAGGAGGGGGAGGTACAGCTCGAGGCCTGCGATGTCGAAGGAGAAGGTGGTGACGCTCAGCCACCGGTCCCCGGGCTGGGGCGCGAGCTCGCGCCGCATGGCCCACAGGAAGTTCAGGAGCGAGCGGTGGGTCACGACCGTTCCCTTGGGCTTCCCCGTGGAGCCGCTGGTGTAGATCACGTACACGGGGTCCGTGGGCGCGGCTGCCCGCGGCACCACCTCTCCAACAGGGGTGTCCGAGGCCGGTTCGTCCACGATGAGGGTGCGGGCCTTGGCGGGCGGGAGGCTCTCGCCGAGGCTCGCTTCCGTGACGACGATCCCGGCCCCCGAGTCCTCCAGCATGTAGGCGACGCGCTCCCGCGGGAAGGCGGGGTCAAGGGGAACGTAGGCGGCCCCCGCTTTCATCACGGCCAGGGCAGCCGTGAGGAGCTTGGGCGAACGGTCGAGGAACAGCGCCACGCGAGTCCCGGGGCCGGCGCCCATCGACTGGAGGCGCCGTGCGAGCACGGTGGACTCGGCCTCGAGCTCCGCGAAGGTGAGGCGGGCCTCTCCCCACGCAACCGCCACCCGGGAAGCGTGGTCCTGGCTGGCCTTCGCAAAGAGATCGGGGAACGTGATGTCCTGAGGGTAGTCCGTTTCCGTCGCGTTCCAGGCCTGCACGACCTGGTGGCGCTCCTCGGCCCCCAGGAGGGGGAGGCTGAGCAGGGGGCGGTCGGGGTCCTCCGACAAGGCGCGGAGGAGCACCTGGAAGTGATCGATCCAGCGGGCGACCGTCGTCTCGTCGAAGAGGGCGGTGCACCATTCGAGGAGCCCGTGGAACCCTTCGGGGTCGTCCACCATGTAGAGGGAGAGGTCGAACTTGGAGGTGCGGCTCTCCACGAACCGCGGCCGCACCGCCACCCCGGGGAGCTGGAGGCGGTCCGTGATCGCGTTCTGGAGCGCGAAGAAGGTCTGGACCAGGGGCGTGCGCGCGGGGTCCCGGGCGGGAGCAAGCTCCTCCACGAGGCGCTCGAAGGGCACGTCCTGGTTGGCGTAGGCCTCCAGACACGTCTTCTTTGTCCGCGCGAGCAGCTCACGGAACGAGGGGTTCCCGGAGAGGTCGCCCCGCATCACGAGAGTATTCACGAAGAAACCCACGAGGCCCTCCGTCTCGGGACGGGCCCGGCCTGCGACAGGCGTGCCTACCGCCACGTCCTCCTGGCCCGTGTGGCGCAGGAGGAAGGTCTCGTAGGCGGCGAGGAGCGCCATGAACAGCGTGACCCCCTCGGCACGGGCGAGGCCGCGGAGGCGCTCACTCACGTCGCGGGGAACCCGGAAGGGGACCATGCGGCCGCGGAAGGACTGCACCGGGGGCCGCAGCCGGTCCGTGGGGAGGTCGAGGACCGGGATGCCCTGCAGGCGGGAGCGCCAGAACGCGAGGGGTTGACGGAGGGCGTCCCCCGTGAGGGTCGCGCGCTGCCAGGCCGCAAAGTCCCCGTACTGGATGGTGGGCTCGGGGACGGGGATGGGCTTCCCCTCCTGGAAGGCCCGGTAAAACTGGGAGAGTTCCCGCACGAGCAGCAGCTCCGACCACTCGTCGAAGGCAGCATGGTGCACCGAGACCGCGAACAGGTGGTCCGTGGGGGAGAGCCGCAGGAGGAGGGCCCGCCAGACGGGGCCCCGGGCAAGATCGAAGGGGGTCTCGGTTTCGCGCTGGAGGAGGCGCTCGGCCGCGCCCTCCCGCTCCGCTTCCGGGAGGGCCGTGAGGTCCACCACGGGGAGCGCGAAGGGCGCGTAGGGCGCCACCACCTG
>DATMKA010000191.1:0-16054 GCA_035553595.1 Thermoplasmatota archaeon | reverse complement strand
CCTTGAAGAACACCTCCACCGAGTCGCAGTCGATGTTCTTCCCGAAACAGTGGTGCGGCACGAGCGCCCCGCTGAACGTCTTCGGAATGTGCATCAACTCGTGGATGAGGGTCCGGAGCTTGTCGTCCCGCGACTGCTTGTCGTACGC
The DNA here is from genome assembly GCA_035553595.1 of Thermoplasmatota archaeon. GTDB lineage: Archaea > Thermoplasmatota > SW-10-69-26 > JACQPN01 > JAJPHT01 > DATMKA01. Next base: position 15,906 of record DATMKA010000191.1, on the reverse strand, counting down.
CTCCACCACCTCGATGGCGTAGTGCGCGGGGACGCCGAGCGCCATCTGCCAAATCTTCGGAAGGCTCCAGATACGGGCATAGATTCGCGCTGTTGCTCCCACGGAACGGAAGCAGACGACGCGCTGAGGATCCACGTGCGGGAACTGGTCCGGAAGGATGGCCACAATCTCCTCGATGTCCCGCTGCACATCCACCGCCACCTCCAGCTCGTACTTCTTCCTGGCTTTTTTCTTGGCCGGCGCCTTCGGCGCCTGTTTCTTGGTGGGGGGCACCTAGTCGCCTCCGCAGTGGCTGAGGGCGAGCTCGAGCTCCGAGCGAACCGCAGCGAGCGCGACCTCGGGGGGAACGGGGCAGCGCATTCCCGCGCTCCCCTCGTGACCGCCGCCCATGCCGCCAAACCGCGGCGCGAGGCGGTTGAGGAGGCGGCCCAGGTGGACGCCCCGCTCGGCAAGGGAGGGCGCCGCGCGGGCGCTCACGCGGGAGGCCCCGGCCTCCTTCCCGGTCGCAACAAGGGCCACGTCGGCGCCGAGGCGCACGAGGCCTTCGCCCGCGTCCGCCTCGAAGCTCCCGACGACGGCCGTGGCCACGAGGAGGCCGTCCACCGTCTCCACCATCGCGCGCTGCGCCGCCACGAGCTGGGCCTTGCGGCGCGCGAACTCGTTCCGGTCCTCGGGGCTCGCCAGGAGGTCAAAGACGTCCTCCATGCGGAAGCCCCCCACCTCCTGGAGATAGCCGAGGTCGCGGAAGGTGGCGGGGTTCGCGTACCGGAAGGAGCCGGTGTCGCTCACGATGCCGACGGCGAGGCCGAAAGCAACTTCGGGCGAGGGGGTGAAGCCGGCCTCCCGGAGGACAGCAAGCACCACCTCGCACGTGCTCGACCGGGACGCGTCCCGGACGACCACGCGGGCCTCCTCCCAGGCGTCCCCGTAAGCATGGTGATCGAGGAGCACGGGCGCGGGGACGCGGCCCGCAAGGGGACCGAGCTGGATGCGGGTGCTGCAATCAAGCACCACAGCCTGCCGGGAGGCCGCGGGGTCGGGCGCCTCGTCCACCTGGAGCCCCAGGCGCGCGGCAAGGCGGCGGCCCTCCGCGGAGACGCCCCCGGGAGCGCCCACGGTGCCGCCGAAGGTGGCAGCGAGGGCATGCGCGGCCCCGATGCAGTCGGCGTCTGCGTTCACGTGCACCAGGTAGAGGCAGCCCCCGGGGCGGAGGGCTTCCACGGCAGCCGCGAGGGTCACATCCCTGGGAAGCGGCCGAGCCTCATGAGGCTTCCGCGGGAGCGACGGCGGGGCTTCCGGTGGAGGCTATCGCCACCCGTGACGCAGGGGAGCGCCAGGGCCCGTGGGAGCGGTGGGTTTTTTCCCGACGATGTCTAAGCTTATATGTGGCCGGCGGGAGTAGTGGGGTAGCATGAGCGAGTCGAAGATCACGCTCGACCGCGCGACGTTCAAGGCTCTTGCGAGCGACACGCGCCTGGACATCCTGAAGCTCCTCGATACGCGTCAGATGACCGTGAGCGAGATCGGCCGCGCCCTCGACCTCAACAAGGCCACCTGTTTCGAGCATCTCACGAAACTCGTGGAGGCCGGCCTCGTGAACAAGCTGGAGGACGACCGCAAGTGGGTCTACTACCAGCTCACGTGGACGGGCCGCCGCATCCTCAATCCCGAGAAGATCACCTTCGCGCTCCTCCTCTCCTCGAGCTTCGCCGCCCTCGTCACCGGCATCGCCGCCCTCTGGCTCTGGTTCAAGGGGACGGTCCGCGAGGTCGCTGCGCCCCCGGGTGGGGCGGGTGCCGCGGACGCCGAGACGATGCGTGGCTTCAACGCGCCCGAGGAGACCGTGCCCGCGGACCAGGTCTCGCAGGTCATCCAGGATCCGGCGCTTCTCGTGGCGGCCCTGGTGCTCTTTGCGGTCGTGCTCCTGCTCGCCGGCCTCGCGTTTAACACCCTCCGGAAGGCCAAAGCACGGGAAGCCCTCTAATCCAGGGGCATGCGCGTGCTCCTGCGGGGCGTCCCGCTCACCGTGCCTGCCGGAACCGAGGTCACGTTCAAGGTGTCGCTCCTGAACGGGACCGCCACCGATCAGCGCCTCACGCTTCCCTCCGGGAAGCATTTCTCCTTTTTCGTGACCGACCCCACGGGTCGCCGCGTCCTCGATGCCGAGGAGGGGAGCTTCTTCACCCAGGCCCTCACGCCCCTCGACGTGGCCGCGGGGGACGAGGTGCGCCTCGGAAAAGTGACGTGGGCCGTTCCCACGAACGCGCCGCCCGGCGTCTACCACGCGCACGCGGCCGTGGAAGCCATGGACGGGCGCTGGGAGACGGACGCCACCTTCGAGATCCCGCCCGCGGACCGGCCGGGGCACGAACTGGGGTGAGACTGCCCTCACTCGTTCATGCGCTCGAAGTCGGCCTTGTCGAGGATGACGAGCCCAGTCTCCAGGTGATCCACCTCGGCCTGGGTGAGCTGGCGCTTCCGGGCGCGCTCGGAGACGATGGCGGAGTTCCCGAAGGGATCATCCATGACGAGGGTGAGCGGCTCGCGGCCTTCAAGGGCGCCGCGGAGCTTCGCGAGGCCCGCGTCGGCCACGGCCACGGCGTCCGGGTTGTCCTCGTTGAAGCGGCGGGCCATCTCGAAGACGGCAATGGCGCGCTCGAGGACGCCCTCGACGTTGCTCACGAAGCTCTCGGAGCGGGGCGTGGGCTCGGCGGTGAACCCCACCTCGGGGATCCGCCAGGTGCAGGAGTTGGAGCGAATCACGCGCGTGCGGAGGTCCGCCTCGCCCTCCACGAGAAGCTCGTAGCGGAGCGGCTCCTTCTGCTGCATGATGAGAAAATCAACGTGACGGAAGCCGCAGGTGCCGCACCGGAGGAGCGTCTCGAGGGCTTCGCCGAAGTGGGGAACGTCATGCGTGATGGTGCGCATGACGACCCCGGGAGCGCGGCAAGCGGGGCAGGGGGAGTCGAGGAGGGTCTCCCGGAAAGGAGTGTCCGTCAAGCAACCCCACCCATGATGCCCTTACTGCGCGACGACGCGGACCTTCTTGCGGTCCACCTTGATGCCGGTCGGGGTGACCAGGATGGTGCTCGTGCCGATGCCGGCGATGTCGCCGCCGACGTCCGCGGCGAGCTTGCGCAGCTCAGAGGTGATGCGCTTAAGCTGGAACTCATCGGACATGACAGGCCCGAAGTCCAAGATAAGCATGTTCCCCTCGTACACGTAGTTGATGTAGTACTGGAGGTCCTCGAACTTGTGGACCTCGCCGACCTTCACGAGGGTGGCCGCCGCTTCCTCGGCGAAGCCGCCCTGCTCGGCGATCTCGCCGAGGTCGATGTAGTCGGTGGGGCCGAGGCTGCTCTTCTGCCGGTCACGGGCGGGAGCGCCCGCTCCGAGAATCTTCTTTACAAGACCCATTGGTGCATCCCGCTCCCGTTTAAAGTTGGATACATCTTATAAAATTGACGAAACGAAGCGGGCGTGATGGCTCCCCTGCGGAGGCCGGTTTTCGATAGCTTCCGCCGGCGAGGAGGCAACGGCCGCGCTGCGCGGCTGCGGGCACGCGCACCACCAGAAAAACAGGGACCGTGACCCTTGAGGTGCTGCCTTGTCGAGCCCCCGCTGGAGGTAGCGCCCGCAAGGCGCTACCCTTTTGCATCCGGAACCATTGAACGGAGTCAGGCAGGCTAAGGGCTTCGGCTCCACCACCCAGGTCAACCCCTCGTTGCCGGGGTGGGGTAGCCCGCCTCAGAAGTGGGGTGAACTATGCACGACAAGACGGATCACGCGCAGCGCCGCGTGTCGAACACCGATGCTGGACTTACGACCGCAGAAGCGGGACGCAAGGGAGGTGAAAAGGTCCGGGAGGCCTATGGCCCCGACTTCTTCCGCCGCATCGGGATGAAGGGCGGACAGGCCCGCCGCAACCAGCTCGGCCCGGGAGGCTTCAGCGAGCTCGGTCAAATGGGCGGGGAAGTCCGCAAGCAGCAGCTTGGACCCGGAGGCTACCAGGCCCTTGGCAAGAAGGGCGGAGACAAGGTCAAGCAGAAGTACGGATCCGAGTTCTACGCCGAGATCGGCCGCAAGGGAGGCATCGCGAGCTGGACCGCGAACCCCTCCGGCGCGAAGAAGCCGAAGCTCAGCGACGCGGACCGCGCCCGCGTGGAGGTTATCCGCGAGAAGCTCGCGCGCGGCGAGGACCTCACCACCGAGGAAGCGGGGCTTCTCGGCGGCGCCATCCGCGTCGAGCGCGCGGCGGCCGCCAACTCCGCCGCCGACCACGAGTAAGCTCCCGGCACCGTCACGGCATGCTCAGCCGTGACGGGGCTCCGGCCTCGTTCTGCCAGATATGGAACGATCTCCGGAACCCCTTCTCCGGAGGACGATGAGTTTAAGAGGGGAACCCCCTATCCCAAAACGGGCACGCGCAAGGAGAACGCAATCATGTCCAAGGTTACATTCAGCATCATCAAGGCGGATGTGGGCGGTTGGCCCGGCCACAGCACAGTGCACCCCGACCTCATCGACGCCTGTGCCGCCTCCCTCGACACCGCGGTTGAGACCGGCGTCATCGAGGACTTCCTCGTCACCCACGTCGGCGACGACATCGACCTCATCATGAGCCACCGCCGCGGCGTGGACAACCCCGAGGTCCACCAGGCCGCCTACAAGGCCTTCCTCGCGGGCACCGCCACCGCCAAGAAGCTCAAGCTCTACGGCGCCGGCCAGGACCTCCTCAGCGACTCCTTCGCGGGCAACGTCCGCGGCATGGGCCCCGGTGTGGCCGAGTTCGAGTTCACGGAGCGCCCCAGCGAGCCCGTCATCGCCTTCCTCATGGACAAGACGGAGCCCGGCGCCTTCAACATGCCCATCTACAAGATGTTCGCGGACCCGTGGAACACCCCGGGCCTCGTCATCGACCCCAACATGAACAAGGGCTTCATCTTCGAGGTCTGGGACATCGAGACCCACCAGGCCATCTTCCTCTCCTGCCCCGAGGAGATGTACACGCTCCTCAGCCTCATCGGCGCGAAGAGCAAGTACGTCATCAAGCGCGTGTTCCCCAAGAAGGGCCACAAGCTCCCCCACAACGAGCCCGTCGCCGTGGTCTCCACGGAGAAGCTCGTTGAGGTCGCCGGCGAGTACGTCGGCAAGGACGACCCCGTGGCGGCGGTCCGCGCCCAGAGCGGCCTCCCCGCCGTCGGCGAGGTGCTCGAGCCCTTCAGCTTCCCCCACCTCGTCTCCGGGTGGATGCGCGGCTCCCACAACGGCCCCCTCATGCCCGTGGGGCTTGACAACGCCAACTGCACGCGCTTCGACGGCCCTCCCCGCGTGGTCGGCCTCGGCTTCAACGTCGCGAACGGCCAGATCGGCGAGCCCAACGACCTCTTCGCCGACATCGCCTACGACAACGCGCGCAAGCAGGCGCTCCACGTGACGGACTACATGCGCCGCCACGGTCCCTTCGAGCCCCACCGCCTCTCCCTCGCGGACATGGAGTACACCACGATCTCCAAGGTCCAGAAGGAGCTCCAGGGCCGCTGGACCCCCATCGACCAGGTCGCTCGCGCGGAAATCCGCGTGATCGGCGAAGTCGAGTAATCAAGTGCCCCCGGAGAACCCGCGCGGCGCGCGGGTTCTCCCGTTCTCCTTTTTCTTTCATTCAAACCGGGCGGCAGCGTGAGCGATAGCCCGTTGTCGGCGGTTGCGAACCAGCGGGCCCACTTATGAATAGTTCAAATACGGCGGCCCAGTAGTACATAAAGTATATAAACCCAGGGCTATATAAGGCATTTAAACTACCCCGCGGCCCGGGAGAGGGGAGGCGGGTAGGATCGTGACCCTATGGCGAAGATCAAGATCGAAAACGTGGTCGCTTCCACCTCCATCGGAACGGAGCTCGACCTCCAGAGCATCGCCCTCGCCCTCGATAACGCCGAGTACGAGCCCGAGCAGTTCCCCGGTCTCGTCTGCCGCCTCAAGGAGCCCAAGACCGCCGCCCTCCTGTTCCGCAGCGGCAAGGTCGTGTGCACCGGCGCGAAGAGCATCGACGCCGTCGGCAAGGCCGTCGACATCGTCACCGCGAAGATCGAGGCCTCCGGCGTGAAGGTGGACCGCAACCCGGTCATCACCGTCCAGAACATCGTCGCCTCCGCCGACCTCCACAGCGAGCTCAACCTCAACGCCATCGCCATCGGCCTTGGCCTCGAGAAGGTCGAGTACGAGCCCGAGCAGTTCCCCGGCCTCGTGTACCGCCTCGACAAGCCCAAGGTCGTCGTCCTCCTGTTCGGCTCCGGCAAGCTCGTCTGCACCGGCGCCCGCAAGCCCGAGGACGCCGAAGAGGCCGTGGACAAGATCACCGAAGAGCTGCAGGCTCTCGGCCTCCTGTAAGCCCTACCGCTCGACCCCGTGGCGCCCGGGAAACGCGCGCCCTTCTTTTTCTTCACCCTCTGCCTCAGAGGAGGATCTCCGCAGCGACGGGCCAGTGGTCGCTCGGCAGCCGCCCCTCGGGGCGGTGCGTGAGGACGCGGTGGGCGAGGACGTTCGCGTCGCGGGGCACGAGGATCCAGTCGATGCGCTGCGTGGCGCGCCCCGTGAAACCGTGATAGGTGTGGCCGGGCTCCTGAAGGAGGCCGCGGGCGGCATGGGTGTCCACCCAGTGGGCGGTGAGCTGCGCGTGCACGGGGCTCCCCGGCTCCGCGTTGAAGTCGCCGAGCAGCAGCGCGTGGGGGAAGCGCTCCGCGAGGAGGGCGGCCGAGCGCACGCGGGCCTCCTCGGAGATGTGGTCGAGGTGGGTGTTCGCGCAGGTGAAGTCGCGGCCCGTGGCGCGGTCGCGGAAGCGCGCCCAGGTGACGAGCCGGGGGCAGGCGGATCCCCAGGCGCGGCTTCCCGGCTCGTGGGGCCGGTCGGAGAGCCAGAAGTCCCCCGAGGCCCGTAGGTCGAGGCGCGTGGTGTCGAAGTAGATTGCGTTTGCCTCGTCCTCGCCGCGGCCGCAGCGTGCGGAGCCGACGCGGGAGTAACCGTCGAGGGCGCGATCGAGGGCCGCGAGCTGGTGAGGTAGCCCCTCCTGGGTGCCGAGGACGTGGGGCCGCTCGCTCCGCAGGAGGGCCGCCACCGCGTCGAGGCGATGGGTCCACGCGTTCGGCCCATCGTGCGCGAAGTCCCGGCGCAGGTTGAACGTCACGACTCGAAGCGGCGCCACGCCCCAAGCCCAGGACCACCTGCTATTTAGCGCCCTCACCCCTGGCAGTGTGGAGGCGCCCGCCCCCTCATACCTTCCCCGGGGCCGGGCGCGCTCCGCGCACGGGACCACAACGCTTAGGCGGGCCGCCGGGGATCGAGGCCCGATGGCCGCCCCCCAGGCACCCAAGGTCCCCATCTTCGACAACCACTTCCACCTCGACCCCGCGGGGAAGGTGGAGGAGGCGGTGAAGGAGTTCCAGCGGGCAGGCGGCACCCACCTCATGATTATCCACAAGCCCTACGGGGAGTCGCCGCGGTTCAACCGCACCGTGGCGGACCACCAGGCCGCCATGGAGACCACCCTCGCGCTCGCGGATCGGGTGCGTGAGCGCGTGCCCGAGGTGAAGCTGTGGGTGGCTCTTGCTCCCCACCCGGCCGAGTTCACGAAGATGATTGACGCCGGGTACTCCATCGCGGAGGCGGCGGCAGTTTACCGCGGCGGCCTGGAAGTGGGCCAGCGGTTCGTTCGCGAAGGCAAAGCGGTCGCCATGGGCGAGGTGGGCCGCCCCCACTACCCCGTATCGCCGGAGGTGTGGGAGGCCGCGAACGAGCTGATGCAGTACAGCTTCGAGCTCTGCCGCGACGCGGGCTGCGCGGCTATCATCCACAGCGAGACCGGCACCCCGGAGAGCATGGCGGACCTCGCCGCCTTCGCGAAGCGCGCGGGGCTCCCCCTGGAGAGGACGGTGAAGCACTACTCGCCGCCCCTCGTGAAACCGGAGCTCAACCACGGCCTCTTCCCGAGCGTCCTCATCGGGAAGGGCGCCGCCGAGGAGGCCATCCAGCAGGGGGACCGTTTCATGATGGAGACGGACTACATGGACGACCCCCGCTACCCGGGCGCCGTCCTGGGACCGAAGACGGTGCCCCGCCGCACGAACGAGATGCTCCAGAAGGGCCTCCTCACCGAGGCGCAGGCGTGGCGCATCCACGCGGAGAACCCGAAGAAGGTGTACGGCATCGACGTGGGGCTTTGAGGTCGCTGCAACCGAGGCCGCGGAACGCTTACTGGCGCAGGATCTTCTCCATCGCCTTCCCCTTGGCGAGCTCATCGACCAGCTTGTCCAGGTAGCGGATCTCCTGCATCGTGGGCTCCTCGACGTCCTCGACGCGGACGCCGCAAACCACCCCGGTGATGAGCTTTCGGGACGGGTTCATCTGGGGAGCCTCCGCGAAGAAGGTTTCAAAGTCCACCTCCTTCTCGATCTGGGCCGCGAGCTGCGCCTCGGTGTAGCCCGTGAGCCATCGAATCACCTGGTCAACGTCCGCCTTGGAGCGCCCCTTCTTCTCCGCCTTCGCAACGTAAAGGGGGTAAACGCTCGCGAAGCTCGTCGTATAGATTCGGTGCTTGGCCATGTCGAATCCTCCAGGCGGTCCCTGGTGCTTGCGGAGGCGGCGGACGCTCGACTCCGCGGGCAGCTTTCGGATGGCCCAGGGAACGGCTGGCGGCCTATTTATCCTGTAGGACCCACCGTGGAGGGCGGGCGCTCGTGCACCTGAGATCTCCCCCTTCACGCGCTGCCGCCTCTGACAAACTGTCGGTCGCGTCGACGAAACCCTCTTCCCCTGCTTAGGAGGTGGCTGCGCATGGCCCCCGCGCCCGCTCCAGTCGCCCTCGAAAACGATCCCCGCAACGCGTGCGTGGGCTGCGGTCCCGAGCACCCCACGGGGTTGCGCCTCGCCTTCCGGCGCGAGGGCGACACCGTCGCCACCACCCTGGAGGCCACGGGGCGCCACGAGGGGTGGCCCGGCCGCCTCCACTCCGGCATCCTGTACCTCGCGATGCTCGAAACCGCGAACTGGACGCTCTATGGGCTGCGGGAACGCGTGGGGCTCCCCGTGCGGACGAGCGCGCTCGAGGCAAAGCGGTGGGTGGCAACCGGGGAGACGCTCACCCTCACGGGGCGGCTCACGCCCCTCGGGGATGGGGGCGCGCGGGCGCAGGTGGAGGCCACGGACGGAACCGGGAACCAGGTCGCCGTCCTCGAACGCGAGTACGCCCTCCCGGACCGCGCGACCTTCCTGCGCCGCATGGGCTACGACGCGCTCCCGCCCGGGCTCGAAGGGCTCCTTCCCGAGTAACCCCCGCACCTCAGGCGCCCAGGTCGCGCCGCTCGAAGGCCCACATCGCGAGCGGAACAAGCACGAGCGGGAGGGCCACGAGAAGGAGGGCACCCCCGAGGCTGAAGCCGTTCACGAGGGGCGCGGCCTCGAGGACGTGCGCGAAGGGGGAGGCCCACCGGAGGCCCTCTGCTCCCTCCGCGAGCTTCCCGAGGGTCGCAAGCAGGAAGGCGGAGGCCGCCGCGGCCGTGGTGAGGGCGGCGGTGAACCCCTTGCGACCCCGGAAGGCACCAAGCGCGAGGGCGAGGGCGCCGAAGCCAAGCGCCAATAGCCCCAGGAGGGTGGCGGCGGCAAGGAGGTGCACGAAGGGGATCCCCATGCCGTACACCGCGTTCACGCCTGCAAGCCCCACGAGAAGCGCGACGCTGAGGGCCAGGGCCCCGAGCGCGAGCGCGACCGCCTTTTGGAGCACGATCCCGCCCCGGGGCAGGGGGTGGGCGACGAGGACGTCGAGGGCCCCGCGCTCCTCCTCCCCCGCGAGGAGGTCGGCGCCGCGGGAGATCGCGTACACGAGGAAGAGCACGGGAAGCGTCGCGCTGAAGAGCTGCGTCTGCAGGAACCCCGCGGGGGTGCTGATCTCGTTGATGCTGAAGAGCGCCTTCAACGCGGGCGGGTAGGTCTCGATGAGTTCCTGGAACTGATCGCTCTGCGCCTGCACCGAGGGCCACATGGACCCGATGAGGAAGGTGACGCCCGCCGTTGCCGCCATCCACCCGAGAAGGCTCCGGCGCTGATCCCAGAGCGTCTTGCCCCACACGCTCCGGAGGAGGAAGCTGCTGAGACTCACTGGGACCGCCCCCTGCCGTAGTAGCCGAGGAACACGTCTTCGAGGGACGGTTCCCCCACGGTGAGGTCGAGGAGGTCTTCCGTCGCGAGGGCGCGGACGGCGGGCCCGGTGTCGCCTTGGACGGTGCAGTGGAGCGTGCCGCCCTCCACGCGGACGGCCGCAACCCCCGGGAGGTCCGCGACGAGCTTCGCGACGGGCGCGCGCCGGTAGCGCGCGGCGATGCGGCGGACGGCGCGCTGGCGGACCGTGGCGACGTCCTCCGCCGCCACGAGCTGGCCTTCCCGGATGATCCCGACGCGGTCGCAAAGCGTCTCCACCTCGGGGAGGATGTGGGAGGAGAGGAACACGGTGGCACCCGCGGCGGCGGCCTCTTTCACGAGAGCATTGAACTCCTGCTGCATGAGGGGGTCGAGGCCGCCCGTGGGCTCGTCGAGGATGAGGAGCTCCGGCTCGTGCATGAAGGCCTGAACGATCCCCACCTTCTGCTTGTTGCCGCGGGAGAGGCTCCGGACCGGTTTCACGAGGTCGAGGTCGAGCCGCGTCGCAAGCGCCTCCACGCGCGCCCGGGGGACCCCTCCGCGGAGGTTGCCAAAGTACTCGAGCTGTTGGCCCACGGTCATGCGTTCAGCAAGCCCGAGCTCGCCGGGAAGGTACCCCGTGCGCGCATGGATCTCCCGGCTTCCCGCCCGGGCGTCGAGGCCAAAGAGGCGTGCGTGCCCGCTCGTGGGCCGGAGAAGATCGAGCAGGAGGCGGATGGTGGTGGTTTTTCCCGCGCCGTTGGGACCCAGGAAGCCGAACACCTCTCCCTGTTGCACCTCGAGGGAGACGTTGTCGACGCCCCGGCTCGCCCCGTAGCGCTTCGTGAGGCCATTCAGTTCGATCACGGTGTTGGACACCTTGGGATCACTCCTCCCAGGATAGAAGGCGCCTCGTCACCGTGAGGGTTCGCTTTGTCTGCGCCATAGATCAGGGCGTGGTTTATATCGAGGTCGGACCGTTGGGTCCCCGTGGAAGCAGGCCCCCTCTCCCCGCCGGATGCGCTCCGCGGGCTTGCCGAGATCGCAAACCGCGACGACGCCCTCAAGGCGCGCACCGAGGGCCTCACGTGGGTCCTCTGGGGGTTCGTGAACCTCGGCGTCGCCATGACCTACCTCGCCCTCCTCCCCGAGGAGGCGTTCCTCGGGGCGCCCGACCTCGCGTCGCCCGCCGTTCTCCTCGTGGGGTTGTACCCGCTCACGGGGATCCTCGCGACGGTGGGCCTCTGGCGCTCCGCCGCCCTCTCCTTCCCCACGGGCATGTCCTTCCGGCGGGGCCTCCTCTTCTTCACGGCCTTCCTGGTCATCGTCACCGTGCTGAGCCTCGGGTTCCTCCCCTTCGTCGGGTGGGAGCAGGGCGTGCTCGGGAAATCGGTGGCCGTGGGCCTCTTCCTGCTCGGCTTCGGGGCGCTCAACCCCCTTGGGTTCACGCGGAGCGGCCGGGGGAGCGCCTTCGCGCTTGGCGCCATCGCGCTCCTCGGCGGCGCGGCAGGACTTGCGGCAGGCCTCACGGGGACGGCAAGCGTGCTCCTTGCCACGGGCACCCTCGGGTGGGCCTGGGTGGCGGTGGGCCTTTGGGCGCTCTACCACGGTTGAGGTGTCCATGACCGGGGACGCCGACCTCGACCCGCTGCTTCATCAGCCCGTCCGCGGCCGCATCATGGCCTACCTGTACCGCAACCGGCAGGCGCGGTTCGCGCTCCTGCGGGATGCCCTCGACGTGACCCCGGGCAACCTGCAGGGCCACCTCGCGAAACTTGAGTCCGCAGGGTACGTCACCTCCTCCCGCGTCCTCCTCGCGATGTTCGAGACGCACTACGCGCTCACGCCCCAGGGCGCGGAGGCCTTCCGGGCCTACGTGGCGCGCCTGCGTGCCCTCATCGAGGAGTCAGGCGTGGACTGACCCGGCCCCCTTTCCGGGGTGCCGCAGTGGCGCGATTGGGCAACCGCAGCGACACAATCCTTATCAGGGCTGCATCGCCGTCGCCGGACCTATGGCGCCTCATGCCCGGACTTGGTTGATCCTCACGAGCTTGGTCACAATGGCTTTCGCCGGGTGCGTGACCCCGGCCGCGGAGGAGCCTGTCCCCGCCTCCACGGAGCTTCCCTTGGACCTCGGGGGCATCCTCCCCGTTCGCGTCGTGAACGTGATGACCTTCACCCAGTCCATCGTCTCGCCCGCCGTGGGCATCGCCACGGACCTCTACGAGCCCACGATGGAAGTGTCCAACACGGGCACCATCTACGTGGCGGGCCACACCATCCTCGCCGCCACCACGGGCACCCCCGCCTACTACAGCAACGACGACGGGAAGACCTGGGAGCCCCTTCCCTTCCTCGCGAACCTCCAGACGCCGCCCCCCGGCCAGGGCAGCCAGCCCCCGCCCGGGGACGAGGGCTTCATCGTCGCGGGCGACAACGGCCAGGCCTGGATGGCGGACATCTACCTCGCGGGCTTCAGCATCACGGGCTGGTGCGACAACGGCGCCACCCAGTGCTACGACAACCGCAACGCCTACGACCGCGTGGGCGCCACCGCCGCCGGCTGCCACCCCCTCAACCTCAACGACCGCCCCTGGGCCGCCTACGCCAACGGGAGCCTCCTCCTCGTGAACAACCCCGGCGGCGGCCCCATGCAGATCGGCATCATGGACGTGCCCCCCGCGACCCCCGTGGGCCTCGGCGGCGGCCTCGCGAGCGTTTCCGGCCCCAAGTGGAACTTCTGCGCGAGCGAGGGCGGCTGGATCCCCGGCATCCCCACCATGCGCGACGACGGCCTCTTCGCGGTTCCCCAGATGATGGGCGCGGGCGAGGACAGCTACCTCGGCATCGTCGTCGGCAACAAGGCCGACATCTTCGCCGTGAAGACCGTGGAGGCCTTCAAGGTGACCTCCGTTGGCGCCGGCACCTCCAACGGCGGCCGCACCGCCTTCGACAAGATGGGCACCCTCTTCGTGGCCGCGAAGAACAACACGCGGGACGCGGGCCGCACCGTGAGCGGTCCCTTCGGCGACAGCACCGTTTACGACCCCGTGGAGGGCCGCTTCATCCTCGCCGCGAGCACCGACGACGGGATGACCTTCAAGAGCGCCACCTTCAGCGTCGGCACCCCCGTGGAGTCCCTCTACATCGACGGCAACATGGCGGGCCCCGGCGCCCTCGTGTTCTGGTCCCAGGTGGGCGACAGCGACACCACGGCCGACTGGTACGTGGCGCACGCCTTCGTGGGCCCCGACGGCACCCCCGTCCTCGAGAACGTCACCCTCGCCGTGGACGAGGGCCCCGAGTACAGCGCCCACGTGATTGGCGCCGCCGCCGGTCCCGACGGCCGCGCGTACTTCCTGAACTTCGCCGACATCGCGAACCCCGTGGAGTACGCCGGCAGCACCCCCATCAGCGTCTGGATCCAGGAGAGCGGTCCCACCCTTCCCGTGGTGGTCGCCCCCGCCAAGGCCGCAGAATGAACCCCACCGCCGCGGGCACCCGCGGCGCCTCCTTTTTCCTTTACCGATTCCCCAGCGCCGCTGCCGCTCGGGCTGCCGGGCGCCGGGTGGACCCGACGTTGGGGCGCCGGGTGGCGGTCCTTCAGGGGCTCGGCGGGACCTCGAGGCGGGTCCAGCGGAAGAGGTCGGAGCGCTCGTGGAATCCGAGCCCCGCCGACAGGCCATCCGGGAGGGGCGCGTAACCGCTCGCGTCCAGGTGGGCTTCCGCCGAGTAGATCCGGTGGTTACCCGTGAGGTCGCAATCCCACACGCCGATGACCTTGTCGTCGTGCACCATGAAGAAGCGGAGGAAGTTGCCCTCGTCGATCCGGGGCGTGCCCCGGACGACGGTGTCGAGGACGAACCTCTGTCCCGCGGACGTTTCGGCGGTTGTTTTCCCGATCCGGGGAAGGGGCTCGGGGGCCGAGGGCGCCGCGTCTTCCAGGCGGACGGAACCAGTGGCGAGGGTGGGCCCGTAGCCCCACGCCCCAAGGGTAGCGAGGGTGGTGGCGCCCTCATCAACGAGGATAGAGGTGATCACGCCTTGCGCGCTCGCGTTCTCGCGGCCCCACCCGTCGGGCACGCCGACCACGGGGATGATGAGGACGGCGAGGCGGGTCTCCTCGGGCTCCGTGCAGTGCATCCCGAGGGCGATGAGCGCGCTGCCGCCCTCCGCGGGGAAGGGCTCCGCAGTGAAGCCCTCCGGCAGGTACGCCTCAAGGGTTTCAGGCACGGCCGAGAAGAGGATTTCCTGAATGGTGCAGTCTCCCATCTCGAGAATCTGGGGTACCTCAAGGGCCGGGAGCGCCCCTGGGTCATCCTGTCCCGTCGATCCGTCCCCCTCGGGCGGGGCCGTGAGACAACCGGAGAGAATCAGGATGAGAAGGCTCCCGAGGAGGCGGGCCCGCATGATCCGCAGAGCCCAAACGGAGGGAATAAACATTCCTGGAGGGATCAGGGAGGCGAGCGCCGCGCCTCGGCCGCCCGACTCCTCGCGTGGGAGGGTGCCGGGCCCCGTTGAACGCTCCGCTGCGGGAGAGCGAGGGCCTCGACCAGGAGGGTATCCACCGCCTCGTTGCCGGAGCAGTGGAAACCGGTGCCGCTAGGCGCCCATGAGGCGCCGCAGGGGAAGAAGCCCCAGGATGGGTCCCACGGCGAGGAGCGCTAAGGCGTACTGCCACGACCCCAGGAGCGCGGCCGCGGCGGGCACGAGCGCGAGGGTCACGATGGTGAGCGCGAACCCGAGCCCGTTCTGTACGGTAAGCGCGGTGCCCACGTACTCGCGGGGTGCCGCGCGGGCGCTGAGGGCGCTGTACATGGCGCTGTCCGCGATGACGGCGGCGCCCCACAGGAGCACCAGGGGCGCCGTCACCCAGAGCGGGGCTCCGAACAGGAGCGGCGAAGCAAGGCAGAGGACTCCGCTCGTTGCGAGCGCCGCGCGGGCAACACGGGCCTCGCCCCAGGAGAGGGAGAGGCGGGCCGCGAGGAGGCACCCGAGGGCGCCCGTGACGAAGACCCCGCCAGCAAGCCCGAGGACCACCGTCCGGTCGTACCCCGCGGCCGTGAGCCAGAAGGGGAGGAGGGCCCAGAAGGCGACCAGCTCCCACATGTGGCCGAAGTAGCTGAGGGCGCTCGCGCGGAAGGCAGGCTCCCGGAAGGCGAGCGCCGCGGCCCGGGGCGAGAACCGGGTCGCCGCCGGCAGGAGCGGGCCGGGCCGCAGGAGGGCCTGCGCGACGGCGGCGCCGAGGAGGGCCAGGAGGGTCGTTCCGAGGAGCGCGGCCTCCCAGGGGACGGAGAGGGCCCGCAGCAGGAACCCGGACCCGTACCCGAGGGTGCTGAAGGCGAGGAGGATCCCCAGCTTCGGCCCCAGGCGGGGCGTCCACGTGGCAAGCACCTTCATCGCGAGAGGATACACCGGCCCGCTGAGAGCCCCCACGAGGAAGCGCGTGAGGAGCGAGAAGGGCAAGCTCCCGGGGAACAGGAGGAGGGCCGCGTTTGCTGCCCCGGCGCCCACGAGGAGGAGAGCCGCGAGGCGGCCCGGCCCCACTCGGTCGGGAAGATTGAGAGCGGCCGCCACGAGAGTGCCCACGATGAAGCCCGCCTGGGAGGCGGCGCTCACCGCGGAGGCCTCCGACTCGGAAAGGCCCCACTCGCGCGAGAGGTCGGGAGCGACGGCGCTTCCCGCGAGATAGACCGCGGAAGACCCGAGGATCACAACGACCGCCACCGCCAGGAGGCC
>DATMKA010000190.1:0-12928 GCA_035553595.1 Thermoplasmatota archaeon | reverse complement strand
CTCCTTGAAGGCCTCGGCGTAGGACTTGATCCAGGCCTGGATGCGGAAGCCTTCGGCGGCCCGGGCCTCCCCGACGCTGAGGACAGGGTTGAAGACGCGGGTGAGGACGCCCGCATAGGCGTTTACGGTCATGGTCACGACCTGGTCGGGGCTTGCGCCCGGAGCGAGGACGGAGGGGTTGCGCGCGAGGTCGGAGCTGAGGGCGACGGTGTCGTCAAAGAGGCGGGACACGGCCTCGATGGACACGCCCTCCGTACCGGGAACGGCAGGCACCGAGGGGCGGACCGCGGGCACGTCCCTGGCGCCAGGAGTCCAGACGGGGGAACGGGGGACCTGGAGGCCCGCCGTGGGGTCGCTCGGAGCGGCCACGGTGGGCAGGCGGGGGAACCAGTGGCCCGGAATGAAGGGGATGAAGCCGGAGCGCTCGACCTCCCGGCGGAACCCGAAGGGATCCATCGAGTCGACCACGGGCCGGGGATCGTCAGCGGTGCGGACGGCCTGGTGCACAACCCGGTTCACATCCGCGGGGGACGGGGCCTGCGCCTCCACGGTGGCGGGAATCAATACGAGGCCCACGAGAGCGAGCGCAACAAGACGAAGGGAACGGTTCGGCATGGCTCACGCACCCTGGCAACGGCACCCCACGGCCGGTTCGGCGCCGCATAAGGGTTCAGTTGTCACCACGGGGACGGAAGAAGGAGCGTGTAGCCCCGGCACGGGATCCCCCATCATCTTAGATGGTCAGGGGGGCCAGTCGGCCGAGGCAGGCGCGAGATGGGGGCCCTGCCGGATAAGCCCTTTGATGGCGGGCAGGCAAAGTGACGCTCACGCCAACGCTCACGCCAACGCTCCCGCTCACGCTAACGCTCCCGAAGAACGTCCCACGTGTCACGTGAACGGGAGCGTGAACGGGAGCGTGAACGGGAGCGTGAACGGGAGCGTGAACGGGAGCGTGAACGGGAGCGTGAACGGGAGCGTGAACGGGAGCGGGACCGCCCCTTCGGCTCGGCTCAGGGAAGCGGGAGCAGGCCCGCTTCCCGCATCTGGTCGGCGAGCACGTCCGCCCAGGCCTCGCGCGTGAGCCCGCTGCGGCCCGGGTGCTTCACGGCGACAACCGGGAAATCCGCGGGCATCGCCTCCCCAAGCACCTTTTGCGCGAAGGCGCCGAAAGCGAGGGCGCCGCGGAAGCGGAGGCGCTGGTCGAAGCCCTGGAGGGTTTCCGCCGCGAGCTCGCGGATGGCGCGCTGGCTGGCCCCGTCCAAGTGGCCGGGGGTGACGTTGGGCTCGTCGAGCTTTGGGTTCATCGCGAACAGGGGCCACCCGTTCACGACGAGGGCGTCGCAGAAGAACGCGAGCGCGTCCCCATAGATGCGGTCGCCGAAGCCGTAGACGCGCCGCGAGGATTCCTCGAAGGTGCGGGAGAAGGCCTTCCCGCGCCCGTAGTGGGGCGCGAGCTCGGGCGGGCAGAGCCCGAGCCCTTCGAGGTGGAGGCCGTACCGCTCGTTGGCCGTGGGGATGTCCGTCCACGGGATGCCGGTGAGGGTGGCGCCGTAGGCGCCCGGGTTGAGGCCCACGAGCGCCAGGCAGCCGGGCTCCCGGGGCTGCGCCATCTCCAGGAAGCGGCGGTAGTTTGCCTCGCCGTATCGGTAGGGAGCCACCACGAGAGTGCCCTTCGGCAGGTTCAGGTCAAGCGCGAGGGCGCGCTCGGTGTGAACGCGCACGTGCTTGAGGAGCGTGGTGGGGCTCACCATGCTCAGCGGGCAGCCCGGGCCTTGGGCTTCGGCTTGTTCTTGCTGCCCTTGGGGCGGCCGCGCTTGGCGGGTGCCGCCTCAGGAGCCTCCACGTGGTGGCCGTTGCCGTTGCCGTTCTTCGCGCCGTTCCCGTGGCCGTTCGCCGCGGGCGCGGCGGTCACGAGGTGCTTGGGCCGCGTGACCCCGGGGACGCCGAGGCGGCCCTTGAGGAGGGGCTTCAGGAACTGGCCCGTGTAGCTCTCGGGAACCCGCGCAACGTCCTCGGGGGTGCCTTGGGCGACGATGGTGCCGCCCTTTTCGCCGCCCTCCGGACCGAGGTCGATGATCCAGTCGGCCGTCTTGATCACGTCGAGGTTGTGCTCGATGATGACCATGGTGTTGCCGCCGTCCACGAGGCGCTGGAGCACTCCGAGGAGGCGCTTCACGTCGGCGAAGTGGAGGCCCGTGGTGGGCTCGTCGAGGATGTAGAGCGTCTTGCCGGTGGCGCGCTTCTGCAGTTCGGTGGCGAGCTTCACGCGCTGGGCTTCACCGCCCGAGAGGGTGGTGCTGCTCTGGCCGAGGCGCATGTAGCTTAGCCCTACGTCCATGAGGGTCTGGAGGGGGCGGTGGATGACGGGCACGTTCTCGAAGAAGGTGCACGCCTCCTCCACGGTCATGTTGAGGACCTCGTGGATGTTCTTGCCCTTGTACCGGACCTGGAGCGTTTCCTTGTTGTAGCGGGCGCCCTTGCACACCTCGCAGGGCACGTACACGTCGGCGAGGAAGTGCATCTCGATGGTGGTGACGCCGTCGCCCTCGCACCCTTCGCAGCGGCCGCCCTTCACGTTGAAGCTGAAGCGGCCCTTCTCGAAGCCGCGCTGCTTCGCGTCCTGCGTGGAGGCGAAGAGCTCGCGGATGGGCGTGAAGAGGCCCGTGTAGGTGGCGGGGTTGCTGCGGGGCGTGCGCCCGATGGGGGACTGGTCGATGATGATGACCTTGTCGAGGTGCTCGAGGCCTTCGAGGCTGTCGTGGACGCCGGGGGCCGTGGAGGCGCCGTTGAGGGCGCGGGCCATGGCCTTGTACAGGACGTCGTTCACGAGGGTGGACTTGCCCGACCCGGAGACGCCCGTGACGCACGCGAAGAGGCCGAGGGGGATGTCCACGTCGACGTTCTTCAGGTTGTTCTCGCGCGCCCCGCGGACGCTGATCCACTTGCCGTTGCCCGGGCGGCGGATGAGGGGGACCTCGATCTCCTCCTTGCCCGACAGGTAGTGGCCCGTGATGGAGTTGGGGTTCTTGATGATCTCCTCAGGGGTGCCTTCCGCGACGATGCGGCCGCCGTGCTCGCCGGCGCCGGGGCCGAGGTCGAGCACGTAGTCGGCGGCGCGAATCATGTCCTCGTCGTGCTCCACGACCACGAGGGTGTTGCCGAGGTCGCGCAGCCCCTTGAGGGACTGGATGAGGCGGTGGTTGTCGCGCTGGTGGAGGCCGATGCTCGGCTCGTCCAGGATGTAGAGCACGCCCACGAGGCCGGACCCGATCTGGGTGGCGAGGCGGATGCGCTGCGCTTCGCCGCCCGACAGGGTGGCGCTGCTGCGGTCGAGGGTGAGGTACTCGAGGCCCACGTCGAGCATGAAGCGGAGGCGCTCCCGGATCTCCTTGATGAGTTCCGCGGTGATCTTGCGCTCGCGCTCGCTCATGCCCTGCTCAAGGCCCTGGAACCACGCGAAGAGGCGTTCCACGGGCATGGCGCACAGCTTCGCGATGCTGTTGTCCTTGATGGTGATGCCGAGGATCTCCTTCTTGAGGCGGGTGCCGTTGCAGCCCTTGCAGGGGCGGCTGCTCATGAGCTCCTGGATGCGCTCGCGCTTCGCCTCGGACTCGGTCTCCTTGTAGTAGCGCTCGAGGCGGGGCACGATGCCTTCGTACTGCTCGTGGGACTCCCACACGAAGCCGGACTTGCTCTCGTAGCGCATCTTGAGGGTCTTGTCGGATCCGTGGAGGATGATGTTGCGGTGGGCTGCGGAGAGCTGCTTCCAGGGCGTGCCGAGGCTGAACCCGTAGTGCTTGCCCACCTGCTGGATCTCCTTCAGGATCCAGGGGGAGGAGCGCATGACCTCGGGGTGGAGGGCGCCGTCGTTGAGGCTGAGGGTGGCATCCACGATGACCACGGCGGGGTCCACTTCGAGGTTGAAGCCGAGGCCGGCGCAGTCCGTGCAGGCGCCGTGGGGGCTGTTGAAGGAGAAGTTGCGGGGCGCGATCTCGCCGAGGCTCACGCCGCAGTCGCTGCAGGCGTTCTTCTCGCTGAACTGCTGGTACTGGTCGCCCACGAGGACGCCGACGACGCCTTCGCCGAGCTTGAGGGCCTGCTCCACCGCATCGGTGAGGCGCGTGTTGAGGCCCTCATCCCCTTTCTTGGTCACGACGCGGTCCACGATCACCTCGATGGTGTGCTTCTCGTACCGCGCGAGCTTCCAGTCGTCGTCCACGCCGCCCGTTTGGCCGTTCACGCGGACGCGGAGGTAGCCCTGGGCCTTGAGGTCCTGGAAGAGCTTCTTGTACTCACCCTTGCGGTCGCGGACGACTGGCGCGAGGATCTGGAGCTTGCTCCCCTCGGGGAGGGCGAGGAGGCGGTCCACGATCTGTTGCGCGGACTGGCTCATGATGGGTTTGCCGCACTGGGGGCAGTGGGGGATGCCGAGGTTCGCGAAGAGGACGCGCAGGTAGTCGTAAATCTCGGTGATGGTGCCCACGGTGGAGCGGGGGTTCTTGCTCGTGGTCTTCTGGTCGATGCTGATGGCGGGGCTGAGGCCCTCGATGGCATCCACCTCGGGCTTCTCCATCTGCCCGAGGAACTGGCGCGCGTAGGCGCTGAGGGATTCCACGTAGCGGCGCTGCCCCTCGGCGTAGAGGGTGTCGAAGGCGAGGGAGGATTTGCCGGAGCCCGAGAGTCCGGTGATGACGTTGAGCCTGTTGCGGGGGAGCTCCACGTCGATGTTCTTCAGGTTGTGCTCTCGCGCCCCCTTGACAATAATCGAATCCCGAGCCATCGGACCAGACCGGGGCCGCGATTCGCCCCCATTCTATAAAGGGCTTCCCCGGTGGGGGGCGAAAGAACCCCCTTGCCGTTCGCCTCCTCGAGCGACACGCAGAGGTTAATAGGTCCAACCGATATCGGTCGGGTGAGGCTGTCCGATTGCTCCCCAGACCGACAGGGAAGGCCGCCGCCGTCGCGGTCCTTGCCCTCCTGCTCCTGCCCCTTGTGCCCGTCGCCGCCGTTCCCGTGAACCTCGGGACGGGCGCCGTCGCGGGGAACTTCAACGTCGTCGTCCTCCTCGTGCAGTTCGAGGACGTGAAGGGCCTCCACCACCCCGCCGAGGTGCGCGACTGGTTCTTCTCCGAGCCCGGCCTCACCGAGGAGCGGAGCGTCCGCGACTACTTCCGCGAGGTCTCGAACGACCGCCTCGTGATCGGCGGGTACGTGCACCCCGTGTGGGTGACCCTGCCCCGCCCCATGGCCGCCTACGGCAACTCGGACTCCGACATCCGCCGCAACCCCACCTTCGACGCGGTGTGGCCCGACCACCGCCCCGCCTGCTCCCTGCCCTATGATGCCGCGAAGGCCGTGGAGGCCGAGGTGGACTTTGCCGCGCTCGCGAACGGCGGCGTCGTGAACCTCGCCATCGTGCACGCCGGCACCGCTGACGACGACGTGGGCCTCGGCCCCGACATCTGGAGCCACGCCTGGGGTGTGTGCGACGGGAACTTCAACTGGGGCCCCCACTACGTGGACGGCGTGCGGCTCAACCGCTACATGACGGTGAGCGAGCACGGCCAGTTCGGCACCATCGCGCACGAGCTCGGCCACACCATCCTCGGGTTCGCCGACCTGTACCACCACCCGGACGTGGGCCGCTGGGACCTCATGGCCTCGGGCGACCAGTACGGCACCGGCGCCCCCAAGGGCGACCCCTACACGGGCCTCCCCACGGGCACGGACCCTGCCCACCTTGGCGCCTGGACGAAGTACAGTCTCGGGTGGATGACGCCTATCGTTCGCGCCCCCACCGACCGCGCCGCCACCTACACCCTCGACGCCGCGGAAGGCAACGGCGCCACGCGCCTCCTCCGCCTCAACGTGGACACCGGCGCGTGCAGCACCTGGCGCCTCAACGGCTACTACAGCTTCAAGTGGACCTCGGGCGACCGCTACTTCCTCGTGGAGTACCGGGACGCCGACGCCGGCCGCTACGACGGCGACCAGACCCGCTCCGGCGTGGTCGTCTGGTACATCGACGAGTGCGCCAACGGGGGTGGCTGGTGGAACATGAACGAGGGCAGCAACCCCCGCGTCCGCGTCATCAAGGAGACGGGCCAAACCCTCGGGTGGGCCGCCATGCCCGAGGGCGCGAGCCTCTCCCACCTCTCCACATGGTCGAGCACCGTGGACGGTCGCCGCACGGGCTGGTTCGTGGAAGTGCACGACGTGGAACCCGGCAAGGCCACGGTGCGCGTGGGCAACAGCGCCGCCGACCTCCGCGTCCTCTGGGGACCGCGCGCCGGCTTCGTGACCACGGACCGCGCCCGCGCGCCCCCCGTGACGGCCTACGAGTCCGTGACGGAGACGCAGCAGCCCGGAGTGCCCACCACGATGACCCGCGAGACGCGCGTGAGCCTCGCCTTCGACGCCGTCACCGCCTACTCCGCGACCCTCGAAGGGCCCACGGCGGGCCCCGCTGGCGCACCCACGACCTTCGCCTCCGGCACGCGCGCGCTCTCGTGCACGGCGACGGCCACAGGCGTGGATTGCCAGGTCCCCTTGGACACGCCGCCAGGCGAATACGTCCTCCGGGTCGCGGCCTGGAAGACACCCGCTGCCAGTGAGACAGTAATGGACCGCGCGCGCACCTTCGTCATGCCGCTGCAGCTGGTCTGAGGAACCCTGCCCCGGCGCGCGAGCGGCGCGCCGGGCGTGGGGTGAGAGGTGGGCCGGGGCGCTCCGGTTGGGGGGTGTACTTGAGGCACCCTGCAGAGGGAAGGGAATGATTCCAGCCATTCCACCGCAACTGCGGTGCCAACCTCGGTTTAGGGGGGTTTGACTCTTGGGAGCGCCCGCCGGCCAAGGGCACGGTTCGCGGAGGACGTATTTGGTTCTTCCTAATCACGCC
Source organism: Thermoplasmatota archaeon (assembly GCA_035553595.1). Lineage (GTDB taxonomy): Archaea > Thermoplasmatota > SW-10-69-26 > JACQPN01 > JAJPHT01 > DATMKA01. The sequence goes on along the minus strand of DATMKA010000190.1, from coordinate 6,030 downwards.
GGGGGCGCTCTCAGGACTCAGGGTTTTGGCGGGTCGTGGCGCGTGAGCTCCAGGACTGGTTCGATGGTGCCCACCACGATGCTGTTGTGGTTGCGGAGGGCGGGACGCCACAGGTCGCCGAGAACCTCCAGGGCCCGGGGCTCGAGCCACCCGAGCTGGCGCGCCGCCTCGATGGCTACCGGGCTCACGGCGCGCCCGTTACCGTCCTCGATCTTGATCACCATGGCATGCCCCGTTTCGAAGTCGGCCACCGCTTGCACGGCCTCGCCGCCCACCTTGCAGAGCAGGCGGCCTTCGGCGGCCTCCATCACCTGGGTGTCGAAGCGGCCCGACCCCGCGACGTACCACGCGTTCTGCCACATGGCCTTCTGGAGGCGCTCCAGGTGGGGCGCGAGGGCCTTGTCGCCGCGCCAGGGGCGCGCGAGGAGAGCGAAGGCGCGCGCGGCATGGTGGAGCCGCAGGTTGAAGGTGGGGGCGGTGCACCCGTCCACGCCCACGGGGATGCGGTCCGCCGGGACGCCCGTGATCTGGACTAGCGCGTCGAGGATGGCGCGCTGCACGGCCCCCTTCGGATCGAGGTAGGTGGCGGGGTCCTGACCGAGGTGGAGCGCGAGAGCGAGCATGCCCGCGTGCTTCCCCGAGCAGTTGTTGTGGAGCGGCGTATACTTGCCTTGGAGGCCGGCAGCGGTGGCCTCGTGGTAGGGCGCGTGGGCGCCGCACCGCAGGGCTTCCGCGGGGAGGCCGATCTTCGCGAGCATGCCCTCCACGAGCTTCGCGTGGCCCGCTTCGCCATTGTGGCTCCCGCAGCAGATGGCAAGCTCCGCGTCCGTGAAGCCGAACCGGTCGGCCGCGCCCGTGCTTAAAAGGGGGAGAGCCTGGAAGGGCTTCGCGATGGACCGCAGGTAGGTGGGGAAGGTGGGCTCGCCGAAGGAGGCGACGAGGGTTCCGGAGGCGTCGACGACCGCCACGTGGGCCCGGTGGCGGCTCTCGAGGGTGGGACCGCGGGTCACGTTCACGGCGACGGGGTCGGCGGGCCGGAGGGTCGTCATCGGGGAAGCATCCCGCAAGCCACCCATAAAGGATGGGCCTTCCCGGGGGCAGAGCCACCGAGCGGGGGCCACGTCGTGCAAGGCCAACGGGAGCGGTGGGGACGCAAGGTTGATGCCTGGAGAGCCCAGTGGTAAATCAATGAACCGCGGTCGGGACCAGGCGATCGCGGGTCCGGAGGGCCCCGGAGGCGAGGGGCGTCTCCCGGGGGAGATGGAGGCGTTCTACCATTTCCTCACGGAACACTCGAGGGACCTCTTCCTGCGCCTCTCGCCAGAGGGGCGCGCCTGGTACGTGTCCCCCACCATCCGGAGGGTCCTCGGCTACGCGCCGGAGGAGGTCGCGGGCACGCGGTTCCTCGACCTTGCCCACGCCGAGGACACACCCACGGCCGCGGAGGTGGAGGCGCGTCTGCACGAGGGGGACGGACCGTGCGCGGCCACGGCCCGGTTCCGCCGCAAGGACGGGTCCTACGTGTGGCTCGAGCTCCTCATGAAGCCCGTCCACGACCACGGGACGGGAGCCCTCAGGGAGGTCCTCGTGACGGCCCGGGACGTGACCGACCGGAAGCTCTCCGAGAGCGTCATGTCGGAGAGCGAGCGCCGCTTTCGCGCGGCCTTCGAGCAGGCGGCGGTGGGGATGAGCCACAACGCGCTCGATGGCCGGTGGCTGCGGGTGAACGCACGGCTTTGCGAGATGATGGGCTACTCGGAGCATGAGATGCTCGTCCGCGACTTCCAGAGCCTCACCCATCCCCTCGACCTGCCGCGGGACCTGGAGCAACGGGAGCGGCTCCTGCGCGGCGAGATCCCCATCTACAAGACGGAGAAACGGTACCTCCGGAAGGACGGCCGCATCCTCTGGGTGAACCTCACCCTCTCCGTGGTGCGTCACGAGAACGGGGACCCGGACTACCTGCTTGCCGTCCTTGAGGACATCACGCAGCGCAAGCGCTCCGAGCAGGATCTCGCCGTGGCCCGCCGCGACCTTTCCCAGATGGAGCGGCTGTCGGCCCTCGGCACGCTCGTCGGCGGGGTGGCCCACGAGGTGCGGACGCCCCTCACCTACGCCGTGAACCACCTCCAGTTCCTCCGCCTCCGCCTCGCGAGGGCCCGCGACCAGAGCCTCACGGAGGCGGACATCAAGCAGTTCCAGCAGGGCGTCACGGATGCCCTGGAGGGGCTCGACCGCATCAACCAGCTGGTGCAGGACCTGCGACGCTTCGCCCAGCACGGCACAGGGGAGCATGCCCCTCGCGACCTCAACGAGGTGCTCCAGGAGGCGCTCACGCTCTTCCACGCAACCCACCGTGGCACGCACCAGGTGGTCACGCGGCTCGCGCCCCTGCCGCTCATCCCGCTGGACCGGGTGCAGGCGCAGCAGGTGGTCCTGAACCTCCTCGATAACGCCGCCGACGCCATGCCCCTCGGGGGCCAGATTGAGGTGGTCACGCGGGTGGACGGGCCGGAGGTGGAGCTCGCGGTCAAGGATCGTGGGACCGGGATTCCCCCTGATGTGCAGGCCCGCATCTTCGACCCGCTCTACACCACGAAAAGCAAGGGGATGGGGCTCGGCCTCAGCATCGTCCGCCGTATCGTCGAGGCCCATGGGGGACGCATCGGCTTCGAGACGGCGGCGGGCGTGGGGACCACCTTCCTTGTGCACTTCCCCAAGGCCCCGCCCGGGAGCGCCGCGGGCCCCGAGGCTCCGGCCGCGGGGTCGTCCGTCCCCGGGCCCGCGCCACGCCCGGGGCCGCGCTAGGCCGCCCCGCGGGGCGGCGGGCGGCTTCACCGGAGGGTTGCGTCGAGGCGTTTGAGCGTCACGCGGATGCCGTTGGCCTCGCCGGGCTCGATGGCGGTGATGGCGTAGAGCTCGCCGGTTTGCTTCGTGATCGCGTCCTCTACCTTGAAAGCCGTGAGGCAGCCTTCGGTATCGAGGGTGCAGCTGCTGCCGCAGAGGTGGGTGGTTTCGGCGGTCGCAAGGGAGCCCTCGTGGGCGACGCGGAGGTCGAGGAGCCAGGGGTTGTCGGGGAGCTCGGCGGCCACCATGCGGAGGAGGAGGACACGCATGCCGAGCCGGTCGCCCACCCGGAGGAGCGCGTCCTCAATCTCGAGGGAAGACTTGGGATTGGCGACCACTTAGACCGCACCCCCCAGGCTTGCGAGGTGGAGCCGTGTTGCGCGGAGGACGCGTTGGCCGATGACGGGCTGCAGCTCGTGCAGCGCCACAAGCACCGCCTCCGACGGCGGCATGGCGACAGGGATCGATTGCCGGGTCTGGAAGAGGGCGCGGACGGTGGCGGCCTCCTTCGCGCCGAACACATCGACGAGGGCGCGGGAGAGGGCGAGGTCGAAGCGCTCCTCGTCCTCCTCGGGGATGAGGTGGGAGTGGCCCGCGCAGAGACCCTTGAGGGGCCCTGCGTGGGTCGAGGGGTCGAGGTTGTCCACCTGGTAGGAGCAGAGGAGGCGCAGGTTCTGCTCGTGGACGACCTCCGCCCAGAGGAGCTCGAGGGCCTCGGCGCCGGCGGCGTTGCCGCCGTGGAAGAGGAGGTTCACCATCTCGCCCCACGCACGGAGGCCCGCACCGGGGGCCGGGCAGGCAGCGCGGAGGCGGGCGACGTGGCTCTCGATGAGCGGCCTGAAGCGGGCGGGGTCCGGCGCGCCCTTCACCATGAAGCGGGTGAGCGTCTCTTGGGCGTCGAGAACGACAAGGCGCCCCTCGCGCTCGAGCGCGGAGGCATCCAAGCCTTCCGCGGCAAGCCCGCCGCGGAGGAGGTCGGCGTTCTCGGGGGTGCTGAGAAGCAGGGCCCCGCCCCCGTCGCGCAGGGCAGGCCCGATCCAGGAGGAGACCGCTTTCACGAGGAAGGCTGGCTCGCGGTAGAGTTGGACGATGTGGCGCTCCTCCTGCGGATTGTGGACGAGCTGCTGCCAGGAAGGAGGGGACACAACCTTCTCTAGACCCCCACCTATCTTAAAGACCGGGGGCTAGTACCGGTCTCCCGGGGGCAATCGGTTGGGGCCCGGGGAGGCGGCGGCCCGTCGCCCTTCACGGCGGGGCAGGCCGCCGGAGGCCGGACGGCGGCGATGCGGGCCGCGAAACAGGGGGCCCACCAAACGCCGACCGCTCGGAGCGCCCGAGGCATGGACGAGGGCGCCACAACCCCTTTTCTTCCTCCCTCGGACGAGCAAAGAGCGGCCTCCGTGAAGGCGGGGCCGAGGAGACGTGAAACGATGCTGGACGAGAACCGGATACTGGACTACAAGGTGTTCGACGCAAGCGGCGCCAAGGTGGGAACCCTTGACAACGTGTACATGGACGAAACGAGCGGGAGGCCGGAGCTTGCGAGCGTGAAGACCGGCTGGTTCTTCGGCAAGACCCACGTCGTTCCCTTGGGAGCGGCGCGCATCGACGAGGACCGGGGCGAGATCCACCTCCCCTACACCATCGACCAGATCAAGAGCGCGCCCGCCTACGGGCTCGACGAGGACCTGTCGTCGGAGCACCACCGCGGCATCTACGACTACTACGGGTACCACCGCGAGCCCGGCCTGAGGGAGCGCGAGGGGCTCGGTGCCCGCGGCGGCGAGTTCGGCGCGCAAGAGGAGCACCGCATCCCCCTCGCCGAGGAGGAGATGCAGGTGGGCAAGCGCGCGGTCGAGGCGGAGGCCCTGCGCCTCAGGAAGGTCGTGCGCACGGAGCGCGTGAGCGAGCCCGTGGAGCTTCGCCGCGAGGAAATCCACGTGGACCGCGTGCCCGCTTCCGGGCAGCAGGTGCCGGCGAACGCCTTCCAGGAGGAGGACGTCACGATCAAGGCCACGCGGGAGGAACCGGTCGTGGGCAAGACGGCGCGCGTCCGCGAGGAGGCGCGCGTCTTCAAGACGGCCGACACCGAGGTCCGCAACATCGAAGGCGACGTGAAGCGCGAGGAGCTCGAGACCGACCGGGGCACCGGGCGCAAGAACCTCCGCCGCGAGTAAGCCCGCGGCCGGCCCGGACCCTTCCGGGCCCTTTCCCTTTACCCCGTATCGAGCGTGACGAAGCATGGACACGGACACCCACAGGAACCCCCGGGAGAGCGCGACGGAACCCGGAGGCTGGAACGAGACCCGGTTCGGGGAGATTCTCGACCGCGGCGACTACGTCGAGATCCCCATCGTGGAGGAGATCCTCGTGAAGAAACCGGTGGTCCGCGAGGTGCTCCGCATCCGGAAAGAGGTGCTCGCGGAGACCGAGCTGGTGGAGGGGACCGTGCGCATCGAGGAGCTGCGCCGCCTCTCCGAGCGAGGCGAGTGGGTTCCCGCGTTCCCGCCGGAGGAACCGCCGCCCCCGCGCAAGCCGGAGGCGGCCGAACCGCGTGGGCCGCCCCCGCCGCTTGAGGAGAGCCGCTGGACGCCTCCCCCGCGTGGGAACCCGTTGAGCAAGGGGCTTTCCGCGCTCGCGGGCGCCGCCGAAGGGTACGCGGAGCAGTCCCGCCGCGGCCGGCTTCCCGAAAACGCGGGGGCCGCCGTGGAGCGGACGGCCAAGGCCTTCGCGGAGGCCACTCATGGCTTGCGCGGGGAATCGATCCCGCCGCCGCCGCCCGGCCGCGCGGCAGCCGCCCGCACGCGGGAAGCCCTGCTTCGAGCCGAGCGGATGGCCGAAGGGGTGGGCGCCTCCGCGATCGGGGCGTTGGAGGCCCCGGGACGCGTCGGGCTCCGCGCCCGCACGGCTCGCGAGGCCGTGGCCGAGGGCCTGCGGGACACCTTCACGGGCTACACGGGGGCCGCGGTGTTTGCGCTCTTTGCCCTCGGGTTCTTCCTGTGGGGGACGGCGAACCTCCTCAACGGCGCCTTCGGGGACCCGTGGGGCACCGTGCTCGTGGCGCTCCTCCTTGCCCTCGGGGCCTTCATGGCCTACCTGTGGGCGGCAAGCCGCGGCGTGGACGTGAAGCGCGCGCTCCGCCACGGGGTGCGCCGCTTCCGGGCGCGCGCGGCGGCGGAGGGG
>DATMKA010000189.1:0-4863 GCA_035553595.1 Thermoplasmatota archaeon | reverse complement strand
ATCGAGGCCCCTGCGCCTGAACCGGAGCCCGTGGCTCCCGCGCCCGTGGAGGCGCCCGTCGTGCTCGCCGAGCCCGCTGCGGCGCCCGAGCCCCTCGCGTCCGTCGAGGCCGAGCCTGTGCCGGTGGCGGCTGCCGCGGTGGAGTCCACGCCCGAGCCGGAGCCCGTGGTGGTTCCCGTGGCGACGCCCGCGCGCCGCCGCGCCGTGAAGGTGGTGCCGCCCGAGGATCTCGACTCCCGCGTGGATGCCGCCGTCCGCCGCCACGCCGAGCGCCGCCAGGGGCCCCGCGACGACGTCGCGGTGCGCGTGGACGCGCTCCTTGCAACGCGCGGCGTCCGCCACGCCTCCGACGCGCCCGACCTCGACGCCCGGATCGAGCGCGCCCTCAAGGCCCGCCGCCGCGCCTGAGAATTAGGCGCCGCGGAGGCGCTCGGCGAGCTTCGCCATGGCGTCCTTCGAGAGGTCGGGCCGCTTGCCGAAGATCGCGTGGATAGGGCCGCCGCCGTCGCCCTCGCGGCGGGGCACCACGTGGACGTGCACGTGGGGCACTTCCTGGCCCGCGGCGCGGCCGTTGTTCACGGCCACCGTGGTGGCGGGCGCGCCCGTGGTCTTCTGCAGCTTCGCCGCCACCTGCTGCACAGCTCCCCACAGGGCCGCGTTGTCCGCGGCGGGCAGGTCCTGGATGAGCACCGCGTGGGTCTTCGGCACCACGAGCGTGTGGCCCTCCGCGAGGGGCTGGATGTCGAGGAAGGCGAGGGTGTGCTCGTCCTCGTGGACCTTGAAGCTCGGGATCTCTCCCTTCGCGATCTTGCAGAAGATGCAGGCGTTGGACATGACCCCGGAAACCGGTGGGGGATGGAAAAGGGTTCTGGTCCGGGAAGCCTCAGGGCGCCGTGACGGGCTCGGTCACCCGGACCGTTGCATAAGCCCGCGCGGTGTGCTCCGGCGTGGCCACGCGGGCCTCAATCACGTAAGCGCCTGGCGCCACACGGGGCCCCTCATGGGGTTCGGGGCGGTCTGGTAGGAGGTTGCCGTTCCATTCCGCCTGGACGGTGAAGGTCCTCGGCTCCACGACGAGGTCCTTCACAACGCACGCGCCGACGGTTGGCTCCACGCCGTAGGCATAGAGGGGAACCTCCGTGCCGTTGGGAAGGACCGCCCAGACCTGGAGCAGCTCGAAACCGCACCCGGGGTCCCGGTAGCGGAAGGGCGCATGCACGACAAAGGTGGCGGTCACGTTGACGTCGTGCGCCAGATCCTCGGGCTCCACCTTCACGGTGAGCGTATACCCCCGCGCCTCGAGGGGGCCGGGGCTCGCGAGGGCGTCAAAACAGCCGGGGCTTGCGACGCCGAGCAGCAGGAGGATGGCAAGGAGCTTCCCGTTCACAAGGAGGGCGACGGTTTCGGGCGTGATAATCCTGCCGAGCGCGTCCTGTCGCATCAGCGGCTGCGGAATCCTTATGCCCCGCGCAGGGAGTCGCGACGCATGCGCTCCCGCGCTCTCCTCGCCCTGACCCTCCTCCTCGCAGCGCCCCTCCTCGCGGGCTGCCTCACCCCCGCGGGGACCGAGGAGGCGCCGGTGGTCCTCGTTCCGCAGCTCCCGGCGCTGCCGGAGTTCCTGCCGGTGGTGGCCATGGATCAGCCCACGAGCGGCGCCGAGCCCAACATCGCCATCCTGCCCGACGGCACGATCTTCATCACGGCTGTGGCGGGAAGCCAGGAGAAGCCCAACGCGCGCGAGGGTGCTGCGTGGTTGTGGCGCAGCAAGGACGGCGGCACCACCTGGGAGACGCTGCGGCAGCCCCAGCGCGACACGCCCCTCGGCACGCCCACGGCCCCGAACACGCGCCGCCCCTTCGGCAGCAGCGACGCGGACGTCGTGGCGTCCCCCGACGGGTGGGTGTACTACTCCGACTGGTGGCTCGTGCGCGCCCCCGTGTTCGCTCCCGGCGTCCCCACGCCCTCGGGCGGCAACTACCTGGTGGAGCGCTCCAACGACGGGGGCGACACCTGGGAGAGCACGAGCGTCACCATCCCCGACGCCACGGACGTGGACCGCCAGTGGCTCCTCGCGGGCCCCGACGGGTGGGTGGGCCTCTTCTACGCGTACTTCCACCCCGTCGAGAACCGGGTGGGAAGCGTGCAGGGCACGTTCGTCATGAGCATCAAGGCCGTCTACAGCAAGGACTACGGCGCCACCTGGAGCGACGCCTTCACCGTCGTCCCCACCGTGGAGAACCACGCCTACCAGATCAGCCACCCGCGCCTCCTGCCCGACGGCACCATCGTGATGGCCTACGCCGACATCACGAGCACCGACGACGCAGGCGCGGACCCCGGCGCCGTGAAGCTCGCCGTCTCCGTGGACCAGGGCCTCACCTGGGAGCAGCGCCACGTTGCGGACGTCCCCCTTGGTTTCGACAACCTGTGGGCCGTGCAGGCCACCACGACGCCCCAGGGAGGCACGACGGTGGTGTGGGCCGCCCACGACACGAACGACACCATCTCCATCCACGTGGCGGACTCCCTCGATGCGGGCCGCACGTGGACGCCCCCCACCCTCGTCCAGGGTGGCGGGCTCCACTTCCTTCCCTGGGCCGCGGCCGACCGGAACGGCCGCGTGGCCCTCGGGTGGTACGGCGGCAACGCCACGGGAAAGCCCGAGGAAGCGCCCGAGGACACCCTCTGGCATGCCTACGTGGCCGTCCGCGACACCCTCAACGGCGAGTGGGCCGTGAGCCCCGTGTCGCCCGACCCCGTGAAGGTGGGACCGCTCTGCCCCAAGGGGGCTGCCTGCTCGGCCAACCGGGAGCTCCTCGACTACGTGAGCCTCGACTACGGGCCGGACGGGCGCCTCCACTACGCCTTCGCGCGCTCCCGCGTCATCGACTCCGCGCCCGCCCCCGTGGGCCACGTCCACTACGCGGGCGAAGCCCCGCTCGTGTAGGGACGGCCGGCTCGCCGCCGCTCCCGCACGGCTTATAGGCGCGATAGGCCTCTCCCACCGGGATGGCCGTCCCCTACACGGACGCGGAGCGCGCCGAAGGGCAGCGCATGATGATCGCGGAGGGCATCTTCTCCCGCGCCATGGAAGGCGTCACCGGCGGCGTCATCCTCGCCGCCTTCGCGCTCGCCCTCGGGGCCTCCGACATCGTCATCGGCCTCCTCGCCGCCATCCCCTTCCTCGCCCAACTGGCGCACGTGCCCGCCGTGGCGCTGCTCGCCCGCTTCCCCGACCGCAAGCCCATGACGGTGTGGCTATGCGGCCTCGCGCGCCTCCTATTCTTCGTCCTCGCCCTCCTCCCCTTCACCACCATCCCCGTGCCCCCGCTCGTGATCCTCACGGGCTTCCTCGTCACGTACACGCTCATGGGGATGCTGTCGGGCGCCGCGTGGCAGGTGTGGGTGCGCGAGCTTGTTCCCCGCGAGAGCATGGGCCGCTACTTCGGGCGGCGCATGGCCATCCTCAGCACCGTGGGCCTCGTCACGCTCCTTGCCGCGGGCCAGTTCCTCAGCTGGAGCGAAGGAAACCCGCTGTTCCCGGGCCTCACGCGCTTCACGGTGCTCTTCGTCCTCGGCGGCCTCCTCGGGTGCGTGAGCACGTACCTCCTCACGCGCGCCCCGAGCCTCCCGGCCCCCATGCCGGCGACGCCCCACAGCGTCCACGAGGCCCTGAAGCGACCCTTCGGGGACGGCAACTTCCGCCGCCTCCTCCTCTTCCTCGGGACCTGGGGCTTCGCCGCGAACCTCGCGCTCCCCTTCGTCACCGTCGTCCTCCTCCGCACCCTCGGGTACGGCCTCGGCGTCGTCACCCTCCTCGCGGCCGCGAGCCAGGTGGCAAACATCGTGGGCTTCCGCCTGTGGGCGCCCCTCACGGACCGCTTCGGCAACAAGCCCGTCCTGTACCTCGCCGCCTCCACGTTCCTCCTCGCCATCCTCACCTGGGTGGCGCTTCCCAAGGTGCAGAGCCCCTGGGTGCTGGGCGGCATCACCTTCGTCCACCTCGCCCTCGGCCTCGCCACCGCCGGCATCGACCTCGCCTCCAGCAACGTGGTGATGAAGCTCGCGCCCGACGACGACACGCCCGCCTACCTCGCAAGCGCCTCCGTCGTGAAGGCCGTCGCCACCGGCATCGCGCCCCTCCTCGGCGGCCTCGTGGCGGCCCTCCTCTCCGACACCTCCTTCCTCCTGCAGCTCGGTTTCGCGCAAGGCGAGGAGGCCAACCTGGTGACGGCGCTCCGCATCGCCCACTACGACTTCCTGTTCCTCGCGGCAGGCATCCTCGGCCTCTACGCGCTTCACCGCCTCCTCGGCTTCGAGGAGGTGGGCGAAGCGCCGCCCGAGGCCGTGGTGCGCGCCATGCGCCGCGACGTGGGCCAGCTCTCGAGCATCGGCGGGATGCGCCAGTTCGCCCACATGGCAAGCTACGTGGTGGAAACCGCCTACCGCTTCGAGGCCGCCGTGGGCGTGAAACCCACCCGTCGCGCGCCCCTCGCCGGGCCCAAGCCGCCGCCCCCGGATCCTAAAACTCGATGAGCGTGAGGGGCACGTTCACCGCTTCCGGGAAGGTGGCGCGAGCCTCCGCGGCCATCGGTGCCGGAACCGGCACCGGGCCCTCGCCGCCAAGTTGGATGAGGGGTGAGGTGGTGAGGAAGGCCGCCGCCTCCAGGGGCGAGAGACGGAACCGGTAGGCGCGGGCTCCTTCCGTCACGAGGGCGGGGGGCGGGGCCTCAGCCACGCCGCGGACGCGGTGCCCTCCGAGAAGGAGCGCCACCTCCTCCGGTTGCGCGCCCCCGACCACGAGCACGACGTCAGTCTCCTGCGGCGCCGTCCGCTCCAAGTAGTCCGCGAGAGCGGCACGGG
>DATMKA010000188.1:0-9482 GCA_035553595.1 Thermoplasmatota archaeon | reverse complement strand
GGACGGGAGCCCCGGTGGGGTAGTGGAAGTCGCAGGCCTGAAATTCCTGCAGCCGCGGGGCTGAGGATCCAGGCTCGTCCTCAACGGAGGTGAGGCAGCCGGCGAGCCAAATCAGCATCCCCAGACAAAGGGCGGCAGGTTTCGGCGTGCGCATGAACGGGCGGTTCATGATTCGACCTACTGGCTCCCCTGCGTGGTGGAGTTGTTCCGTGGACGTTGTTGGCACCTTGTAAATCTGTCCTTGCGGTTTCCTTGAAACGAGGTCGACGAGCGCGGCCTGCGGGCGGGGGCGCGTGCGGGGGTGGTGCCTGCCCCCACGGGCTACAGCGAAGGGTTACTTCAGCGGCAGGAAGAAGTCGTAGGCGTTCGTCGCCGCCTCCGCATCCACCCGGGTGGGCACGAAGCGCGCGTCGTACATCTCGATGCTGAGGGCGCCCGCATCCCGCGTGAGCTTGCGCTGCGCAATCCAGTCGAAGGCGCCCTGGAAGCTGTCCTGCACCGTGGACATGGGCCCCGTGTGGGTGAAGGCGGCGTAGCGGCGCGGAGGGACGCGGAGCGCCACCACGCCGGGCGGAAGGTGGTCGAAGGAGGACACTTCCACTCCCACGTAGTACGTGCAATCCGTGGGGCGCGCGTGGAAGGGGCAGACGAAGGCGTCCCGGCCGCGCCGGTTCGGGATCTGGTCCGCGAGGGTGAGGAAGCGCTCCCACATCTCTGGGATGGCGCTCGCGGCCTCGAAGGGGCCCGTCCACCCCAGGGCAGCCACCTTCAGCTCAGGCTTCGTGACGAGGGTTCCTTCCATCATGCTCCCGCGGAGGAGCCCGCGCGACGGCTTGAAGCCTCCCCCACCGGACCCCTCAGCCTTATCCTCCTCGAACGCGATCGGGAGGCGTGCCGACCTGCTCCCTGTGCGAGGGGGACCGCTCGGGCCCGAAAGAGGTGTGCCCCCACTGCTACCCCGAGTACGCGCCTCGGCCCGTGGTGACGGTGACTGCGGCGCAGCTGAGGGGGGTCCATCCGTTGGACCGTCCCGAGGTCCGGTACTCACTCCTCACTGTCTTCCTGGTCGCATCCTTCGGGGCCGGGTGGAGCCTCGGAGAGATCCTCTTGCCCGAAACGGTATGGACGCTCGATGCGGCCTCCCTTGCTGAGGGGCTTGCGTGGCACGAGGCTCACGGCACCTTCCCAGTGTGGGAGGAGGGGGACGGCCTGAAGGTGTATGGCACCCTGGAGCCGGTTCCGGAACAGTTTGGCTGGTACTCCCTGAAGGGCTCGGAAGAACGGGTGGTCCTGCGAGCCGGGCCCGCGTTCCCGGGGGACCGGGCATCCCCGACTGATCCCACTGTTTCCCCCGTGGGACTCCAGCTTACGGTGGTCGAACGGTACTCCGAGCGACTCGGGCGGGAGATCCTCTGGTTTGCCGAGGACCGGAACAAGGATTTTCCCGGCACGGTGCTGCTTACCCCCGAGGACTACATGTTCGTGGCTCACAACTCCATGCCCCTGGGGGGCTTCCGGCGCGAGAGCACCTCCGTTCCTGACAGTTGAGTTGTTCTTCTCGGCAGCGCCGAGGTGCACGGTTCGGCTACCCACGCTGCGCGGAACCTCAGGCGAGTGGCTCCGAACCTTTATCGCCCCAGGGCCTGCTTCCTCGCCATGCGCGGAAGCCCGGTTCCTCCCGTCCGATACCCTCATGCCGTTTTCTTGGAGAACAACGGCAAGCTGGCTCCGGACCGAAACAGCGCGGACGATGTGGCGCGCCTCTTCGAGGAAGTGGTTCCCCGGGCGTTGGAAGGGCACGCCAAGCGGCGCCTCCTCCTTTACGTCCACGGCGGGCTCGTGCCGGAAGCCTCGGCCCTGGAGGTCCTCGACAAGCACCGTCTTGCCTTCTTCGATGACGCATATCCGATCGCGGTTGTTTGGCGAACCGGTCTGCTGAACACACTTGATTACTGGGTGGCGGATCGAAAGGAACAGGAGGGGACAGGGGGACCCGAAGCCCTCGCTGGCGGCTCGCAGATGGATGAACCGATCGTGCCCCTGCGAGAGGGGGAGCGCCTCGTGGTCCGCGCACTCGAAGTGCTCTGCACCCGGGGACGATTCATCTGGAACGAGATGAAGGAGAACGCCCATCGGGCCTCCGTGGAATGGGGGAGCCGGGACTGTCCGAAGGTCGCAACAGAGAAGGGTGGGATGCTGGTGGTCCTCGACGCCCTGGAGAGCCTTGTTCGAAAGGACCCGGACCTCGAGGTCCACCTCATGGTCCACAGCGCAGGAGCCATTCTCGCGGCTCCCTTCGTCAAATTGTGGGCCTCCGAAGGCCGCGTGCCGCCACCGCCTGAGTATGTGGGGCTGGGGTTGCACCCCCTCCCGAGGCAATCCGGGTTGGGACGCACGCTCCACTCGATCACGTTCCTCGCCCCCGCATGCACCATGGACGACTTCGGGGTGTACTACCACGATCTCTTGGAGGCAGGCCGGCTCGGCAAAGCCGCCCTTTACGTCCTCTCGGATGCAGCCGAGCAGGCCGATGACTGTATCAAGGTCTATCCTCAGTCTCTCCTTTATCTCGTCTCAAACGCGTTCGAGGGGGTAAAGCCTTCAAAGAATGAGGGGAAGCCGCTCCTGGGGATGTACCGCCACGTCGTAAACACGCCCGCCGTTCGGTCCCTCCTCGACAGCGGTCGCGTGGAGCTCGTTATCGCCGAGAAGACGCGTACTCCCAGGGGAGACTATGCCTGCAAGGCGGTCCACCACGGCGATTTCGACACCGACATCGAAACGCTCCACAGCGTTCGCGTGCGCATCCGCGAGGCGGCCTCCATGCAGGTGCCCGTGAAGGGCCGTGCCGGCCTCCCGCTCCCTGTTGGGGAGCCGGAGACGATGCCCCCAAGCTGAGGCCCCGCCTCTGAAGGCGTCTAGGTCCGCCGCTTCTTCCCGCCCGTCCCGAGCTTCTCTTCGGCGCTCTGGAGGTTCTCGCTGCGGTAGCGCGCGGGCACGTTCTCGTCCGCCTTCTTGCGCTCGCGCCGGGCCTGCACCTCCTCGGGGGTGAGGTGCGCGTCGGGAACGTCGAGCTTGTAGGCCGAGAGGCGCACCTTGACCACCTGCAGCATGCGCTTGAGGGTCTGCTCGTCCTTCTCGGTGACGATGCTGAAGATGCGGCCGGGGCGGCCGGCGCGAGCGGTGCGGCCTGCGCGGTGCACGTAGTCCTCCGGTGCTTCGGGGAGGTCGTAGTTCACCACATGGGTGCAGTGCGTGACGTCGAGGCCGCGGGCCGCCACGTCCGTTGCGACAAGCACGGGGAGGGTGGCGGCGCGGAAGCGGCCGAACACTTCCTCGCGTTGGGCTTGCTTCAGGTCGCCGTGCAAGGCGACGGCGTCGAGGCCCTTTGCGCGGAGGCGCTCCTCGAGGTCGCGGGCGCTCTCGCGGGTGCGCACGAACACGATGGCGCTCGTGGGCTCCTCCTGCTGCAGGAGCGCGATGAGGGCCGCACCCTTCGTGCTGGAGGGCGCGCGCACTTCGAAGTGCTCCGCGGACTCGGGCATGGCCTCCGTGGGATCGGGGTGGATCTCGCGCGGGTTCGCCATGTACTTGAGCGCGAGCTTCGCCACCTGCTTGGGGAGGGTGGCGCTGAAGATGGCGGTCTGGCGGTCGCCGCGCAGGAACTTGATGACGCGCTCCACCTCGGGCAGGAACCCGTAGTCGAGCATGCGGTCCGCCTCGTCCATGATGAGGAACTGGATGTCGTCGAGGCTCACGGACTTCCGCGCGAGCAGATCAAGGAGGCGCCCCGGGGTTGCAACGATGCAGGTGGTAGCGGGGTCGCGCAGCTCCGCAATCTGGGGCTCGTAGGGGACGCCGCCGTAGACGGCCACGGCGCGGAACTCGGTGCCCTCGGCGTAGGTGTTGAGGTCCCGCGTCACCTGCACCACGAGCTCGCGCGTGGGGGCGAGCACCAGGGCCTTGATGCCGGGGCCTTTCACGCGCTCGGTGAGGGGGAAGCCGAAGGCGCCTGTCTTTCCGGACCCCGTCTGTGCCCGCGCGATGACGTCGCGGCCGTGCATGATCTGGGGGATGGTCGCGGCCTGGACCCAGGTGGGGTCGCGCCATCCGAGCTTGTGGATGACGTCGAGGGCGCGGTCGGAAAGGCCGAGGTCGTCGAAGGTCTTGGGCAAGGCAGCTTCGGGAGGCCGGGCCTCCCTGATGAAGCCTCCGCTTCCCCGGGCCGCAAGAGCCATCAGGCTGGCGGCCCCTCCCGGGGCCATGGCGGGCATCTTCCCCCTTCAGGGCGATTTCGCCGCCGTCGTGGCGGGTCCCCGGGAGCGCTACACCTTCCGCCGTGGCGCCCTCGAGATGCTGCTCGACCCGCCCGAGGGCCTTCGCAAGACGAAAGTCCCGCTCCAGCGCACGCCCGAGGTGGAGGGGGGCGCCATCACCATCTCCAAAACCGGTCGGACCCTCATGGTGGAGACGTGGGAGCCCCGGAAACTGTTCGTGTGCAAGGCCGACGACGTGCGGCTCTTGCTGAAGGGGAAGCTCAACGCCGTGAACCTCACGGATGTGACGGAGCCCGAGTAGGCCCTAGTGGTGGAGGTAGGTGGCGAACCATTCCGCGGCGCAGCCCGCCACCTCGTCGAGCTTGCCCGGCTCCTCGAAGAGGTGGGTGGCGCCCGGGATGATCACGAGCTCCTTCTCGCACCGCAGGTCCTGCGCCGCCTCCTCGTTCAACTCGATGACACCGTGATCCTCGCCCCCCACGAGGAGGAGAACGGGGCACTCCACCTGCGGAAGGGCGGGGCCAGCGAGGTCGGGGCGGCCGCCGCGGGAGACCACGGTGGTGATGAGGTCGGGCCGCGCGGCGGCGGCAAGAAGCGCGGCGCCCCCGCCCGTGCTCGACCCGAAGAGGCCGAGGCAGAGGCCGGCCGTGGCGGGCGTGCTGCTTGCCCATTCGGCGGCGGCGATGAGGCGGTCGCGGAGGAGGTCGAGGTCGAAGCGGAGGCCCGCCGTGATCTGGTCGAGGGCTTCCTCCTGGGGCGTGAGGGAATCGAGGAGGAGCGTGCCGAGTCCGGCCTGCTGGAGGACGGCGGCCACGTGGCGGTTCCGTGGCGAGAACCGGCTGCTGCCGCTCCCGTGCGCGAAAATCACGAGCCCCTCCGCGCCTTCGGGGAGGGTGAGGTCGCCCTGGAGGAGCACGCTGTCGGCGGGAATGTCCACGGGCACCGTCTCGCCCGGCGTGGGGGTTACGCTTCGTCTGCTGAACTGTGTCAAGAGGAGGCCTCCCGGGGATGGGCGCCGTGGCCTTGCGTGAGGAGCGCGATGACCTCCTCGTCCGTCGTTTGGTCGAAGACGTCGTACCAGGTGCCCACGGAGTAGAAGGGGTCGGGCATCTCCAGGCACACGAACTCGTCCACCCGCCCCTGCAGGAGGAGGGCGGCCTCCACGGGGGCGACGGGAACGGCCACGATGATGCGGTAGGGGTCCCGCTGGTGAAGCTCCTCGATGGCGGCCATCAGGGTCCCTCCGGTGGCGATGCCGTCGTCCACCACGATGACGGTGCGGCCCCGCACGGGCGTGGGGGCCCGGCCGCCCCGGTAGCGGCGGAGACGGCGCTCCACCTCGGCGGCCTCGAGGGCAGCGATCTCCTCGATGGCGCTCCGGGAGATTCCCAACTGCTCGATGAGCGGCTCGTTCAGGAAGCGGACGCCGCTCGCAGCCACGGCACCGACTCCCAATTCGGGCTGGTTCGGGGCCCCGATCTTGCGGACGACCTCGATGTCGAGGTCGGCTCCCAGGGCGGTTGCCACCTCGTAAGCCACGGGGACGCCACCACGGGGAAGCGCGATGATGACGGGGTCCTCTCCCCGGTAGCGTTCGAGGGCGGAGGCGAGGCGGCGTCCAGCGTCACGGCGATCTTGGAAACGCATCACTGCTCCCTCGGCTTCTCGGCCCGTGTGCGGGCGAGGCTGGCGCCTCCGTGTTCCGGGCGCAGCACCCTCGCGCGGTCCTCCCATCGGTTGGACATGAGCGAGCCCTCTCGCGGAACCTCTACCACCATGTGACCGTCACCCGTCCCTCCCTCCGGGCGCGGTGTCATGAACGTTGTCGCCCTCGGCTCGGTTCCTGCTCCCGGGGGTTCAGCCCGCGCCCCGGGAGTGGGAACCCGGAGCCCTGTTCAGAGGGTGCGGTCGTCGCGGAGGCGCCTGCGGTCGGGGCCCCCTGGAGGGTTGCCCATGACGACGTCGTCGGCACGGTCCCTGCGGGCGCGTTCCGCCACTTCGGCGGCACGCTGCTCCCCCACCGTCCGGTTGGGATTGTTCTCCGCGTCGCGGAAGCTCGAGTGCGCGGGGTCGATCACGCGGTTGTCGGCCACGGTGTCGCCCGTGAGGGGGTCCCGGCGCAGGGGGCGGCCTACGCCTTCCTTTCGCTCGTCAATCATGCAAATCATGGGAGGGGCGGCCCTCGCCGCCAATGTAGGTTGCCGCCCCTTTCTCGTTGCGTTGCGACAAACCGGCCAGAACCCCCTTGTCGCCCGGTGGCCAACCGGCAGCCATGCCAGCGCGCCCCGAGGGGAAGCCCCGCCCGGAACCGGTCCCGCTCACGGCGGAGGACGAAGCGGCCGTGGGGGAGTTCTACCGCTTCCTCGCCCACGACGAGGAAACGGAGATCCGGCTCATCAACGCGAAGCACCGCTACGCGAAGCCCCCCATCCTGTTCCTGCACTCCGAGGAGGAGTTCCTGGAGGCGGTGCGCGCCCACAACGGGGTCCGCGAGATCTACGCGGGGTGGGCGGAGCGCACCCCAGGGGGAACCCACACGAGCGACGTCCGCCGAGCCACCCTCCTCCCGCTCGACCTTGACACGCAGGAGGGGGCGGAGGCCACCACGGAGGACGTGCTCGCCCTCGCGGAGGCCTTGCGCGTGTGGGCGGAGGACGAGGGCTTCGAGACGCCGAGCCGGGTGCTCAGCGGCAACGGCGTTCACCTCTACTGGGCAATCCCTCCGGTCGAGTTCGCAACGACGGAGGAGCGCACGCGGTTCTCCCGGGGGCTTGCCGCCTTCGTGGACTTCCTCAACGCGCAGTTCGCGGACGTGATGCCGGGGGTCGAGGTGGATCCCCAGGTGAAGGACCTTGCGCGCCTCATGCGGGTGCCGGGCACGCTCAACCTGAAAAACCCCGCCGTCCCCAAGCTCACGGCCGTGGTGGATCCCCTTGAGCGGCGCGAGGACCCCCAACTGCTGGAGTACGTTCTCGGCCTGGCCGGTCAGCGTGAGCTGCGGGCCCGCTGACCGCAGGGGTCAAGTGGCAGGCCCGCCATCGGGGCGTCGTGACCTACACGGTCGTGGACCTCTTCTGTGGCGGCGGCGGCTTCAGCCGCGGCTTCACCCAGGCCGGCTTCCGCGTCACCCACGCCGTGGAGGTGGAGAAGCCCCACGCGGAGGCGCACCACCTCAACTTCCCCGAGGCCCTCACGCTCAACGCCGACATCCGCCAGGTTGCCTCCCTGGACGCCGCGCCGGACGTCCTTATCGGCGGGCCCCCTTGCGAGGCCTACACGGGCGCGAACGCGAAACGCCACCCAGACCCCCTCGGCCGCCTATACGAGGACCCCCATGGCCGCCTCGTGCTGGAATACATCCGCCTCCTTGGGCAGTTGAAGCCCCGCGTCTTCGTGATGGAGAACGTGCCCGGCGTCGCGGATGGCCCCCTGGCCGAGGCGCTGCGGAAGGAGTTTGCCGCCGCCGGCTTCTCGCACGTGTGGTTCAACCGCCTCCGCGCCGAGGACTTCGGGACGCCGAGCCGCCGCGAGCGCATGTTCGTCTCCAACCTCCCCCTCGGCGGGAAGCCCCAGAAGCGGAAGATCAAGGTGGAAGAGGCTCTTGAGGGGCTGCCGCCACCCGGCGACGCGCTCCCCAACCACGAGCCCCTTGCGCTCACGCCCGAGAAGCAGGCGAAGATTGCGCGCGTCCCCCCGGGCGGGTCGCTCTACCAGTACAAGAGCGCGGGCGGCCGCGGCCTCGCGAACTGGGCCCGCCTCTACTTGGACCAGTTGGCGCCGCCCGTGATGGGCCGCAGCCGCTTCATCCACCCCGTGGAGAACCGGCCGCTCACGGTGCGGGAGAACGCGCGCCTCATGGGTTTCCCCGACGAGCACGTGTTCGCGGGCGGGCGCGACTCTCAGTTTGATCAGGTGGGGGAGGCCGTGCCGCCGCCCCTTGCCTGCGCTATCGCGCGGGACGTCCTCTCTTTCCTGGATGCCACGGGCGCACGGCCCCGCAGCGCGCTCCAGGGTTAGGGACCGCAGGCAGCGGAGGGGCCACCCCAGGCCTTATAACGGACGGGCGCTTAGCGCGCCTGAGTCCCATGGCCGCGTCCCCCGTCCCGACCCTGCGCGACCGCCTCGCGCCGCACCTGTTCGTGTTCTCCGCCGTGATGCTCATGGTGTGCCTTGTGGCGGCGGCCGTTCTCCCGAAGACCACGGGCGACAAGCGTTTCTCGGGCGTGCTTGAATCGGGCGAGCCCGTCGCCTTCGAGGCCACGGGGGACCGGAACCTCCACTTCTACGTCCACCACACCTTCTCGAAATTCGTGGGCCCCGGCCAGAACGCGACCCTCACCCTCCTCGACGCGGACGGGAACACGTTGTGGGTGGCGAACGCGAGCGTGGGGCCCCTCAAGAAGAACCAGGACGAGCGGAACATCGACCTCATCCCCTCCATTCCCGCGTGGCGCCCGCCTGCGCCCGGCCAGTACCAGGCCGTCTACACCTACATCAACGGCACCAACGCCACTACGCAGATGGTGGTGGTGGAGGGCGGCTGGTTCCTCCGCGAAGGGTGGGGCAGCCTGTTCTTCCCCGGCCTCCTCCTCGTCACCGCCATCATGCTCGTGACCGTGTTCCTCGCGCGGCCCCTCGAGCCGAAGGGGGAGGGTGTGCGCCGCTTCTACCCCGTGCGGGGCGCGACCGCCGCGTCGCTCGCGGTGGCCGCGCTGCTCGGCCTTGCCGCAAGCGCCGCCTTCCTGTGGGTTACGGGCGGCGGGCTCACCGGATTCTGAGCGGGTCGTTCAGGGAATCCGGAGCCGCTTCGGGGGGTCCGTGTTCTCCTTCGCGGCGAGGAGGCGTTCCGCGTCCTCGAGGGCGGCGGGGTCGCGGGTGACCTCGGCGCGGGCGATGGCGCGCTCCACCTCGCTGAAGTCGAGGAGGGGCTTGCGTGCACGCAGGAGGGCGGCGCGGCCGCGGAGCTTGCGGGCGGCGGCGACCACGGCGTCCGGGGTCGTGGCCTGCGCGGGCGCCTTGGCCTGCTTCACGGTGTCGGGCATCCCCTCGTACATGCCGTCGATGAGGACGTCCTTGCGGGGGCGCTCCGTGCGGTCCGTGGGAATGGCGGAGATGCGGCGCACCACGTCGAGGCCGTGGATGGTCATGCCGAAGACGGCGTAGCGGCGGTCGAGGTCGCGCTGGGTGCCGTCGCAGATGTAGAAC
>DATMKA010000187.1:0-2858 GCA_035553595.1 Thermoplasmatota archaeon | reverse complement strand
CGGGTAGCGTGACCACCGGGAAGCCGTGGGATCGCTCCGCCCCCGCCGACGACGACGTGGAGGACGAGGACGTCTACGACGACGTGTACGACGAGTACGAGGAGCGTCCCCGCATCACCTTCAGCCTCGAGGAGGCCCTGCACCTTGCGGGAAGCATCCTCGTGCTGAGCTTCGCCTTCAGCGTGGCCCTCGCCTGCCAGCAGGGCGACAAGGGCTTCCCCTGCAGCTTCTTCACCGGCGACGTGAGCTTCGCGAAGGTCTTCAGCATCCTCCCCTGGAGCATCCTCATCGTGGTCACGGGCTTCATGCTGCACGAGCTCGCCCACAAGATCGCGGCCCAGTCGATGTACATGTTCGCCGAGTTCCGCGCGTCCATGCCCGGCCTCGGCCTCGCCCTCCTCGTGTCGAGCTTCACGGGCATCGTCATCGCCGCGCCGGGCGCCGTGCAGATCTACGGTGAGCACATCACCAAGCGCCAGAACGGTATCATCAGCATCGTGGGCCCCGCCGTGAACCTCGCCATCGGCTTCGCCTGCGTGCCCCTCCTCGGGTCCGGCATCGACGTGGGCGGCATCGAGAACTTCTTCGTGGTCGTGGCCTTCATCAACGCCTTCCTCGCCGCCTTCAACATGCTCCCCGTGAACCCCCTCGACGGGAGCAAGATCTGGAAGTGGAACAAGGCCATCTACCTCGGCACCGTCCTCCTCGTGGTGCTCCTCTTCGTGCTCACGCTCGACATCGACCTCGGCGCCCTCACCGGCGGCACGAGCGGCCCCGGCGGCTTCAAGTAGCGGGCTTCGCCGAGTCCGAGAGGGTCACCCACGCGATGGCGGTGAAGAGCGCGGCCGCTCCCACCGCGCTCGCCACCGAGAACGTGTCCGTCCCCAGGAGGACGCTGAGGATGGCGGCCGTGGGCACCTCCGCGAGCAGGATGGCCGCGCTCGCGGTCGCGCTGATGTGCCGCAGCGCCGCGAGCCAGATGAGGTTCGCGACGGCCCCGCACACGGCGCCCACGTAGAGCGCCGCGAGGAAACCCTCCGCGGGCATCACGAGGAAAGTGCCTGGCCAGAACAGGAGCGCGAGGGGAATGAGGAGGAGGGCCGTGGTCGTGAAGGTGGCCACGATGAGGGAGACGACGTCAATCCTGGGCCCTTCGGCGTCCACGAGGCGCTTGTTGAGCACGATGAGGGCGCTCCAGGTGGCTCCCGCGAGGAACGCGAGCCCGTCCCCGAGGGCGGAGCCTTCGAGGAGGACTTCCCACCGCCCCTCGGTGGTGAGGAGGAACACGCCAACGGCGGCGACCCCGAGGGCCACCTTGAGCGAGCGGGAGAGCCGTTCCTTGAGCACGATGACGGCCACCACGGCCACCACGATGGCGTTCGCGTTCACAAGCAGCGCCGTCTTCGCGGGCGTCGTGATCGTCTGCGCCACGAACTGCAGCAGGAAACCCACGGCCGTGAGGGCCCCGAAGACCCAGACGATGGGGCGGCGGAACAGGTGCCAGTCGAGGCGGCCAAAGGCGAGGGCGACGAGCGCCGCCACCGCCGCCGCGATCACGAAACGCACCACGGCAAAGGTGCCCGGGTCCGTGTAGTTGAGCCCCCAGTCGTTGGCGGGGAAGCTCGTTCCCCACAGGAGGGCCGAGAAGGCCGTCACGAGGGCCGCCCGGAGGGGGGTGAGGCGGAGGAGGGGCACGCCCCGGGAGCCACGACCTCCGCAAAAACCCTTTGCTGCCCTACTTGCGCACCGTCTCGAAGCGGAGCACGAGGGCGGCCTCGCTTCCCTCGGTGGTAAAGGACCCGCTGCCCGAGCGGGAGCCCGTCTCCCAGGCCTTCTCGAGGAGGTCCCAGGTGACAACGACCCGGTTGGTGGGGCTGTCTGGGGAGATGGCGAAACCGCGGTTCGTGCCCGCGCTGCGGGCCACCGCCTCCATCGTGATCGTGGTGGGGAACGTCTCCCGGGAGGCCCCCGACTCATCGGGGATGTCCACGGAGACCGACTTGCCGACGGTGTGGGTGCCCTTGCCGGGGACGCGGTGCTCCAGCGTCTCCGTGCCCGTGCCGATGGCGAAGTTGAACACGAGGTCCTGCCCGCCGGGCACGATCGCCTCAGTCTTCACGGTGATGCGCTCAACCGTGACGGTGAGCCACAGGTCGCCGAGGGGGTCGGGGTCGGTGAGGTCGGGCACGCCGTCGCCGTCCGTGTCCGCGTTCCCGGGGTCCGTGCCGTACTCCTTCTCGAGGGAGTCCTTCACGCGGTCGCCGTCCGAGTCGGGCGAGCAGGGGGAGGAGCGCACGGTGAGGGTCTTGCCGGGGAGGGTGACGGTCCAGCCGCGCATCTCGTCCCCGTCAGAGAGCCCGTCCTTTACGGGAAGGTCGGAGTCGTAGCGGTCGGGGCGGAGGCCGCCGGACTCTCGGCAGAGGCTCTTCTCGCCGAGGAACTCGCTGCTCTCGGGCAGGTGCACGATGTTTGCGGCAAGGAAGGCCTTCGCGGCCTCCGAGTTCGGGGCAGGCTTCTGGGACTTCCCGTCGAGGAGTCCGTCGCCGTCCGTGTCGATGCTGCGCGGGTCCGTGCCGTACTGCAGCTCCTCGAAGTCGCTTGCTCCGTCGCCGTCCGTGTCCACCTTCGCGGGGTCGCTCGTGACCTCGAGCGTGACCTCGCCCGACTCCAGGACGACGGTGATCTTGCGAGGCTTCGTCTCCACCGCGTCCGGCACCGCGTCCCCGTCGGCATCGTCCGACGTGTCCGAAGTGGGGTTCTGGCACCCGGCAAGGAGGACCGAGGGCAACACGAGAAGCAGGAGGAGGCCGGCGGCAACGGGACGGCGCATGGCGCTATCGAGGAACCCCGCCGACTTA
>DATMKA010000186.1:0-3750 GCA_035553595.1 Thermoplasmatota archaeon | reverse complement strand
ACCATCGAAGCCGCCGTCAAGCACAAGGGCAAGCGCATGCAGGACCTCACCGCCGTCGTCCAGGGCTTCGGCAAGGTCGGCTACTACGCCGCGAAGTTCCTCCAGGACAAGGGCGTGAAGGTCGTGGGCATCAGCGATGTGTCCGGCGCCGTGTACAACGCGAAGGGCATCGATGTGGACGACCTGTTCAACTACTCCCGCAAGAACAAGGGCCTCATCCAGGGCTACGGGAAGGCCCGCGCCTACGACGGCGACATCCTCACCGCCGACTGCAGCATCCTCGTCCCCGCCGCCATGGAGAACCAGATCACGGCCCAGAACGCGGCCGACATCCAGGCGAAGATCATCAGTGAGGGCGCCAACGGCCCCACCACCGTGAAGGCCGACGAGATCCTCCACAAGAACGGCGTCTTCGTGGTGCCCGACGTGGTCGCGAACGGCGGCGGCGTCGTCGTGAGCTACTTCGAGTGGGTCCAGAACCTCAGCAACTATCCCTGGACCGAGAAGGAAGTCAACGAGCGGCTCGGCCAGGTCATGTCCAAGTCCTTCAACTCCACCGTGAAGATCGCGGAGAAGGAGAACGTCGACATGCGCACCGCCGCGTACGTGCTCGCCCTCGAGCGCGTCGGTGGGGCGATCAAGGCTCGCGGCCTCTTCCCCTGAGCCTTGAGCGCTTGCCGACCTGCGGGTCGGGATCGGCGATCAAGGCTCGCGGCCTCTTCGTCTGAGCCTTCGAAAGCCCGAGACGGGGCCCTCCAGGCCCCTTCCTTTTTTCCTGTCCTTGTTGCCCCGCTCGCCCGTTCAGACCGCGACGAGCGCGACGGGGCGCGAAGGTTCGCGAAGAATAAAGAAAATCCTGCCCTTTCCGTCGCGCACCCTCGCGGTTCGTCGCGTCCTTCGCGGTCTGAACGGACAGCGTGGATATGGGGAGAAGCAAACCTGAAAGCCACACGGGGGAAGCCTTCGGAGACTACCGTTCCACACCGAGGTCCACGTCCTCGTCGTCGTCCTCGCTCACTTCCACGGGGAGGGGACCGACGTCGCTCCGCTTGATGGAGGCGGCGTCCATGAGCTTCTGCGTGACCTCGATGGGGGCGCCCACGCGCACGGCAAGCGCGAGGCAATCGCTGGGTCGGGCGTCGAAGCGTTTCACGACCTTCTCGCCGTTGGGGCCGGGCTTTTCCACCTGGATGTAGAGGCTCGCGTAGAAGGTGTTCTGGGCGAGGTCCTCGATGACGATCTTGTCCACGATGGCGCCGAGCTCGTTCAGCACGTTGTTGAAGAGGTCGTGCGTCATGGGGCGGGGCGACAGCTGGCCCTCGAGGGCGAGCTGGATGTTGAGGGCCTGGGACTGGTCGATGAAGATCGGGAGCACCCGGTCCTGGCCGTCGCTGTCCTTCGGCCGCAGCATGACCACGGGTCCCTGCGTGCTCATGAGGACGCTCTCCACCTTGACGGGCAGGTTTGTACCAGCATCAACCATGGCGATCCAACTAGGGCCGTTATGCGGGCTCTTAAACCATAAGGATATCGAGACGACCGGGCAACCGGCCGCCGTCTCCCGATAGCGATCGTCTGATAGGGAGCCCACAACAAAGGAAGAACGAGCGTGGAGGGATTCAACCTTCAGAAAGGTTGATCATCACCCATGGGTGCCTCCGGCACCCAATCCTCCGCAACGCGGTTGTTGAGCGAGCGTGGAGGGATTCGCCCTGGACGACCTGCGGGTCGTCCGGTCCTTGCGGCGGAGCCGCTGCGGCACCCTCGACCTCCGGCTGAGAAGGCCGGCAGCACAACCTTCAGAAAGGTTGATCCTCTGCCATGGGTCCTGCGGACCCAATCTTCCGCAGCGAGGCTGTTGAGCGAGCGTGGAGGGATTCGAACCCTCGACCTCCGGCTTAGAAGGCCGGCGCACTATCCAGGCTATGCAACACGCCCAATCGCATGGGGGGCAGTGGGGCACGAGAATAAGCGTCTTTCCCTCCACCGTTCGCCCGTGGAGGATGGCCGCCGTGGCGGGCCGCAGGCCCGCTGCTTGGGTTTTGGTCGACCTTTTCAAAAGGTCGTTACGGAGGCCGGCGCACTATCCAGGCTATGCAACACGCCCAAGGGCAGGTGGGGCAGTGAAGCGCGAGGATAAGCGTCTTTCTATGGACCCCCGCCGAGGAGGCCCCTTGGGAGACCTTAAGGGGACTTGGGAACAAGGCGGGGCTGCTGGGCCTCGGTGGGTTCGGTGGGCAGGTCCGAGGCGCGGCGGAGGGCCTTCGGGGGGAGCCAGCGCTGGAAGTCCATGAAGGCGATGAGGAAGATTCCGATGGCTGCGGTGACGATGACGAAGGCGATGCTGCTGAAGATCCAGGCGATGATGGCGAGGCTGAAGTAGAAGCCGCGCTGCCCGAAGGTGTAGCGGTTGGTGGCGCTGTTGAGCATCGCCGTGAAGTATTCCACCGCGTCCACGCCTTCCACGTGGTCGATGAGGTCGGGGTCGGCCCCCATGAGCACGGTGAGCTGGTTGAGGAAGCGGATGTTGAACAGGAAGTTCATGAAGCTGAAGGCGTAGACGGCGATGAGGATGCCGAGCTTGAGCTGGAGGTCGCCCGCGTCCTCCACGTGGAGGGTGGCCGCGATCTCCTCGGGGCTTCGCAGCATGCTGTTGAGCACGATACCCATCACGAGGAGGCTCGAGGAGGCCATGAAGCTCGACGAGGTGATGAGGTTGCGGAAGGCCTGGACGCCGAGGATGTAGTCGTTGCGGTCGATGATGCGCTTGATCCAGGTGCGCCGGTAGAGGTGCACCTTCCCCTTGACGGTGGCAAGGGGGTAGCGCTGCGCATACACGTAGTAGCCCGCGTGGTACACGATGGTGAAGAAGAGGAACAGGA
This sequence comes from Thermoplasmatota archaeon, assembly GCA_035553595.1. Taxonomy (GTDB): domain Archaea; phylum Thermoplasmatota; class SW-10-69-26; order JACQPN01; family JAJPHT01; genus DATMKA01. The sequence continues at coordinate 868 of DATMKA010000186.1, read as the reverse complement.
TGATGCCGGCGATGTCCCACGCGTTCACGGCGGTCCCTAGGCCTCGGGGATGGGGAGAACGGGTTTTAACCCTTCCCCCGGTGGATCAGAGCCCGATGAGCGCAAGCGGCCGGATGCCAGCCCCGTCAAGCGCCATCTTCACGCCCACGAGGGCGAGGAACACGGCGAAGGCGCGGCGGAGGCGGTCCGGGTGGAGCTTCACGGCGGCGTCCGACCCGAACCGGATGCCCAAGACGCTCCCGAGGGCGAGGGGCACCCCGAGGGCGAGCATGACCTCCCAGTACCCGAAGGCGAGGTGGGCGCCCGTGGCTGCAACGGCGTTGATGAGGACGGCCACGAGGCTCGTGCCCACGGCCACGTGGATGGTGCAGCCGAGGAGGACGAGGGCGGGAACCATCAGGATACCACCGCCCACGCCGAAAAAGCCCACCGCGAGACCCGCGAGGAACCCAACGGCGAGATACCCCAGGATGCGGCGGGCCCTTGTTTTGGGGGTGTGGGGCCGCGGTTGGACGTCCCACCAGAGGCGGACCCCGGTGGCGGTGAGGAAGAGGCCGAAGGCGACCTGGAGGTAGCTTTCGGGAGTTCGTTCGGCGAGGAAGACGGCGAGGAGGGCCGCGAGGACGCCGCCTACCCCCAGGAGGAGGCCTTTCTCGAAGTCCACGTTTCCATGTTTTCGGTGGCGGAGAATGCCGATTCCGGCAGAAGCGGAAATCACAAGAAGGCTCGCGGCCTTCGCTTCCAGGAAGCTCGTTCCCGCCGTGATGTACCTCGTGGCGGGAACGAGCTTCCTGGATGCCAAGGCCGCGAGCCTTCTTGTGATTTCCGCTTCTGCCGGAATCGGCATTCTCCGCCACCGAAAACATGG
>DATMKA010000185.1:0-3104 GCA_035553595.1 Thermoplasmatota archaeon | reverse complement strand
GCGGGGGCCCGCGCGGCCGCGACGAGGTCGCGCAGGAGGGTTTCCTCGGCGGGGGTTGCACGGCCCGCGCCCCGGGCCCAGTCGGAGACAAGGGCGAGAGCGACGACGCGGCCGGCGCCCCACGCGTAGCTGACGGCGAGGGGGCGACCGTTCTTGGCGCTCATGAGGAGCACGGTGGCGTTCTCGGGCCACGCGGTGAAGCTGCCGTCCACGTGGAGGTCGGGCGCGGCGGTGCGCTGGCCCGCGAGCGCGGGCGTGAAGCCGCCAAGGAGGGCGGCGCCGCGGTAGGAGGCATCCTCCTCGCTGAAGCCGAAGGCGCGGAGGCCACCGGGGACGGCGGCAAGGTCGTGGCCCGTGCGCTGCGCGAACACCAGGAGGGTGCCGCCATCGCGCGTGAACCGGTCGAGGTTCCGCGCGAGAGGCGTCGCAGCGGGAGTGCCCGCGAGGGCCCCCGTGGGCACGATGAGGAGGTCGCGCTTCGCAAGCTCGCTGGGGGACGCGAAAGCATCCACGCGGACGGCGGGCTCGCCGATGCGGTTGAGGAGGCTCTCGGCGTCCTTGGCGTGGACGGCGCGGAGGACCGCGATGTCAGCGGCGAGGTCCGTGATGCGGTCGAGGCTCCCGTCAGGGTTCCGCTGGGACTCCTGCAGGAGGTGACCGGAGGCGGCACCCTGGCGGCGCATCGCCTCATCAAAGGCCGATTGGCCGGCGCCCGAGGCCGCCACGAGGTCGTTCGCGGCTTCCTGACCGAGGGCGCCGAAGGCGGCGAAGGTGGCCGCGGCGCCCGTGAGGCCCTTCTGGGCGGCGAGGCGCTCCAGGCGGGCGGTGCGGTCGCCGACGGCGCTGAGGCTCTCGCGGCCCGGCGTGGGCCCCGCGAGGGCGCCGCCCTCCGGGACGTAGCCGGCGCCGGGTTCGCCGCCGCTTGTACCGGGGTCCTGTCCGAAGTCGAGGAGGAGGGAGTGCTGGACGGCGCTCAGCGTGACGCTCGCGGTGTTTGCAGTGGCGGGCTCGCTCGCCGAGGAGGAACCGGAGGTGTTAGTGCTCACCGAGACGCTTGCGGTCGAGACGAGGGGAAGGGGGAGGCCCGTGGTGGCGGCGCCGTTGCCGCCCTGGTCGTTCTCCTCGGGCTCGGGCGGGTCGGGAATGTCGAGGCCGTCAGGGTTGAGGAGCCACGTGACGAGGGTGTCGCGGATGCGCTCGGCGTGGAGGCCGGAGCCGTGGTCGTTGCCCGTCTCGAGGGTCGCGGCGCGCTTGATGAACTTGCCGGGGCCCTTCGCGTCGGTCACCGTCACGAGGCCGTCCGTGTCCCCGAGTCCCGGAATCCCCTCGAAGGCTTTCCCGTAGATGAGGCCGTGGTCCACGTCGGGCGCGGGGTTCAGGCGGTTCATGTGGGCGATGATGCCGAAGGGGTTGTAGCGGGCAAGCTCGACGCGGTCGGTCTTCACGATGGCGATGAAGAACGTGACAAGGGAGGCGGCGGCCATCTTGAAGAAGATCTTCTTGAGGTCGCTGAAGGGGGGCACAATCTGGTCCTGGATCTCCTTGGGGACGAACTTGAGGCCGAGGTGGCGGAACAGGAACGTCATCATGAGGTCCTGGATCCAGATGAGGGGGGAGACCACGGGACCCACCGTGAGGAAGGTGGCGATGGTGGCGCCCTGGTTGGGGGTCTGGATTTGGATGAGCTTGTTGACGTCGCCCTCGTACACCCACGACTCGAAGGTGCCTTCGACCACGGTTTCAGGGTCCACGGTGTAGAGGCGACTCACGAGACCGCCCATGCTGTGGGCCACAATGTCCACCTCCACGTCCTCGGGGGCGCGGTGGGGGAAGTTCGTCTCGTGGCGGTGGCGCTCGAAGAAGTCCTGCTGGATGGCGCTCACGGCGGCGCGGAGCTGGCGGGAAGCCATCTTGATTTGGCCAAAGCGCGCGTTGTTGTCGCGGTAGTTGTACTCCACCCAGTAGGTCTCGAAGCCGCGGCTCTTCAGCTCCCAGAAGTAGCCCTTGGTGTCGGCCGTGTCGCCCTTGCGCCAGGGGACGAGGACGCCCTTCAGGAACTCCGTGATCTTCGAGATCTTGTCGTGGAGCTCGTACATCTGGTAGCTCACGAGGGCGATGCCGTACATGGCGGAGACGATGTTGGGCGCCGTGGCCACGAACATGCCCGTGGAGATGATTTCGTGCATCGCGAGCACGGCCACCGTGAGGGTGGCGCCAAGCGCGATGGTGGTGATGATGAGCTTCGTGAGCTTGACGCAGTCGAGGCAGGAGAGGTGGTAGAAGCCCTGCTTCTCCACGGCCGTCCACACGGTGCTGTCGGAGCCGACACCGTGGACGAACACCACGGGGTTCTCGCGGTTGTTCGCGTCGAGGTAGGCCCAGGAGCGGTTGTTGCCGCGGCCGTAGGCGGCCTCGTGGGCGCGGCAGGCCTCGCTGCGCTTCACGGGGGGCGTGTAGGCTTCCTTGCAGCGGTCGCCCCAGCGGGCCCAGTTGAGGCCGCAGCCCTCGTCGCCCTTGTTGCACCAGGTGCCGTTGAAGGGCTCCATGTGGCCGCGGAGGAGGTACCGGACGTCCCCGATGAAGGGGGCGCCTTCGCCGCGGCGCACCGTCACGGTGTACTCGCCGCTGTAGCAGCTGGGCTCCTCGAACTCGGAGAAGGCCGCCTCGGGCGTGGACCCGATCCAGTTGTTGACGACGGTGACGGAGTCGAAGAGGCGGCGGTTGCTGCCGAGGGCGGAGTAGCTCGCCCAGGTGCGCCCCGTGGGGGTGCAGGTGAGGAAGAGGTCGGCGTTGGGGCCGTCGTATTCCAGGAAGAGGCGCACGAGGTTCCCGAGGGGGAAGTAGAACGCGAAGGTGTCCTCCTGGTGGGTGAGGTTGAGGACGCCCGCGACCCCGTTCTCGATGTCGAAGGGCCCCACGGGGTAGGGCGGGAACTCGACGCTCGCAGCACGCGTGACGGGAAGGTCGCTCGCCCGAGGCGCGGCCTGCCACGCCTGCTCGGGGAAGGGGACGCCGTCAGCGCCGGGAAGGCCGAGGCGGGACGCGGCCGCCGCCGCGGGCTCGATGCCGGGGGGCAGGGAGAGGAAGGGCGCGTCCCCGTTCTG
>DATMKA010000184.1:0-3984 GCA_035553595.1 Thermoplasmatota archaeon | reverse complement strand
CCGCACCGCCGGAGGGACGAGGCCCCTCCATCGAACCCGTCCACCCCTCCACCCCCGACGTTCTCCCGATTCCCGTTATCCTATATAGGGGGAACAAGAGAGGCCCCGCCGGGTGCCATATCGATGGCCATGGTGCGCGCGCAAGGACTCGGACGCCGGTACGGGGACTTCTGGGCCATGCAGGGCCTCGACCTCGAGGTGGAGGCTGGCGAGGTCTTCGGCATCATCGGGCCCAACGGCGCCGGCAAGAGCACCACCATCAAGATGCTCTCCGGGCTCCTCGCGCCGACCGCGGGGAAGGGCGAGATCGCGGGCTTCGCGCTCGGCGACCCCCGCGCGAAGGAACGCATCGGCTACCTGCCCGAGGAGTCCCCTCTCTACGAGGACATGACGGCGCGGACCTACCTCCGCTTCTTCGCGGACCTCTACGGCGTGCCCACCCAGGAGGGGAAGCGGCGCGCCGAGGACCTGCTCGACCTCCTGAAGCTCGAGCACCGCGACCGCAAGCTCGGCGACCTCAGCAAGGGCAACCGCCGCAAGGTCGCCATCGCGCGCGCCCTCATCCACGACCCCGACGTCCTCATCTTCGACGAGCCCGCCTCCGGCCTCGACCCCAAGGTGAGCGCCGGCATCCTCGACCTCATCCGCGACCTGCAGGCGAAGGGGAAGACCATCCTCTTCAGCGCCCACAACCTCTACCACGTGGAGCGCATCTGCCGCCGCGTCGTCATCTGCCACAAGGGCCGACCCGTCCTCTCCGGGACGATGGCCGACATCCGGGAGCGGAGCGGCGAACGCGCCTACCACGCGGTGGTGGACGTGGCCGTCAAGGGCGCCAAGCCCGTGGACGACCGCCTCGAGGTGGTGGTCCGCCGCTTCGACGACCTCGAGCACGTCCGGGCCGAAGCCAAATCCCTCGGGGGCCGCGTCCTCGACGTCCGCACGCGGGAATTGACGCTCGAAGAAATCTTCCTCCAAGTGACGGGGTGAACCAGTGGCGGGGTCCCTGCGGCGCGTCGGAGTCATCGCCTGGGCCGAAGCCCGGCGGGGGACCTTCAAGATGGACCGCAAGACGGTCCTCGCCCTCAGCGCCCTCAGCATCGTCGCCGCAGTCCTCGCGCCCACCCTCCTCGACCGCGGCTTCGACTTCAACCACGGACTCTACACGGTGGCCGTGGGCCAGAACCATCCCCTCTACCCGGCTCTCACCCAGAACCCCACCTTCGTCGTCGTCACCCCCGTCTACCCCTTGGAGGATGGCACCGACGTGCTCCTGCTGGGAACAAACGTGTACCCGGCGGAGACCGCCAAGGGGCAAGCGGCGGCCGAAGCGGTCTTCGAGACCGCCCGCGCCTGGGGCGTCCAACGGATGCTGCGGGAGCGCGACCAGGGCGCCGCCTTCCCCATCCGCATCGAGACAAAGTACGAGAAGATCGAGAACCCCACCGGGCTCCCGCCAGCGCAGGACCTCAACCTCGAGCAGCCGAAGCCCGGCACCACGCCGCGGCCCGCACCCGCAACCTCCAACCCCACTCCTGGCCCCGGGGGGTCCACCCCGGAGGGCGACGGCGACACCTCGCCGCCCCCCGCCGACGTCGGCACGAACTCCGGCGGCTTCGACTTCATCGCGACAGGCAGCGACCTCACCGTTCCGAGCAACCTCGCGCCCCCCTTCCCCTTCCGCAGCCTGATCCTCGCCTACCTGTTCCTCATCCCCATGAACTTCGTCGTCCAAGGGTATGCGAGCAGCATCATGGGGGAACGCCTCCAGCGCAAGGGCGAAGTGCTTCTCGCATCCCCTTCGAGCCCGCTCGAGATCGTGGCGGGCAAAACGATTCCCTACGCGCTCTCCATGCTCGCCGTGACGGCGGGCATCGCGTGGTGGATCGGCGCGGGCCCCTGGGCCGTCGTCGCCATGGTGCCCGTGGTGGTGGCCTTCCTCGCGCTCGAATTCTGCGCGGCCGTCTTCGCGCGGAGCTTCCGTGAGCTCACGTTCCTCACCGTGTTCGTGAGCGTGAGCCTCACCATCTACTGCTTCCTCCCCGCCGTCTTCACGAACATCCATCCCGTGGCCCTCATCAGCCCCATCACCCTCGTCGTGATGGCGCTTCGCGGGGAAACCATCGGGTTCATCGACGTCGCCTTCAGCATCACGCCCCTCCTGCTCGTGAGCTTCGTGAGCTTCTACCTGGGTCTCCGCCTCTACACGGAGGAGGACCTCTTCCACCAGAAGCCCGTGAAGGCGAAAATCGTGGACGCCCTCGCGAAGCCCGTGCACCGACCCTTGAGCGCGCTCAAGATGAGCATGCTCCTCACCCCCTTCGTGTTCGTGGCCCAGCTCCTCCTCGTGACGGGCGCCGTCGCGTGGGGCATCACCACGAGCGTCCTCGGCGTCATCCTCCTCGCCGCCGTGGTCGAGGAGGTGGGGAAGAGCGCCTCCGTGGCCGCCGCCTACAGCCGCGGCCGCCTCCAGGCGGGCCTCACGGGGGCCCTCCTCACGGGCGCCTTCTCGGGCCTCGGCTTCTTCCTCGCTGAAAAGATCGTGCACCTCGCGAGCATCGTGGGCCTCCTGAAGCTCAACGCGGGCGCGGCCGTCTTCGCGCTTCCCACCCTTCCGCTCCCCTGGTACGTCCTCCTCTTCATGCCCCTCGCGCTCCACGTGGTGACGGCCGCCATGACCGCCGTCGCCGCCTCCCAAGGTCGCCGCGTGTACGTCGCGGGCCTCGTCGCGGCCACCGGCGTCCACGCCCTCTACAACTACACCGTCCTCAAGCTCATGGGGGTGGGCGCGTGAGGCGCTCCCTCGTGTTCGCGAAGCGCGAGGTGGAGACGAGCCTCCGCGAGCGCACCCTCCTCGTGGCCCTCGCCATCCAGGTGTTCGTGGCGGGCTTCAGCAGCTTCCTCGTCGTGGGCCTTGCCTCCCTCGTGGACCCGAGCGCCCTCCCCGGCAGCACCACCATTACCGTCGCGGTGGTGGACGACGACACGACCCTCCGGGACTTTCTCCGCGCAAACGACATCGCCGTCCTCGATCCCCCCAACAACGAGACGGCCTACTACGAGTTCCACGCGGGCCGCGTCGACGCCATCCTCATCAACAAAGGGTCGCGGGCGTGGAATGCCACGAAACCGATCGAGCTCGAGCTCGTGCTTCCCGACGGCAACCTGCGCACCACCTTCACGGTGGCGAAGCTCAAGGACGTCCTCACCCTGTACGAGGATCAGGTCCGGGCCGCCCGCGGCGACCGCCTCGAGCGCCAGCCCTTCCTCCTCAACGAGTCCACGAAACCCACGGGCGGTGGTGGCTTCGAGTTCGTGTACACGCTTCTCGTGCCGCTCCTCGTGTTCCTCCCCGTGGTCCTCTCGGGGGCGCTCGTGGCCGACGCCTTCACGGAGGAGGTGCAGCGCGGCACCCTCGGCATCCTCCTCAGCACCCCCGCCACCCTCACCGAGATCGTGGGCGGAAAGCTCCTCGGGAACGCGATCCTCGCGCCCCTGCTCGCGGGCGTCTGGTTGGGCCTGCTCGCCGTGAACGGCATCGCCATCAGCGGCGCCTGGGCCATCCTGCTCCTCGCCTCGGCGGGCGCCATCGTGATGGGCGGCCTCGCCTGCCTCGTGGGCCTCCTCACGGGCGACCGCCACAAGGCCCACCTCATCTACGCCATGGTGCTGTTCCTCATCGCGGGCGGCCTCAGCTTCCTTCCCCAGAGCCCCGTGAACCTCATGGCGCGCTTCGCGGCCGGCGCCGCCGACGCCACGAGCTACACGCTTCTCGTGGCCCTCGTGGCGGCCACCCTCGTGTTCATGGCGGGCCTGCACCTGCTCCTCCGCACGAAGGGGCTCGCCCTCATGGGCGCCCTTGCCGAGGCAAGCGACCCCAAGAAGGCCGAGGAGAAGGCTCCGGTGGTGGGGGCGGACCCCTCGGGTGAGTAAGCCCCGGCTTTACACTGGTGTTAATCTTCCTGGTGTGGGTCTCTCCCCTGC
>DATMKA010000183.1:0-10538 GCA_035553595.1 Thermoplasmatota archaeon | reverse complement strand
CCCACGGACACCTGATCTGTCAGGTGGTTCCACCGGTGGAACCACCTGACAGATCAGGTGTCCGTGGGTTGGGGGCCCTGGCGGCCTCTCCGGGCGTCGCCGCATACCACCGCCGGATCTCCGCGGCAATCCCGTCGAGGTCGGGGAACAGGTGGCCCTCGGTCACGTTCACGAGGTCGAGCTGGTCGCGGATGAGGTCCACGTGGTCCGCGGGGATGACGAGCCGCGTAAGGGTGTGGCCCAGGCCCTCGTTGAGGAGCAGCTCGTCGAGGGGCCGCCGCGGGTCGGAGGAGACGGTGAAGGCGCCGCCCTGGGCGACGATGCGGGCGTCAAGCGCGGGGGGCTCCAGCAGGAAGGCGAAGTGGCGGCCCGTTTCTTCGGCTTCGCGCAGGCGCGACCACATGTCGAGGGCGTTCACGGCCTCCTGGGTGAGGTTGGTGGGCCCGTCGAGGTCGAGGACGGTGTAGGCGCGCTCGGAGAGGCCGAAGTGGCGCTGCATCTCGCCCCAGTCGAGGCGCCACAGGACGCGGTCGTGGCCGGGGAGCCCGCCGAGGGTCGCGAAGTGGGCGGCCACGAGGGGGGAGCGCGTCCAGTCGAGGAGCCGCGTCGGGAGGCCATGGTGCTGGGCAAGGATGAGGGCCTCCCACCAGCTGTGCACGGGCTTGGGGAGGAGGCCTTGGGCGCGGCGCACGAAGTGGCGCACGAGATCCTCCTCCAGGTGGATCTTGGAGTGGTAGGGGAGGTCCGGCCGCTCGTCCGTGCCGAGGCGGTCGAGGCTTGTGAGGAGGCGGGAGTCGGGCCGCTGGATGCCGCGGAACACGATGCGGCTCCGCAGGCGCCCGCTCGCGGGGTCCGGCCGGTCGGGCGTGGCCTGGGCGAGGAGGTCGCTGAGGTCGCGCACCGCTTCCTCCCGGATGCCGTCGAAGGCCATGCACCCGAGTCTTCTCAGGGGGGCAGATACCTTTCGCGTAAGCCCCCTGACGCGCTTTGCCAAGCCTGGATATCTCCCGTTCTACACCTTCACAGGCCGTACCCGTTTTTCCTCACGGTCGTGACAGCGGGTTGGCTATCTCCCATGGCCGAGCCATGGGGGCTATCCCGGGCTCCCCCGGCTCCCCGCTGTGGCACACGCGGAGGCCGTGTCCCGGTCCCCAGAGGTTGGTTTCAATGAACTTCCGCATCCTTGCTTCGCTCCTTGTGATCGGCGTCATGAGCGCCGGTGTCGGTTATGGCACGTTCGCTTTCTTCAGCGACACAGAAACAAGCACAGGCAACACCTTCCTTGCCGGCGACCTCGACCTCACCCTCAACGGTCAGAACGGCGTCACCGGCACCATCACGAGCAACAACTTCGCCCCCGGCGACTCCACCTCCGGCTCCCTCCTCCTCCGCAACGAGGGCAGCATCTTCACCGGCGATGCTCAGGGTCACACCGTGGACCTCGACCTCAAGGTGAACGTCACCGTGATCGACGACCAGGGCAACCCCGCCGACCCCGAGGATGGCGGCGTGAGCACCGTGGGCCTCGACAAGTTCCTCATCCTCACCACCTTCAGCTACGACGGCACGAGCCTCCTCGGCCAGATCGGCGACCTCGACGCGGACGGCCGCGCCAACACCCTCGCCGACGCCAAGCTCGCTGGCGTCTTCAAGGACCTCGCCGACCCCGGCGCCACCGGCAAGAGCCTCGCCGTGACCGTGCAGTTCAGCCCCGCTGCCGGCAACGACCTCAAGCGCGACCAGGTGAGCGTGGACTTCACGTTCTACCTCAGCCAGGCCGCCGACGCGGACCTCAGCTAATCCGAACCGTTGACCCACCTGGCGCCCGAGGGCGCCCCTGCCGGTGTCGTGGCCTCCGGGCTGCGCACCGGCTTCGTTATTTGGGGAGGCTTGACCCGTGACCAATCCCGCTGGCTTTGGAGGCTACCGGCGCGCTGCCCTCAGCGTCGCCCTCATCGCCTTTGCCGCGGGCTTCGTCGGTGCGGGGTACCACCTCTCCGTGAGCGAGGCTTCCGAGACCCATGCCGGGCTCCTCTTCGTGCAGGCCATTGACCTGCAGGTGGGGGGCCGGGGCGAGAACGGAGCCTTCATCGGCCACTCCAACATGGCGCCCGGGGACCGGTCCCGCGGCGTCGTCACCCTCTCCACCGGAGCCCTTCTCCCGGGGGACCTCCATGACCTCGACTTCGACGTCCGCAACGTCCACACCAACGCCGACAAGGCCGCCAGCCTCCACCTCGCAGACGCCCTCTTCCTCACCCGTTTGCGCTACCGGGATGACGACCTTCTCTCTGGTGCGGACAAGGGCCGGGACCTCCTCCGCGAGATCGATCGCAACCCCCTCCTCGGGAACCGGGACGGTCGCCTCAGCCTCCGGGAGCTCGAGGCCGGCGTCAACGACCTCCCTCCCCCCGCAGCAAGCGCCCGCGGCGGAAGCCCCTTCGAGGTGGAGGTGGTCTTCGACCCTCGCGCGCTGCCTCCGGAAGCTCAAGGAAGGGTCGCTGTCGAGCAGCTCCGCGTCACCTTCACCTGGTACCTCGCAAGCGTCAACGACGCCGACCTCAACTGAGGCAGGTTGGGCCGGGCGCGTCCAGCGCGTCCGCAAGCACTGGGCCACGCAGGTCCTCGGAACCCTCCTCTGCTTGGCCATCGTGCTGCCGGGCCTCGCCTATGCCGCGCCCTCCCTCGTGGGCGCCGACCAGGCGTACACGGTGCTCTCGGGAAGCATGGTCCCCTTCTTCCACCCCGGGGACGTCATCTTCGTGGAGAAGGTGGACCCGACCACGCTGCAGGTGGGAGACGTGATCACGTTCCACGACAAGGTGGGGAGCAAAACCCTCTACACCCACCGCATTGTCGAGCGCCTCACGGACGGCGGCCGCGTCCGCTACATCACCCAGGGCGACGCCAACGAGGACCCCGATCCCTTCGTGGTGAAGCCCGAGATGGTCGAGGGGAAGTACGTGGGCCAGATCCCCTGGTGGGGGTTACTGCTCAAACTCCTCCGCTCGAAGTTGGGATACTTTATGTTCATTCTGGTGCCCGGGATGGCCATCATCCTCCGGGAGGGCATCGTGCTGTACCGCGAGATGGAAAAATGGGAAAACGAACGGGAGGCGAAACGCATGGGAGGCAAGGCGGCTTCTCCCGGGCCGCAGGAGCATGGCACCTTACCCTAAGGTCCTCGCCGTCGTCTTCGCCGGCCTGTTCATGCTCGCCGGCACCGCCCTCCACCTGCTCGAGGAGCGGGGCAGCTACGCCCAGTTCAACGACCGGGAGGCGAGCACGGGCAACCACCTGCGGGCTTCCGTGCCCACGGGCGCCGGGTGCGTTCTCTTCGCCAACCGAACCGCGGAAGGCGACGTGCTGCGCGCCGGCGGCGACCGCAACCGGTACGAGGGGTGCCTCCACGGGAACGGCGACGTGGCCATCTCCGGCCGCTTCAGCGAGTTCAACCGCACGGTCCGCTACACTGGCGTCCTCAAGATTTCGGGCAAGGGCCACCGCTTCGCCTACGAGCCCTTCCCCGTGAACCCCGAGCCCATGCCGCACCGCCTCGACCTCCTCCGGTACGCTCCCGGGGGCCAGGCGGCCCTCGACGCGGCCGCCAAGGGGAAGTATTTCCTTCACGCGGGCAGCGTCCGCCTCAATGGGGCGCTCCTCCAGGAAGGCCTCCACTACGTGCAAGGCACCGCCACCATCGAGACCAGCGGTCTCACGCGCAACGTCACCGTGGTGGCCACTCGGGACGTTCGCTACGATGGCATCAAGGACACGTTCCGGGCCTTCCGGGACGGTCTCCTGTTCGGGTCCCTCTCGGACGGGTCGAGCGTCATCGAGGTGGGCGGCAACGGGTCGCGCCTCGAGGGAATCCACTACACGCCCCTGGGGGACGTCCGCGTCCCCGGCTCCGGCCACCTCATGGTGGGGCAGCTTCTCGGCCACACGGTCCGCGTCACCGGGGACGATAACGTGTTCCGCCTCCGCTCCCCCGGCGCCATCGCCCTCTCGCGGACGCCGGGTGTGCACGATGAAGGCGCGCGCGTCACCTCCGAGCCCCCGGCCCTCACGCGGTGGCTCCCCTCGGAGCTTCCCACCGGGCTCAGCTTCGGTGACTTCGACCGCAACGGCGTCCCCGAGGCCGTCCTCGTCCTGCAGGCGCCAGGCATGGCGCCCCTCGCCTTCCAGGCGGACCCACCCCGGTTCGACGGGTTCCTCCGCGGCGCCGAGGCGGGCGCGCAAGGGATGGTGCTCCCATGACGCGGCTCCGCCCCCTGCTCCTCGTCCTCGCGCTCCTCCTGACGTCCCTGCCGCTCGTCCCGCCCGGGGGCGCGGCGGACTGCCCCGGCGTCCTCGGTTGGGAGAGCGGGGAGCCCTACCCGGTGAACCCGCTCGTGAATGCCGACTTCGAGCTGGGGCTCGCCTCCGCCTTCGAAACCGGGGAGCCCCTCACGAACGAGCTTCTCACGGGGGTTGCGGGCCTCGCCCCCGGCCTTCTCGAGAATCGGAGCGACGTCCTCGTCCCCGGGTGGTCCTTCCGCCCCCTGCGCGGCTCGGAGCATCCGGCAAGCCGCCTCGAGTGGGGGCCGCGCCTTGGCGATGCCTCCCGCCTCAATCCGGAGGCGCGGGACGGCGCCGTGCGCGTCACTTACGACCCCCGCGACGCGGCGAGCGAGGTTCCCATCCTCGTCCAAGCCCTCGGTCAGCGCCCTCTCGCGGGAACGGTGAGCGCCCCCCTGCAGGTGTCGGCGTGGCTCCATGCGCCCACCCCGGGGAACCGTGTGGCGGTCGTGGCTGGCGTCTACCTCGTGGGCGAGGAGGAGCCCGTCCTGTCGCTCACCACCTGGACTCCCACGCCCGCCTTCCAGCGGGGCTTCCAGCAGGCCCACTTCACCTTCCCTCCGATGGGGGATGCCACGGCCACCCAACTGTTCTTCGCCTTCCTTCCCATGGGGCCCGAAAGCGCGGGCGGCCAGGTCGTGGTGGACGACGTCACCTACGGGACGGCGTTCCTGCGCCCGGCCGTCCACTCGTGCCCCTTCCCGTCGGGTGTCCCCTGGACCTATCTTCCCTGAGCCGCGCCACCAGGAACCTTCATAACCCCCCGCTTCTCTGCCGAAACGATTCCCATGGACTTCTCGTTCACGGACGAGCAGCGGCTTATCCTCCAGACGGTTCGCGAGTTCTGTGAGCGCGAGGTGGCCCCCTCCGCGAAGCACCGCGACGCCGCGGGCGAGTTCCCCCACGACATCATGAAGCGCCTCGCGGACCTCGGTCTCCTCGGCCCCATCACCCCCGTGGAGTACGGCGGCGCCGGCCTCAACTACCAGACCTACGTCCAGATCATCGAGGAGCTGTCCCGGTGGGACGCCTCCGTGGGCGTCACCTACGCCGTGCACACCTCCGTGGCCGCCGTCCCCCTCCTGGTAAGCGGCAGCGAAGAGCAGAAGCAGCGCTTCCTCCCCCGCCTCGCGCGCGGCGAGGCCATCGGCGCCTTCTGCCAGAGCGAGCCCAACGCCGGCTCCGACCCCGGCGGCCTTGCCGCCACCGCCGTGCGCGAGGGCGACCACTACCGCCTCAACGGCACGAAAATCTGGGTCACGAACGGCCACGTCTCCGACCACTTCATCGTGATGGCCCGCACGGACCCCAAGGCCGGCAACCGGGGCATCAGCGCCTTCGTGTGCGACCGCAGCCTCCCCGGCTTCAAGCTCGGCGCCCGGGAGCACAAGATGGGCATCCGCGGCTCCGTCACGAGCACCGTCCATCTCGAAGACTGCATCGTCCCCGCGGACCGCCTCATCGGCAAGGAAGGGGACGGTTTCAAGATCGGCATGAAGAGCCTCGACGGCAGCCGCATCGGCATCGGCGCCCAAGGGCTCGGGATTGCTCGCGCCTGCCTCGAGGAGAGCATCAAGTACGCCAAGGAGCGCGAGCAGTTCGGCAAGAAGATCGGGAGCTTCCAGGCCATCCAGTTCAAGATCGCGGACATGGCCACCAAGGTGGACGCGGCCCGCTTCCTCATCCAGCACGCGGCCTGGCTCAAGGACAACGACCGCCCCTACACGAAGGAGGCGTCGATGGCGAAGATGTACGCCACGGACCTCGCCATGTGGGCCGCCACCGAAGCGGTGCAGATCCACGGCGGCAACGGCTACACCACGGACTACCCCGTGGAGCGCTACTTCCGCGACGCCAAGGTGACCCAGATCTATGAGGGCACCAACGAGATCCAGCACATCGTGATCGCGAAGCAGCTGGGGCTCCAGTAATCCCGAGGGCCGCCAACGGCCCCCTTCTTCGCCCGCTGAACCAGAGCGCCTAAGCCCGCCTCCGGGGGCCTCGCCGCGAGGTCCCCGGATGAGCCACCGCAACGAAGGCGCGCGTGTCCTCCTCTTCCTCGCAGGGCTGGGCCTTGCCGGGTACGGTGCCCTCATCCTCCTGCAGGTCCTCGCGCATGAGTCAAGGATCATTGGTGGCCTCCTCCTGGCGTTTGGTGGGCTCCTCGCCCTCCTCTCGGGACGGGGTCGCACTGATGCCCCTGCGCCCCAAAGCCCCTCGTTGGCGCCCGGCCGCCGCGGTCTCCTCGTGGCCCTCCTGGGCCTTCTCGCGGCCGGAGGCGTGCTTTCCTGGAACCTCCTCCGCGGTTCCTCCCTCGATCTTCCCGAGCTCGCCATCCTCGCTTACGGGGCCGCCCTGCTTGCCGCCGCCCCCTTCGTCTCGCGGCCCCGCGTGAGCGCCGCCGTCGCCTGGAGCTTCCCGCTCCTTGCAGCGCCCCTCGGCATCTACGCGGTGGATGCCGCCCTCACGACAGCCGCGGCGGGCGGCTCCTCCCCCATCGACGGCTTCATCGCCCACGGCCTCGTCGCGCCCTTGGGCGCCGTCCTCGCCCTCTTCGGGTTCGAGGCCGCCACCGCCGGCCAAACGGTGTTCCTGGAGACGCCGCGCGGCCTCCTGGTGCTCGGCGTGGGTCTCGTGTGCGCGGGGCTGCAGCCGGCAGTCCTGTTCCTCGGCGTCTTCGGCATGCACGCCTGGGAGGAGCGGACGCCCCCCGCCCGCTTCGCGCTTCTCCTCGGATTGGGCCTTCTCGGCGTGTACGTGGCGAACCTGATCCGCCTCGTGGCCCTCGCCCTCGTCGGGTACCAGTGGGGCGGTGTCGCGCTCCAGGAGGCCCACGCGCACCTGGGCTGGATCCTGTTCGTGGCGTGGATGCTCCTCTACTGGTGGCTCGTGCTGCGCCGTTTCACGGGCCCCTCACGCGCCCGCGAAGGCGAGGCCTGAGATCGCCCCCATGAGCGCCCACGCAAGGTGACGGCCCCGCGACATCCCGAGCGTAAAGAGCGCGGAGGCCGCAAACGTGGCCGCCACCGCCCTGACCGCCACCGGGTCCGTCGGCGAGAGCAGGAGATACCCACCCATCCCCCACCAGGCAAGGGTGAGGAGGTGCCACTGGAAGCGGAGGGTCCGCCGCGTGAACGTGTCGTCCCCGAAGAGGGGCGGCAGGGGGCGGCGGAAGAGGCGCATGAGGACGTACCGCTCGCCCAGGTAGGAGTGGGCGGTGCCAAGAAGGAGCGCCAAGGCGCCCGCGCCCACGAGCCACGGGTTCATGCGGCTTCATGTGTCCCGGGAACCATCAGGGTAACGTGAGCCCCCGCAAAGCTGCTGTGTCCCGGCACAGTGCATCCCCAAAGCCCGACGCCGCCCTGAAGGCCGCCTTCCGCGGCGCGAAGGCGGCAAGCGTCCTGCACGGCGACGCCCTCCTCGCCCTGCTCTCCCGGCGGCCCGTCCCTGGCGAGGCCCACGCGTGGCGGGATGCCTGCATCCGCGGCGCGGAGCCAATCCTCGCGCCTTGGTGCCTGGAGCTGCTGTTCGTCCTCTCCACGGAAGGGGAGCGTCGCTTCTCGGAGCTTCAGGCAGCCCTCCCGGGCGTCAGCAGCCGCACCCTCACCGACAAGCTCGCGTCGCTGCAGGCCGAGGGCCTCGTGGAGAAGCACGTGACGCTGGAGGGGGCCCGCGTCCGCATCCGGTACCGGCTCACGCGCGACGGGAAGGTGGCGGCGCTCCTCGCAGGCCCCCTCATGACGTTCATGAACCGGGAGGCCGGGCTCCGGCGCAATCTTGCGGAGTGATTACTCCGTTCCCGTGGGCGTCACGTCCCGGAAGGCCGTGACCGTTACCGTGTAATCGATCTCCCGCTGCCACGCCGAGGTGAGGAGCCCGCCAGCGGTGGCGGGAGTGCCGGCGACGCTGTGGTACTGGATGAACGAGAAGGCCCACGCGCTCTCGGTGGCATAGGGCGAGTCGGTCATGTCGGGGTCCACCATGACCACGTACTCGCCCTTCCCCGCACCAAGGTCTTTCGCGTCGCGGTCGTCCTGCCAGGTGGTGTCCCGCGCCGTCTTGTACACGGGGTACAGGTGGTAGTCCACGCCAGGCTGGGGGTCGCGCACGGTCCAGGTGTACTGCACAAGGAGGCGGTCCGTGCCAGGGGGCACGATGGCGGGCGGGGGGAGCGTGATGCGGTCCATCTCGCGGTGGAACGCAACGGCGTCAAACTCGGGCTTCTTCAGGGTGCCGTTCACGGTCGCAAGCGGCAGCTCCGCCTTGTCGCCCCAGAAGTTGGGGTGAGGCGGGTCCAGGGGGAGGTCGAGGCCGCGGTAGATGGTGACGACGAGCTTCACGGGCACGCCGATGCCGTACCCGGTGCCGGCGGCGCTCGTGGCCATGAGCTGGAACTCCCACTTGCTCTCCTTGCTGTGGGGGATGTCCGCCGTCGCGGCCGTCACGGGGATCTCCACGCTCACGCCGGACTGCAGCGGGGTGAGCTCGTCATGCATGGCGGCCGCATCCCGGTACCGGAAGGCGAGGCCCGTGAGCGTCGGGTCGTCCCAGGTGGCGGCGAGGGTGAGGCGGCTCGTGCCCTGGTACACGACGGAGCCGTTCCCCATGCCGATGATGACGCACCCGAAGTGGAACACGAGGGCGTCCTCGGCACAGAAGAAATCGAGCGGGTAGGTGCCGTCGAGGAGCACCACCTCGGTCTTGCCGCCCCAGTAGTCGTGCCTGTGGGCGCGGCTGCCGGGGTCGCTCGCGTCCCCCGTGGCGCTCGCATCGTCGAGGGGGCTTCCCGTGTCCACGGGGGGCGCCTCCTTGGTGTCCCCCTTCTGCTTCCCGGAGGGCGGGGGCGCCGGGTCGTCGCTCATGCACCCGGCAAGCAGGAGGGAGGCCGCGAGGAGAACTGCGAAGGGGGCGAGGGGGCCGCGCATGCGAACCCCCTCGGTTGCTGGTACATTAAGCTGAGTGTCGCGGTCATTGAAACGACGCGCTCACTCGTCCCCGCCCATGGACATGGGCGCGGCCTCGGCGCCGGCCTTCGTGAGGACGATGTGCCAGGTGTAGTCGATGTCGCGGTCGAAGGGGCTGCCGCCGCCGAACCAGGAGCTTGGCAGGGGGAAGCCGGTGCCGGGCGCGCTCTGGCCCTGCCACAGGCTGAAGCGCCACTGGCTCGTGGTGGCGTAGGGCGAGTCCGTCATCTCGGGCTCCACCTGCAGGGTGAAGCTGCCGCTGCCGGCTTCAAGCTGCACGTCCTCGTCCTCCACCCCCATCATGTAGGGGTGCTGGGCGCTCGCGTAGAGCGGCCACACGCGATACTCGACGTTCTGCACGGGGTCCTTCACGGTGTAGGTGAAGTGGACGGTCACCTGGCCGGTGCCGGGGGGAATGATGGTGCCCTCGGGGAGGCGGATGTAGTCCCACACGGGGCCGAACAGGAGGAACTCCTTCTGAACAGGCTTCAGGGTGCCCGTGATGGTGCCGAGGTCGAGCTCCGTCTTGCCGCCCCAGAAGTTGGGGTGGGGCGGGTCGAGGGGGAGGTCGAGGCCGCGCTTGATGGCGATGACCACGTGGATGGGCCCCTGCATGTTCATGATGGGGGCCGAGCCGCCCGCCATGAAGCGGAAGGCCCAGCGGCTCTGCTTGCTGTGGGGGATGTCGGCGGTGCTCGGCGTCACGGGAATCTCGTGGGCCACGCCGGAGGTGAGCTCGATGAGGGTGCCGGAGTTGTCCTTCTCGGCGTCCTTGTAGTCGAAGGCCACGCCCGTGGTCTTCGGGTCGCTCCAGGTGGCGGTCACGGTGAGGACGGCGGTGCCCTGGTACACGACGGAGCCGTTGCCCATCTCCACCCAGAAGCACCCGTTGCGGAAGCGGGGGACGGGCGCGTCGTAGTTGTAGATGCAGCCGTCCCAGGGAGTGTACTCGCCGTCCACGAGCACCACTTCGGTGCGCTCGCCCCAGTAGTCGTGCTTGTGGGCGCGGCTGCCGGGGTCGTCGGCGTCACCCGTGGCGGGCGCCTCGTCCATGGGGTCGGCGGGGTCCACGGGGTCGGTGTCCGTGCGGGTGGCGTTCGCGGCCGTGGCGGGGTCCTCGGGGGCCTCCTCGCCGTCCATGCACCCGGCAAGGGCGACGGAGAGGGTGAGGAGCAGGACGAGGAGGGGGGCGGCAACCTTCATGTTGGTCACTCCGGGGGGATAGCCCAGAAG